>JBEKBI010000036.1:0-2854 GCA_050015475.1 Acidimicrobiales bacterium | reverse complement strand
CGAGGACCGTGTAGTTGCCCCAAGGGCGTTCGTCGTGCTCGCGAGGTTCCATCGGCCCATCATGGCCGCTCCCCACCGCCCCGGCGAGCCACACCGGACGGTGGTCGGCATCCCGTTCCGCGGCCCGGCGCGCCCGATTCATCCGGCTGCCGTCTGGTGGGTGCCCGAGAGAGGAGTGCGTCCCATCCCCCCGGTCATGCGGGAGTTGATGACCCATTCAGGCGTGGGGTTCAGCTCGGTGAGCCGAGGTCGTATCCCGGTACTCGCCTGACGACTTCGACCCGGCGGTCGGGAATAGTTCGGACCCCCGCTTCAGCTGAGCACTAGGGGGCGCGCGTAATTGGGAATTGCCGGGAGCGATACTGAACCCGTGAAGTCGTCTCGACTACTCGTGGTCGGTCCGGTCGTCGCCCTCTGTGTGGTGGCAGGCGTCCGCGCTAGCGGGAGTTTCCTGGCTCTCCCTTTGAAGGACTGAACAGAACTCTCAGAAGTATTTTCAAAACAAGCGCGTGACCAGCGCGTTTGTCCTGCTCAGGTGCTCGCGATGTGTCGGCATGTGGTGTATTACCTAGATATGGCTTCAATCGTCGGCAAGAAGCAGGGCAACAAGACCTACTACTACCTCGTCGAATCGGCTCGAGTCCGGGGCAAGCCGCGCATCGTCTCGCAGCGCTACCTCGGCTCGGCCGAGGAGGTCGCCGCTCGTCTGTCGCAGTTCGGCCCTGGCGAGCCGACCCGCTCCCGGCACCGCAGCTTCGGTGATCTGGCGGCGGCCTACTCGGTGCTCGAGCGACTCGGCGTGGCGGCAATTGTCGATGAGGTCGTCGGTGCACGGCGCTCCGATGAGCTCGCGAGCGTCGGGACCTACATCGCGCTCTCGACACTGAACCGCGTCGTCGCTCCCTGTTCGAAGCTCGCCTTCTCGGACTGGTGGCAGACAACTGCTGGCGAGCGGCTCGTCAAGCTCCCCTCCCAGGCGCTCGACCACCGGCGCTTTTGGGACGCGATGGACGCGATCTCCCCCGCAGCCCTAGTCGAGATCGAGAAGAGGGTCGTCGCCCGCTCGGTCGAGGTCTTCTCCCTCGACTGCTCCGGACTCGTCTTGGACATGACGAACTTCGCCACCTACATCGACTCGGGGAACGATGCCGCCCCGATCGCGAAACGCGGCCATGCCAAGCAGAAGAGAAACGACCTGCGCCTGGTCGGCCTCGGGCTCGTCGTCACGAGAGACGGCGGGATCCCCCTCTGTTCGCACGCCTATGCGGGCGACCGCCCCGACGTCACCCAGTTCGCAGCCGTCGTCGAGACCTTGGCACGGCGCTTCGCCCCCTTCGGCGACCTCGCCGAGCTCACCTTGGTCTATGACGCCGGACAGGACTCCGCGAAGAACCAGCTGGTGATCGAAGAGACACAGATGCATTTCGTCGGCTCGCTCCGGCCCTCCGATCACCCGGATCTCCTCGCCATCTCGAAGAGGCGCTATCGCCCGGTCGACGAGGAGGCCTTCCCCGGGCTCGGTGCCTTCGAGGCCCGAACCGTCGCACTCGGGGCGAGCCGGCGAGTCGTCGTCACCCACTCCAAAGAGCTGCACGACAAGCAGTCACGGGGTTTCGATCAGACGATGGCAAAGGCCCGCCGGCGGCTCTTGGAGCTGAGCCGCGTACTCGCCAATGGGCACTCGCGCCGCACGCGATCGGACGTCGAGGCCGAGATCGCCGAGGCGACCAAGGCGCGTTGGGTGAGGCGCTGCATCACGGCCACCCTCACGGGAGACCAGCCCGGGGAGCTCCGCCTCGCGATCGAGGAGGACCCGGGAGAGCGGGTTGCCCTGGAGGCCGAGATCTTCGGCAAGCGGATCCTGTTCACCGACCACGAGGACTGGTCGATCGCCGAGATCATCAGCGCCTATCGCTCCCAGTGGCAGGTCGAGGCCGACTTCCGTCAGATGAAAGACCCCCACGTCGTTTCGTTCTCGCCGATGTTCCACTGGACCGAACAGAAGATCCGCGTCCACGTCTTCTACTGCGTGTTGGCCCTCATGGTCGTCCGGCTCATGGTGCGTGAGGCCGCCCAGGCGGGGATCGTGATGAGCGTGCGCGAACTTCTCCGGCACCTCGGCGGGATCGAGGAGACCGTCCTTCTCTATGCGGGCGAACGAGGAAGGCCACGCGCCCGCCACATGCTCACCTTCGGACTCGAGGCCTACGCGCCGAAGCGCTGAGTTAGGTAATACGCGCAGCACCAAGCGTTTGTGCCGACTACCAGGTCGAACGAAGCATCAACCAGCACGAGCCAGGAAACTCGCGCTAGGTTGGGAGATGATCAGCGCCGACGAGGTTGGGCCGGTCGGTCCCGCCAGGGGGGCCGGATCCGGGCCGACGATCGTTCCCCGACGACCGAGCACGACTGCGCGTCGCCGCCTGCGGGACCGGTTGGCCCGGGCGGTCGTCGTCCGCCTCCTTGGCTCGCTGCACGACGGTGCGCTCGCCATCACGGAGGACGGCCGACGGCGGGTGTACGGCGAACCGGCCGAGGGCCTCACGATTCCCGAGATCACCGTCGTGTCGCCCGCGGCGTGGACCGCCGTCGCCACCGCGGCGAGCAGCGGACTCGGACGCGCCTTCTACTCGGGCTGGTGGACCGTCGACGACCTCGACGACCTCGTGGTGTCGGTTCGCGTGATGATCCGCAACCTCGATCCGACAGAACGCACCCAGCGCCTCGCCCATCTGCTTCTCGCGCCGGTGCTCTGGGCCCGCGTCCGGTTCCTTGAACGCCTCGGACGGCGCGACACCGACCGGCGCAACATCGGCGCGCACTACGACCTCGGCAACGAGTTCTTCTCGCTCTT
>JBEKBI010000035.1:0-3375 GCA_050015475.1 Acidimicrobiales bacterium | reverse complement strand
GCCGCTCTGTATTGGATTTCCCCTGCATGCCACAAGTCTCGTCGCCTGCCAAGCAAATCGCGAGCACCCTCAGCAGGGCGATTTGTCCAACAGTCTCTTAGCGGGAGGGGGGCAGGCCCCCCTCCCGGCTTCCTCCCGACGCAGCGGATTTCGCGTTGAAGTCGTCGGGCCGGCAGAGCCGGCCCTCATGCGCGATCTCCTTGCGCATGGTAAGCACGACGAACATCAACGACGTCCTCGAGGGCCACATCGCCCTCGACCTCGATTGCATCGACCGCCTCTACCTGAACGCTTACGTGCCGAACCTCCAGGTGCCGGGTCAGGTGGTCCGCTTCTTGACCGAGCACCTCGGCTATCCGATCCCTTCTCCGGTGCTGTTCGAGAAGATCGGCAACCGCTTCCGCCGCGAGGTGAAGGCCTTTGCTGCCGAGCACGACGTGCCGATCCTCCATCTCGCCAAGCCGGACCGGACACGCTGGGACGACCGAAAGCTCGACCACGTCCGCCCCCACCTCGACCGCGCCCAGCACGAGGGTCGCTTCGGCGTCGTCGCCATCGTTCAAGCCCAAGAGTTCCAGTGGGTCTTCTCCGGCAAGCGCGTCGCGGGCTGCAACGGGGGGAGCTTTGTCGCGTTCAAGAAAGAGGAGCGCCGGGTCGGGACGTATTACTTCTACGTGCTCGATCCCGAGTTCGGGCCGGGGTTCATCAAGCTCTGCACCTACTTCCCCTATCCCGGCAAGGTCTGGCTGAACGGGCACGAGTGGGCGAAGCGCCAAGCCGATCACGAGGGGCTCGCCTACCGCGCGCTCGCCAACGGCTTCGCATCCTGCGCGGACCCTGATCACCTCCAGGCGATCTGCAACCGGTTCTCCTCCCGCGACATCGAGCGGTTCTTCCGACGCTGGACGGCGGTGATCCCGATGCCGTTCACCGCGGACGACCGCCGGGCGGGCTATGACTACGAGCTCTCGATGCGCCAAGTCGAGGTCTCCCGCACCCTTGTGTTCGACGACCCACGCCGGGCACGGAGCTTCTTCGAGTCCCTCGTCACCGACAACGTGGGAATCGGGCGGCCCGAACAGGTCGCCCTCGTGTTCTCCCGCCAGCTCCGGCGCCCGATCCACCAGCCCTATCGGGAGCGGGTCTTCTCGCGGGGCACCGAGGTCCGGATGGACTTCTCCTATCGGCACAGCCGCGTGAAGCAGTACTTGAAGGAAGGGAGGGCACTTCGCATCGAGACCGTGATCAACAAGACCCGCGACCTCGGGATCGCCTCGAAGGTCGAGCACCTACCCGAGCTCGTCGATCGCGCACGGCAGGTCAACCATCGGCTTCTTATGATCGAAAAGGCCGGCCAGGGCTGTGCCATCGGCTCTGCGCTCTTCGAGCGCATCCACCAGCCCTACAACGTTGAGGGCCAACGAACCGGAGCACTGCGCTTCGGGGACCCACGCGTCACGGCCCTGGCCGGCGCACTCTGTCTGATGGTCCACGCCGTCACCGGCTTCACGAACAAGAGCCTTCGCGGGCTCGTGGCCGGACTCCTCGGCAGCGACTACTCACGGAGCCAGATGACCTATGACCTCCGACGACTCCGCCTCCACGGCCTGATCGAAAGGATCCCCGCCACGAACACCTACGTGACCACCGACGAGGGCATCCGCGTTGCGGTCTTCTACACCAAGCTCGGAGCACGCCTGCTGCGACCGCTCCTCGAGGCACACGTACCGCCCGCGCCGCTCCAACTCCGCCAGGCCCTCCACGCCATCGACCGTGCCGTCGGCGACTACGTCACGGGCGCGCGCCTCGGAACCGCCCCTTGAAACTTGTCACAACGTCAAGCGTTTCGGAGCCCAAGGAGATCTAGGTGGCCGTCCGGGCGCAAGACAGACACCGCCCGACGAGTTCGAGGCGGTGGTCGGCGACGTCGAACCCATTTTCCGCTGCGATCGCCCGCGCCGTCTCCGCGAGTGCCATCTCGAGGCGGGCTGAGCTCGTCGCGTCGATGACAAGGCCGCATGAGCTGCACACGGCGTGATGGTGGTGGTGCCCGCTCACCTCCTCGGCGAGCTCGAAGCGGGCGAACTCGTCGGTCCCGTTGACGCGCCGCACGACTCCCGCGTCGCCAAGGACCGCGAGATTGCGATAGGCGGTGCTGATCGGCAGCTCCCCGACGGCTTCGATGAGCTCTCCGATCGTCGCCGGTCGGCCGATTGAGGCCAACGCCTCAACCATCGTTCGGCGCTGCCGCGTGTACCGCTGCTCGTTGCGGGCGAGACGGAGCGCGACGTCACGGTGGATCGGTTCGTCGGCGAGCGATCGGGGCTCGGTCACGGCCCAATCGTACCGATGCCGCCCGGGTTCACCGTCGGGTTCCGGGTGGAGTTCTGGGAACCATTCCTTTGGGCCCATTCCGCGGCGGTCTCGATTCGCGACGAGAGCCGAGGTGGGCGGGGCAGGCAGCTGTTGTAGCTGCGCCTCCGGGTAGCCGGCGTGTCCTTTGACATGAGAATGATTCTCAAACTAGCCTGACTGGGACTTGCTGTCGAGGCTGTGAACGGAGGCGACCGATGATTGGGAGGAGGGGCCGGCCCGTGCTCGTCGCGGCGGTGCTGCTGGGTGCCACCGTCATGCCGCTCGCGCCGGGTGTGTCGGCGTCACTCCGACCGCCACGCGCCCCCCGGGTGATCAACGTCGTCGCGGCCGAGGACACCTGGGGCAGCCTCGCCTCGCAGCTCGGCGGGCGGCTCGTGGTCGTGACGAGCGTCATCACCAACCCCAACGCCGACCCCCACGAGTACGAGGCGAGCACCGCCGTGGCGCGGTCCATCGGCGGGGCGAACTTCGTGATCGTGAACGGTGCGGGCTATGACGACTGGGCGCAGAAGATCCTCGCCGCGAATCCCGCGCCGCACCGCTTCGTCCTCGACATCGCGAAGTTCCTGGGCAAGAAGCCCGGGGACAACCCGCACTTCTGGTACGACCCGAAATACGTTTTCGCCGTGATCGACAAGATCAGCTCGGACTACACCGCGGTCGATCCGGCGGGCGCTGGCTACTTCCGCCAGTGCCTCGCCAAGGTGGAGGCCTCACTCGTCCCGTACCGGGAGGCTCTCGCCTCGCTTGCCAGGCACGACGCGGGCGTCAAGGTCGCGTCGACCGAGAGCATCTTCCAGTACCCGGCCGAATACCTCGGTCTCGACCTCGTCACGCCGTACCCGTTCATGCAGGCGGTGTCCGACGGCTACGACCCCCCCGTTGGCGCGGTTGCGACCTTCGAGCACCAGATCAGCGTGCGCGGTTTCCGTGCACTCGTCTACAACAACCAGACCATCACGGCTCTCACGACGACGATCCGTGGCCAGGTGGAAGCGA
>JBEKBI010000034.1:0-7259 GCA_050015475.1 Acidimicrobiales bacterium | reverse complement strand
TGAGGCTGGCCGAGGTGTCGCCGTTCACGAAGCCCGAGTACCCGGCCGTGATGGCGGGCGGGGCGGAGCCATAGGTGGACGATCCGCTCGAGGCGGTGATGGTGAGAGACGCCGGGCCGACGGAGGCAGTCGAGTCGGAGCCAGAAGCGCCTGTGTAGTTACCGTCTCCCGAATAGGTGGCGGTTGCGCTGTAATCGCCAGTGAGTACGCCGATTATGGTGCAGGTCGCCTGTCCAACTGATGAGAGCGTCGAATTCTCACACTCCGGGGAGCCCGGGCCTGTCAGGCTCCACCCGACCGTCCCGGTAGGTGTAGCGCCGGGGCCGGACACGATGGCGGTGAAAGCGAAGGAGCCGCCGGCCACGACTCCCGAAGAGTCGTCCGTCACGGTCACGCCCGGCGCAGCCGGACCCACGTCCTCGGTCGTGGACCCGGTTTCGGGCTCGTAGTTTGAGTCGCCGCCGTACTCGGCGGTGACCGTGAACGGGCTTTGGCTCGCGTTCTCCGTCAACTGGCAACTTCCGCTCCCGGTTGCGTCGAGGGCGGTGATCACGCAGACAGTCGCTGTGTCGGAAACGGTGACCGACCCAGTCGGCACCGCAGCCTCGGAGGGCCCGGTGACATCGACTGTGTAAGTGACTGGGCCTGTGACTGCTCCGGGTGTTCCGGTCACCGCCACAGTCGGCGCAACGGCTCCTGTGGCTTCATCGGAGTCGCGGGCGGGAGCCAGCACCCAAGCTAGACCCAGCTTTTGGCCGTTTACCGCCAAGTCCCGCGTCGGCCCGCCGGATCGCTCGCCGGTAGAGGGTAGGTTCAGGCGAAACGACGGGTGCTTGATCCTCGCAGGCTCGGCCAGAGCGGGCTCAGCGTGCCCAGGGTAGGCCTGCGCTGGCGTTCCGCTGGAGCCGACGACGTCGCGAACGATTGCAACCCCCCGCCGGCCGCCCGGCGCGAAAGCGGCGGACCGGCCCAGGCTGTGGCCCTCCAACAGCAAAGCAAACAGGACCAAGGCGATGAGCACCAAAGCGGCAGCGCAACTCAAGATCACGAGCCGCCTCGGGCGCGCGAGAGACCGCGGAACGCCGAGTTGGGGCATCACGTCGCGGTCGCCCCTTCGCTCCCCGGGGCGCTTCTGGCGTCGAGGTGTCACCATCAGCTGTTGTCACTGCAGGTCGGTCGTCTCATTTCCCCTGCCCCCGTGTGTCAGGCGCCCGGCCTTGCCCGGCGTCGAGTCCTGATGCGACCGTCGCGCGCGTCGCGCAACACATAGGTATAACGGCGGCACGCGCAAGTCAATCCGCTCTCTACGCACGAAGTTCCTGCTGGCCGCTTCCGCCCTTTTGTGCTGGTGTTTCGCACGATCCAGCCTCAGCTAGGGCTGGTCCCCCCACCCTACGCGGCCGTGTGCCCCCTGATCGTGGCCGTTCCACCGTCACGTCGTCATCCCGCGCCGGGTTCCGCACCGTGACTTGGCCACGACGCTTCGCGACAGGCGACGCCGCCGGCGCGTGATCTGGCTGGTCGGGGGGTTATAGGCCTTGGACGAGGTGGTGGCGCTCTATTGGCACTTGGCCGACAGCAACGAAATGCCCGCGAGATCCTTGTGCATCTCGCATCAAGACACCCTCTTGGCGGACGTTCATACTGCAACACCAGCAGCGCTTGACGTTTGCTGCATGTGAATCCAGGCCTGCACCGGGTACCCGGTGCGGGGGGGGAAGGCACCACCCCGGCCGAGTACGACTGGACGCGGGTTGGGCGAAGCAAGGTGAGGAGGAGATAGTGCATAGACGAGGCCGGAAGTATTCCGCGCTATGGCTGCTCATGGCAGCGGTCGTTTCCGTGGGCAGCAGCTTCTTGGTAGCCGGTAGTGCTGGCGCGACTGTGAAGACAGCGAAGAGCACCAAGCCGGTAGTCACCGTTTGTAAGTCGGTTGCAGGGAAGTTCCGTTTCAAGGTGGACGGCAAGGCATTCACGATGAGCGGCCGTTGCGCAGCGGTGCGGGGGAATCTCGGCATGAACCACGTGACCGAGACCTGGGCACCGGCGTCCTACAGGGACATTTCTGCGATCACAGTGACCCCGGGGAAGGCTCGGGTAGGCGTCTCTGTGAAGGCCGCGACCGCCGCTGTGAAGCTCACTCGCCACAGGACAGCCGCCACGGTCAGCTTCCGCAACACAAAGGTGGTCACGACAGTCAGCAACCCGGGTGGCCCCGCACAGGTGGGTACGGGACTGATCGAGATCTGCAACTGGGGCTCGGACTCCTACGTCCAAGGATCCCTGTCGTACACCGTCTTTTCTGGCGCAACGACCGTCGGTATCTTTTCCATCGGAGTCGGCACATGCAGCGGGGCCATTCCGGTTCCAGCTGGCACGGCGACGGTGACCGAAGCAGCAGCCGCTCCGTACTACGTGTCGAGCGTCACCGCTGACCCAACCATCGCTCTTGGCGACGTGGGCTTGGGTGCGATCGACGTCGGTGGGGCGACAGCTCAATTCACCGTTGGAGCCAACGAGGAGACGACGGCCAACTTCACGACCGACACAGCCCTCAACTGGATCAAGGTCTGCAAGGTGCTTAAGAACAACCAAGGGAGCCTCGCAGGCAGCACGTTCTGGTACGACATCTCCTGGACGTTCACGCCGCCAACCGGCGCCACTGCGATCACCGAAACCGGAACTGTCGGTGTGGCCGCGGTGCCAGCGCCTGGCGTCGTCTGCGAGCTGCCAACCGGTAACTACCCTTGGAACAGCGGGATTCCAGTCGGCTCAACAGTCACAGTCAATGAGGTGCCGTTCGCGGACACAGCAGTCACGGGCGTCCAAATCGTGCCCAGTGGCGCAGACGCCGGCAGCACTGCCACGCAGGCCGTGCTCACCGTGCAGCCGGTCCCGGCGGGAGCCGCATCCGGTGCCGGTTACTTTGCCGACGCCGTGTTCACCAATGACCCTCTGGGAATGATCGAGGTTTGCAAGAACTTCGACCCGTCGGCCTACGACGCGAACAACTCCGCACAGTTCTCGGTCAACGGAGGCACTCCGTTCACCGTGCAGGGCGGAGAGTGCTCGTACCCGATGCCGGTGCCCGCAGGTACAGCGAGTGTTGCCGAGACCACCCTTGGTGACAACTTCTACCTAACGCACGTCTCGACGGTCAGCGCCACCGACCCGATGGGGCTTCGGCTTCTGAGCTCCGACACGGCCAACCCGGCAACGGTGACGGTGCCCTATGGCGATGTCTGGAACGAGACCGTCGTCACCTTCACCGACACGGTGGATCCGACCCAGTTCAAGATCTGCAAGCAGGAGACCTCGGCTGACGCCAACCTCTCCGGTGGGACCTTCTACTTCGGCTGGACCATCACCGACTCTGTCTCGGAAGACACCGTAGACAGCGGGACTGTGGCTCTGACGATCGCACCTGTCACGGCCAACAACCCGCAGGGGGAAGTTTGCTCCGGGCTGATCGACGGACCGGCACCGGTGAACGCTGACGGAAGCGAGGATTACGTCACGATCACTGAGGAGACCACGGACGTTCCTGGAGTTCAAGTCACTGGAATCGAATACCAGGGCGCCAGCCTGAACTACTCGATTCCCACCGACCTGCCGCTCGACGTCTCAGCGGACACGGGCTCGCCGGTGTCGATGTACTTCTACCCAGCACCTGGAATGAACGTGGTGACGTACACCAACGGGCGCACCGCAGCAGGTGACGTCGGGTAGCACACGACAACACTCAACTGACGGCTCGCACGGAGTGAGCCGTCCGGAACCGGGAGAGGGCCCCAGCGCTGCAGGGGCCCTCTCCCATGTTGTGTCCAGGATCACGTCGCCATTCACCAGGACAGCGCGACAAATAGGCCTAGGTGTCGCGGCGCCTGGTTCCGGCATGGCGGGCACACTGGAACTGTCAGGGTGAGGCCCTTGTCATCCAGGGAGTGAGCCGGCACCTCGGTGGGCGCCGTGGGGCGACCTGCCGTCCGTCACCGACGTAGCTGAGCCTCATTGTGGCTGGGCGCTGCCACGAGACGCCCAAAGCGGGTGGCGCACCGAAAGCGCAGCTCGCATGCGGTCCCGTCGCAGGATGGCGGAGCGGGTGCATGAAGCGCGCCCTCATCTCGGTACGGTACTCATCGTGGGATTTCTGGAGTCGGAGACCCAGGATATGGAGTTTCAGGCGCCGACCGCGGACTTGGAGCTGCTACGTCAGTCGGCGTCCCTGGAGACCGCGGCGCTGTTCCACCGGCTCATCGGTGCCGCGGTCAGTGCCAACGGAGTATTTGGCATCGCGAAAGTGCTGCAAGAGAGCACGGGACGGCCCGTAGTGATAGAGGACGCGGTCCAGCGAGTGCTGGCGACGAGCGGCCTCGACCGTCAATCCCGGGCTTCCGACACGCATTGGTTGACACGCCCGTTCCCCGAAGACGGCTTCGGCGCGGTGCCGACTTTCAACGTCGACAGATGGGTCGCCCTGGCTCGGCCGCGCAATGAGGTCCTTGGCGCGATCAATCTTCTTGTTAGCGGCGAGCAGCCCACCGGAGACGACCTCTTCAAGCTTGAGCAGGCTGCCGCGGTTCTCGGCTGGCATTTACAGCACAATCAGGAGGTAGTCGAAGCCGAGGTCGCTCTCCGGGGAGATTTCATAACGGAGTTGATCGAGGACCACGACAGTGATCGAGCCCGTTCTCACGCCGAAAGGCTCGGCCATGATCTGAACCGTCCGCACAGAGCGGTGTACGTGGTCCCCTCCGCACCTGTCTCGAGCGACTTGCGGGAGATTGGCCGCCGGGTGACAGCGCGCCTTGGCATCGAGTGCCTCGCGACCGCCCGCTCGAGTGGCCTAGTCCTCGCGATATCTCGGGAACTGGACTGGGCAGAACTTGCCAGCCTGCTCAGCGGGGAGTGTGGGGCGGAGGTGCGCATGGGCGTCGGCGGCCGTTATCTGCTGGGCGACCTGCATAGGTCGCTTGCGGATGCAGAGTTCGCGCTGAAGCTCGCCAGCTTCGCCACCGAGAGGACGATTGTGGTTTTCGATGAGCTGGGAGTGTGGCGGCTGCTGGCGCGGCCGGACACGACCGACCTCGAGAACTTGGTGGATCATTGGATTGGCCGACTAATCGAGTACGACAGGGAGCATCACGCCGAACTACTGAAGACCCTCTCTGCCTATTTGAGCGAGTTCGGCGTCCTCGAGGCCACAGCAGCGAAGATCTATGTGCATCGCAACTCGTTGAAATACCGCCTCAAGCGCATCAGCGAGCTAACCGGTTGGGACCTGCGCGATCCGGAACACCGATTCCACCTCGATCTCGCGTGTCGGGCCTGGCTGGTGCGCCAGGCACTCGAAGAGATCCCAGCTGTCGCGCCGGGCACGCCCGAGACGAACAACGTGAGGGAAGACGCGCGGGGGCGGAATCGGTCCGCCAAGCTCCGGCCAACGGGTTAGACCAGGCTCGTCAAGGAAGAGTGGGAGTTACCAAGTACCGGCGCTCCGGCGGTTCGTCGCTGTCGCGATGTCGACAGGGGCAGGCCTCGGAGTGGCGTGCTCGTCGGGAAAACGCAGCTCGGAGCTGGGGAGCGGGGATGAGCTGGCGATCGGAGGCCCCGATCTGGTGCCATGCATCGGAAGGGATGTGGTATCTGCCAGGGCAGCACCCTGGAGTTCAAGCCAACGCGCCGGCCCCGTCGGGAAGCTACGGGCCGGTGCGGCAGCGGAAGATAGTCAGGAGTCGATAATCCGGCGAGCCCTGATCGATCAATGCGGTTTGGCCTCGACAGCCTCCGCGATGCAGCGTTCCCAATGGGCCAGGAACGACGGGTAGTTCGCGGCGAACCGCTCCAGCTCAGCGTCCGCCTCGCGGTCCAAAGTCGTCAGGTCGTAGCTGACTGTCGCCATCGTTCCTCTGGCCGTGGGCTCACAAGTGACGCTCACCAGGCCGGAGCGTTCATCCGGGCGTGTCACCGCGTAGGCGATCGAGCGCCCGACGTGGATATGAACCACCGTCCAAATCGACTCGCGGTCGCCATGAAGGGTCGTAAAGACGGTCCCCGGTTCGACCTCGTCCGAACAGTCGTCCGGGAATACGGGATCCCAGTCCTGAACCCACGACCGCTCGCCAGTTGGCGTGAACAGGACGAAAGCCTCTTCGGGCGGAAGGGCTATCTCGACACTGCCAGTGAGGCGCACCCGTCTACACATGACTTCGCCCGTCGGGCTTTCCGCTCGTGTCGCCTGCTTCACTCAGATGGTGGCTGTCGGAGGCCTTGAGGTCCAGGCCGTACACCTCCTTTAATCTCTCGATGACGGCAACCGTCGCCTCGTCGAACGGGAGCTGCCGGTCGAAGGCGTGAAGCACTATTCCTTCGAGAAGATCCCCGAGAGAGAGGTCGAGATACTCAGCCAGGGCCTTCAGGACCTTGAGCAGCCGCTGCTCCATTCGGACACCCGTCTGAACTCGCTCAATTGTTACCATGGTACAATGGTACACGAGCGAACTGGCTCTGTGGCGAGCGATGCCGAGATCGTGGGCGGCGCGCCGGCGCACGAGGCGCCAAGCGTCTTGACCCTTGCACGGGGCGAGTCGTGCAGCCTGCGGGTGTTCGTTCTCGATGCGTTCTGTGACGGGTCGGGTTCGGGTATCGTCCACGCACCGCGCTCTGTTCCCCTACGAGGCTGTTCATGAGGACGTCGATGGACGAGAACCCCAAGATGACAGGCCCGCAGCCTCTCGGTCCGAGGGTCACTCGTGAGCGGCTGGGCCAGTTGGCGGCCCGCGTCGTGACCACCGAACCGAGGGATCCACTGCCCATCGAAATGCCGGCGACCGGCGACGTGCTCGGTCACGTTCCTCATTGCGCAGCGTCGGATGTGACGGCGGCGGCTGAGAGGGCGCGAGGCCTCCAGGCGGCCTGGGATGAGGTGCCGGTTGCCGGTCGGGCGAGGGTCCTGACTCGTTTTGCCGATCTCGTGCTCGACAGGCAAGACGAGGTGCTCGACCTGATCCAGCTCGAGAATGGCAAGGCGCGTCGACACGCCTTCGAGGAGATCATCGATGTCGCCCAAGTGAGCCGGTATTACGCGCGCACGGCTCAGGGATACTTGCGACGTCATCGTCGCGTGGGCGCGTTTCCGTTCTTGACCCGGACCTGGGAGGAACGCCACGCCAAGGGACTCGTCGGGGTCATTTCGCCGTGGAATTACCCACTCACGCTTGGGATCACGGACGCGTTGCCTGCGCTGGTCGCAGGCAACG
>JBEKBI010000033.1:0-9942 GCA_050015475.1 Acidimicrobiales bacterium | reverse complement strand
CTACGAGCAGCTCGCCTCGGTGCAGCGCACCGTCCCGGAGGACAACTCCGGCGACGACGAGCAGGTCGACTCCGATGCCGGATACAGATATGACGAGGAGGGCAAGTGATGCCCGGACCGAAGGGCCGTTCTCGCCGTTAGCGGCCTGTGGGGAAGTGAGAGTGCTGAGGGCCGCTTGAGTCCAACCTCTGCGCAGCGACCGATCGCCGGAGGCGAGACAGGGGATAGGTTCCTCGAAACTGAGGGCCTCGTGGCCTGACCGCTTTCGTGCTCGCGGCAGCGGCCCGCCCGCGACCGGCACGTTGGCGGTGTCAGGCCCTCGATCAGGCGTCCGGGTCCGCCAGGATTTCGCGGACCTCCTGGGCGCAGCGGCAGGCGACGGCGATCTTGGCAGCCCACCGAAGCGCCTCCTCGCGTGAGGACACGTCCACGACCGCGAATCCGCCCAGGTACTGCCTGGTCTCCGGGTAGGGGCCGTCGGTGACCGTCCCGTCGGTGGCCACCAGGCTCGCCTCCTCGTGGTCCTTGAGCCCGCCGCTGAACACCCACACGCCAGCGTCCTTGGCCTCTCGGGCGACCGCGTGGGCGGCCTCGGCAACGTCGGGCAGCTCTTCCTCGGGGAAGGTCATCGCGCCGTCATCGAACGAGATCAGGTACTGGGTCATGTCAGGAGCCTCAACTTTCAACGCTGGGACAGATTGCTTCGGAACAGTGGGATCCGGTGGTGCCGTGCCCGGAACTGACGGGTCCGTTGAACGCGGAGGCCAGCTCGAGCGGCGCCCCGCGGGTGGGCGTGGGAGTGGGCGTTGCGGTCCGCCGGGAAGCTCGTGAACCTCCCGTGAGAAGACGCACGCCCTATTCCTCTGCGGCGAGGCTGCCGTAAGTGGGCACGCCGGCAGATTCGTAGGTGAGCTGGAGTGTGCCACTCGGGTAAGTGACCGATTGCGTGAGGTGCAGCGCCGTGGGCACGGTCCCGCCGGCGAAAACCTGCTTGCCGCTACCAAGCAGCAGCGGGTGCACCCAGAGGTTCATCCGGTCGACGAGGCCGACGCTGAGCAGAGACTGCAGGAGATCGAGACTGCCGATGACGTGGACTTCGTCATGGCGCCCTTTGAGGGAGGTGACGCTCTCGGAGAGCTCGTCGGCCACGAGTGTCGACCCCTGCCACGCGAGAGGGCCGGTGAGTGTGCGACTGGCGACGTACTTGGGCACGCCGTTGAGCAGGCTTGCGAACGGGATTTCCTCCGGAGCGCTTGGCCAGTATTCGGCAAACATCTCGTAGGTTCTTCGACCGAGGAGCAGGGCGTCCATGCTCCTCGCTTGCTCGAAAATGGCCGCGCCCGACTCCGGGTCCGCCAGTGGCGCCATCCATCCGCCGTGGGCGAAGCCACCGTCGCGGTCTTCGTCGGGTCCACCAGGCGCCTGTGCGACTCCGTCGAGCGTCACGAACTCGGTCACGATGAGGTTGCCCATGGCTCGTTCCTTCTCTCGCGGCGGCGCATTTCGGAGAAATCTGCCCTCGTCGTATCGAACTTAACCGTGGCTCCGCGATTGGCGGCCAGCGTGGCCACCGTTGTCCAAGCCCGCTGGGAGAAGCACCAGCCCACGTGTGCTCGAGAACGCGCCGGCCCGAGGCGTTCGCGCAAGCGTCGCCTGCCTCAGATGAACTGTGGTCGGGACCGGCATCGATCCGGTGACCTCGCGCTTTTCAGGCGCGCGCTCTACCAACTGAGCTACCCGACCAAGCGCCCCGCTACGAGGGCGGCTCCATCTTGCCGCAAGCGACAGCGCCCCGGCGGGCTGAGGAAGCCGCGTGTCCTCCACTCGCCAGCCCGGCGTTGAATCCTACGGGCGGACCTGACGGGATTTGAACCCGCGACCTCCGGCTTGACAGGCCGGCGTGCACTCCAGGCTGCACCACAGGTCCCAGTGACCGGCACGCGACTCCCGGTCGGGATGACTTATCACAACTGCCGGACCGGCAATCCATGAGACCCAGATCCGACTCGGAGATCCTAGGCGATAACGGGCGGGTCGTCCGCGGCTGGGTGACAACACCGGAATGGGGGCCCCGTGTGCGGGCGGAGCTCGCGGCCGCCCGCGGGCTGAGCTCGTGGACTGGGGACCGTCGAGTCGGCCACCCCCGCGCACGAAACAGGGGCGCGATCCGCGCGGCCGCCGCCGGATCAAGTGCCGCGGGCCGGGCTGAGTGCACGGATGTCACGCCCCTCGCGCCCGGTGCCACGTGGGAGGCAAGGTTCGCAACTGCGTGTCAGGTCGCCGGGCCAGTTCGTATCGAACGCGCGGGTCTTCATGCGCGAAGATGCGATCACAGCGAACAACGGGGTTTCCCGTGCGCACAGAATCGGGAGGATGCGATCGTGACTGAGGACGTAGGCGACCTGGTGGCGGCGCATCCGCTTTTCAGTGGCGTGGACTTCGACGTGGCGGCGCTGGTCGGCGGCTGCTCGCACAACGTGGCCGTCGCTACAGGCGAGCGCTTGTTGGAGGAAGGCGAACCAGCGACGACGCTCTACCTGCTCCGGCGTGGCCACGTGGCGCTCGAGCTGCACGAGCCGGGCCACGTTCCTCTCGTCATCGAACGGATCGGACCGGGAGAGGCCCTCGGCTGGTCTTGGATGTTTCCGCCCTATCGGTGGCACTTCGATGCCCGCGCGCTAGAGCCGGTCGGAGCCATCGCCATCGATGCCGAGTGCCTGCGCAACAAAGCTGAGTCGGATCCGGTTTTCGGTTACCTGCTCATGAAGCGTCTCGCTGCGGTCGTATTGGATCGGCTCCAATCGACCCGAGTCCGGCTGCTGGGCGCGTACAACCGCGACGTTCCCTGATCAGCCGTCCCGGTCAGCTCAAACCGGGTAGCGGCCGCGGACCACGGGTCAGACGAAGGGAGCCTGTCGGCTGCTGTCCGCGTCCGGGCCGAGGCCGGCGCGCTGGCGGATGATCGCCTCGACGGCGTCGGGATCGTCAGGAGTTATGAAGGGCCTGACGTACCGTCCGACATCGAGAATCAGCCCGACCTTCTTCCTTGGTCGCTGAGGGTCAAGGCTGAGCCAGTAGTGAGGGTTGTCCGTGCCCCAAATGCGCAATTTCCCTGTGGAAGCGGTGATATCGACGCGCCGGAGAGACTGAATCTCTCCGAAGGGAATGCGCTTGGGACGCCACCACGGGAAGTAGTACCCGCGGATTTCGATGCGGTCCGGGAAGCACTCGATCCAACGGTCACGGTATTGGCTGTCCACTGGCCCACTCCGATCACTTGCTGGCCGCTAGCGGCTTTCCGGGCTGAGATTATCCCGCGGGCGGGTCGGCCCTGCGTGATTCAGACATCGCGTGCTTTGGCCACGACCAGGTGCTTCGTCGGACGCGCGACCCCGCCGAGAAAGCGCCGATCGGGACGTTCCCGCGCCGGTCTCAATTCGGGATCGCGCCTCACGTTTCCCGGTCAGACGGCGATGTTAGGAAACGGTGTCCGGCTCGTCCCCGTCAACGCTCACGGCAAGCCGGTAACCGACCGCAGGGTCACTTTCTAGGAACTTGCCCTCCTCGTCGCCCAATTTGCGCCTGATGCGGTACGCGTAGACCTTGAGGTAGTGGAGTTCTCCGACGTAAGCCGGTCCCCAAACGTTCTCGAGGATCATCCTTCGGGTGCAGACCTTCCCCGCATTTCGGGCGAGATAGGCCACGAAGTCGAACTCCTTGGGAGTGAGGTCGACGGGCTGGCCGTTGAGCGTCGTTTGGCAGTGGACGAGGTCGAGATGGAGGCCCCCGACGTCGATGTCCCCCAACTCCTCGGTTCCGGACTGTTGGTGGCGAAGGGCGACACGCAGCCGAGCGTCGAGCTCGCGCATGCCGAAGGGCTTGGTCATGTAGTCATCCGCGCCGCCGTCGAGAGCTTCGATCTTGCGTTCCTCGGAACCGTCAGCTGAAAGCACGATGATCGGGACGCTGCTCCAGGTCCGGATCCGCTTGCAGACTTCCAGCCCGTCGAGGTCCGGGAGGCCAAGGTCGAGGACAATAACGTCCGGGGGACGGGTCGCCGACTCCGCCAGTCCCTCGTTGCCCGTCTCGGCGGTCCGGACGCTGTGGCCGAGCGCCTCCAACCCGACGGTACAGACGTTCAGCAGGTCCGGATCGTCGTCAATGATGAGAATCTTCGGCACTGATCAGCTCCTCGGGCATGGACGGCGCGATCGGTAGTGTGAAGCAGAACCTGGCGCCCACATCCGTAGCGTCGTCGATCCAGATGTGTTGGCCGTGGGCTTCCACGAAGGTTCTGGCGATGGTGAGGCCGAGGCCCGCCCCGGCGTCGCCGCTCCGGCGAGCGAGCACCCCGAACAACCCGCCGCGTTGGTCCAACGGCACACCCGGGCCTTCGTCGGTGACGGAAACCTCGACGGACGTCTCGTCAAAGGGTCTGGCTTCGATCTTGATAGACGAGCTCTTCGGACTGTGGCGAGCAGCGTTCGTCAGCAGGTTCGTCAGCACTCGGGAGATGAGCACGATGTCCACGTCGACTGGGGCCAGGTCCTCGGGAATGTCGATGGTTATCTCGTGTCCGTGCATTGCAGGCTTGAGATCTCTGACGACGGCCTTGACCAGGTCGGAAAGCGACGTGATCGTGCACCGAGGCTCGAGCACCCCGGCCTGGATTCGGCTCATGTCGAGCAGGCTCTGCACGAGGTCGGCGAGTTGGTCAGCGTGACGGTCGATCAGCTGGGCCAGGCTGCGGCGCGCGTCGACGGAGATCTTGATCTCGGAGTCGGACAACGTGGACGAAGACGCCTTGATCAAGGCGAGCGGCGCCCGAAGATCGTGCGACACGGCGGCTACGAGAGTTTTCGAGAGCTGGCCCACCTCCTCAGCCAGCCTCGCACGGAGTGCCTCCTCACGTAGCTGAGCGCGTTCGACCGCGAGAGCTATCTGGTTCGCGAAGATCATCAATGTCTCGCGGTCGTACTGCACCGCCGCCTTCCCGGAGAGCACAAGCAGGCCGATGGGGTGCGCGGCGGCCGTGAGCGAGATGACAAGGAGCGTGCCGCGGTCGAACGATTGGGACACGACGCTCGCCGGTTCGTTCGCCGACAGGCGAACGTCGTGCAGCTCCTCATCGGAAAGCGGCTCGCCGGCATACGCGACGATCGCCAATTGGCCGTTTTCCGGGAGCAGAAGCGCGACCTTGCGCGACTCGAAAAGCTCGGCGAGCGTCGTCACGATGACCGACAGAAGCTCGTCGAGAGGCTTGTCCGCCACAAGGAGATCCGACAGTTCGAACAACTCGCGTATCTGCTTGCTCCTTCGCCTTTCTTTGGTCCGTGCCGAGTTCATGTCGGAGACGACCTTGGCGACCGGAACCATGACGACCGCGTAAATACCGAGTGGGACCCAGTTTTCGGCCCGACCGACATACCACGTCAGATACGGCGGGATGAAGAAGAACACGTAGACGAGGAACCCGGCGACGACGCTGATGACCCCGGCTACGAAACCTCCGGTGATGACGCCGATAACTACTGGAACGATGAGAACGAGCGCTGTAGTCGCGATGCTCAAATGGGCCCGCAGGGGAAGAGTCGCCGCCGTCAGAGCCGCCATGCTGGCCAAGGCGGTGATTGTTCCCACGGCGCCGCGAAACACGGGGCTGCCCTCCCCGCCAGCGGCGTGCCGGATCCGCTCCAGTCGCGTCACTTCACTGGATGGAACGTGCCCAGAAGCCGGCAACTGCTGCTCCCTCCGTGAAAGCGTCTCCCGCATCCCGATGATACCGATCTGCCTGCTGGTAGCGGTGGGAGCAGGCACACCGGACGCCTCGCCAAGGCGCAGGATCGTGCCGAATCTTCAGTGCAGGCGTCTCTGCGACACCAACGCCGACGCACCTCCAGGACGGCTCATAGGGGAGAGACCACTGGCGGTTCGCACCCTTCGTCCGGGCCGGCACTCTGGGAGGTCTTCTCAGACTTTGACCCGGGGAAACTGTCCCCAAAAAGAGGGCGCCCCGCTGAGGCACGGGTCCGAGACCACATGCCTCAGCGGGGTTCCTCCCCCGGGGCGACTGATCAGCCGAGGGCTGATCAGCTCACCGAGAGGTCCGGGCTAGAGACCTTTGACGAACAGGCTTGCTGAGCTCGTAGTGGGCGCTTGCACCTTCTCCGGAGCGGACGACGAGCACCGGGCAGGACGCCTTGCGCCTCAGGCGAGCGGAAACGCTCGCTGAGAGAGGGAAGCTCAAGGACCGCTTTGGCAGCTTCGTCAAAACGATCACGTCGGCGTCCCAACTGGTGGCCTCGGCGACGATCGTCATGGCTACCAGAGAGCGTGGCGCCTCGAGCACGACGCCGCTCACTTGAATTCCGTGCTCCCATGCGGCGGTGATCGCCTCGTGGAGTACGGCGGTGGCTTCCTCACTCGTCTCGGTGAAGTACTTCCCTGCGCTTCGGGGGTGCTGGTCCCACATGCGCACATGGACGAGACGGAGCGGGGCGCCAGTCGTGTGGCAAATCCGTGCCGCCATCATCAGGGCCTCATTTGAGGCTCCATTGGCGTCGATCGGGACCAAGATCCGCCGGAAGGAGTTCCCGTCGACTCCGTCAACTTCACCGCTGTTTATTGCGGAATCCCACATTTCGGTGATGTATGACATCAGAACGACCTCCTCTTCCAAACTGCTTCACAGTCGTTGCGAGTGTTTCGACTGAGACGGACGATCAGGTAATCGGCCATGTCATGATCATGACGGCATCCCGGGTAAAAGTGCGGTGGAGGCTGTGTCCTAAGTGGTTGCAAAACGGTGAACAGGCGTTCGAGTTTTCCGTTTTCGGGGAGTTGCGGACCCCAACGGGCCCTTAGTTAGGCGCGCAATACCTTCGCTGAACAGGGGAAATAGCGAACCACGCCGCTTGGTTCGTCGCAGTTGCCCACGCGTCGCCGATTCCCCTCAGGACAGGACGGGCACGATGAAGGGTGTCGCGGCGCGCCTGTGTTTGCGCATCACGCCGCCCGCAGCGAGTACAAGATCGTCCTGGCGACCATGCCGTTCCCGGCCAAACCGACGGACACGTAGACGGGCCTCGCCCGGCCTCGTTCGGTGACCCTTAGGAGAAGGATCGAGAACGCAGGAGCGTCCGCCGGACAGACGACCAGGCCAGGGCGGACCAGACAGACATTCGAGAACTTCCCGGTGACCAAGGAGGGACTCGGGTCAACATCGATTTGGACACCGTCGCTCGGCTGCTGAACGAGGGGCAAACGTGCCGGCTGCTTGCAGAGGACAAGGTGGGTAGCCGTGGTCAAGAACACAGAGTCGCCGGGCAGCGTTGGGCCATTGCTGCTGCAGACGCCGACGTCGGTCCACCGATGCGTCGGCCATCTGGACGGGACCGAGAGCCGCAAGCCGGCGTACGAGACGGAGCGCCACGAGGACGGGACGACCGGTGCGGGGCCGGAGGCCAGAGCGACCGTACGAGGCGCGCGGGTCGCAGTGTGGAGGACTCGCTGGGCAAGCGGTCCGCTAACGCGAAGCTGAGCCGTGAGGGATGGAATGGAGTACGTGCCATGGTCGTCGTAGACGGACAAGCCGTTTATGACTCGGCGTGTATCGAGGCTCGAACGCCCGAATGCCATGAAGGCATCCACGGTTAGCCGAACGAGGTCTTGCGGTCCTTGACCGGCCCGCTCCAAGGGGCAGAACTCGCCTGATGGATTGACGAGAATTTCGCCCAGCGGTGAGCCAGCAGGGCAGCCCGAGTTGTAGAGGACCCACCAGGTCGCCGGAACGGAAATCTGCAGATCACCGTCAGCAACCGCCACCCATCCCGCGGGCGTGGCTGAAAGGTCTACGACAGGAAGCAGCCTCGTCCGCGGCACCGTCGTCGTGGTTGGTTCGCTCGTCTGGGGCGTGCAGGCTGCAAGAGTCAATGCCAGTGCTACCACCACGAGGACCCGAAGTTTCACGGCGCACATCTTGTCACTCGGCGGTGACCGGGTGGTCTCGCCACGATACTGGGGCTGCAGCAGGGCGAACGGGGCTCCTAGTGAACTCTGAGGTCAGCCCCAGCCCGCCCGGCCGGTCCGGGAAACCTGGGGACTGTGTGAACCCCGGCAGGGAACTGCTCGAGGATTACTGACTCGTCCCACGCCGCTCGGCCTTCTGCCGCAAAAGCGTTTGGATCGCCATCGGCAGCGGTGCCACGAGGAAACACGCTATGACCGCCACGGCTCCTCCGAAAAATCCCCAGCCGACGTTGTGTTCTATAAGACCTACGACAAGGGCACTGCCAAATACGAGTACGAACTCCCCCACAACCAAGAGGCTCATATACCTCATGGTCCGTTCGCGCCGACGGCGCTCGTCCTGTCCTATGGTTCGCCCGTCGCCAGGTGCCCCAGCGGGATGACGTCGAAGTCCGGGCTTCAATCGCACGGCGAGGAATACCAGGCAAACTGCCGCAGCGCCCAACCCAGCTACCCAGCCTCCAGCAGTCCGTGGCACGAAAACCGCGACGCACGTCACAACCAACAACCCCGGAAACATGACCGCCCAGCCCAACGTCCGCTGCCGTGCCTCGGCCACCGCGCCAGACTTGCTGAGAAGGTTGGTTCGAAATTGGAGCCAAGCCCAGGCTGCCCCTATACCGACAGCCACACCTGCCAACTCAGGGAGAGCGCCCGTCACACACCAACCTCCACATCCGCCCGGTCGACTGTCTCGGCTCGAGGAGCCTGACCCGTGTGAGTTTGGCATCTTGAGCCCAGTCCACCCAATCACAGCTCGAGCCGCAGTGGTCCCACGCGCTCCCCAAGATAAGAGATCAGCGACTTCAGACCTCAGCCACCGACACCCTCGCGGCGTTGATCTCCACGCCTGTTTCGCGGCTAAGCCGGGTCGATTAGTCGAGGCTGGCATGTCCCGGTTGCGTACCACAGCGGCCTAGCGTTGGCCTCGTGCGAGCCGTTCCTTGCTTGACAGGCGTGACCATTCCCGCGTTCGGGATCCAGCCGGCACCCACGGCAAGACCGCTGTCCAAGGGACTGGAATGAGCGACGTTGTCGGTCCGCCGGGGGAGAAGGAATACTGGCACGACAAGCGCCTCGGCTCCGGCCGCACACGAGCTTCGCCCGCGCTGCCGGCGCCAGGCCGTCAGTTGGGCGACAGCTCGAGCCAGCCGGTAATCACCCGCGGGCCAATGAGGACGTTTCGGGATCTTCGTCATCCTCTCGCGAGCTTCCTGCTGCTAGTCCTCGCCCTCATCTTGGTCGGCGTAGGTCTCCTTGACGCGACCGGCAATGGAGCACTGCCCGTTCCGGTCTTGCGGCTCGCAGACTGCGCGTCGGCGAACTCTCCACTGCTTGGCGCACGCGGAGCGCAATTCTCCGCGGACTTTCCCGTCGCGCCGCGGCCGCCTTTCTTGGGTCCGGCAGTCAATGACTGGTGCATGTACGTGTTCTCAGAGAATGACGGCGACTACGCTCGCCCGCTGGTGTTCGGAGTTGTCGCGACTTCGGGGGCGATGCACGAGAACGGATGGTCATCGGGGGACTTCGGCTCGCCGCCCTATTGGGCGACCCGGTCCGACCTGAGACGGGTCACCGCGGGAGGGGCGGCGGGACTCGAGGCCTTCCAGTGCGATCAGCGGACCGACTGGTGTTATGGCTGGCTGCGCGTCTCGCGGGGTCGTGTGGAGTGGGTGGTAACTGCGAGTGGCAACGGGACGCGGCTTCCGAGGATCATGGCGTTCGTAAGGTCGTTTCGACCCGCGCCGTTGACACCGCAGCCATAGCAAGCCAGTTCGGGGAGTTGCGGACCCCAATGGGCCCTTAGTTAGGCGCGCAATACATCCGCTGAACAGGGGAAATAGCAGCGTAACCCCGACCGGGGTCGCCACCGCCGAAGCGCTACCAGGAGGCCTTGTGCTGGCTACCCGATCG
>JBEKBI010000032.1:0-13831 GCA_050015475.1 Acidimicrobiales bacterium | reverse complement strand
GGCGTCGCTCGGATCGGGCACCCGTTCCAAAAGCGCCTTGGTCGCCAGCACCATCGCTCCCGCCGAGTAGCCGCCCTGCAAGGCGCCCGTCTCGACGAATGCCTCCTGGATCGGATCGAGCTCGCGCGTCGCTACGTTCAGCGACTCGACCGTGGTCACTTCGTGGCCGGTCGCCTGGGCTGCAAGAAGCACGTCGGCGGCCACCAGGCGCCCGTCGATGAGGACCGCGTCCGCGCCGGTTTCCCCAGTGTCGGACCCGTAGCGGACGCTGAAGCACCCCTCCCGGCGCAGCACCTCCAGCAGCGAATCGCCGGGGTCGCAGGACAGGAAATGGGTAACCCCGTTCAGCTTGAGGCTCAGGTCCATCACTTCGTCCCTTCGATCACGCGGGAAATGAGCACACCCGCGAGCGCGCGCCTGTACACGCTCGATCCACGGAAATCGCCAGGTGGATCGATCTCGCCAGGATCCTCCACCACCACAGGAGTTGAGGCCACCCCGGACACGGCGACCCGACGGCGGCCATCGGCTCCCCTTCGGGCCGCGGCGGCGACGATCGGCTTGTCGGCCACAGTGCGCGCCGTGCGCGCCACCAAGGCCTCCCCGTGGGTGTCGATCGCCACAGCGGTAACGATGCAGCCTTGGTCCAGGGGCAACTGCGCAAGCACGGCGCCGAGCCCGATGCGCTCGGTGCCTTTAGGGCCGGCTAGGAACACCACGGCGTCGTGCACGAGCAAGACCGCCAGCAACTCGCTCTCCCAGTCGCCGTTCGCGATCGTGCCGCCCAGGCTGGATTGGGCCCTCAAAGTGCTCGGCAGCTCCCGTCTGGCCGCCTCGCGGACCGCCGAGGGCACGTGCTCGTTCTCGACGAGCTGCTGCAGCGTCGTGGTCGCGCCTATCTGCAGCGTCTCGGTGTCGACTCGGTCGATGCCTCCGAGGCCGGCCTGCTGAAGGTCGATTACCGAGATGGACCCTCTTCCCGACCTGGCTCTCAACTTGGTCCCGCCCCCCACCAGGACCGCCCCCGGCTGGTCCAACATACTGAGGGCCTCGCCGATGGACTTGGGTCGGAAGTAGGAAGAAATCCGCTCCATTTCACGAGCATAGGAACGGCTCCGCCGGCATCACGCGCCCGATCAAGCCGGACGTTCTCGCGCCTCGATCAGCTCGGATTGCCGAGCCGGAACCCGGCGGCCGGGGCTCGCACTCGGCGATGAGTCTGTGCCGAGGCGCACCTGTTCGTTCCGGTATCGCCTCGGGGCCGAAACGCAGATCGGCGCCGCAGCCCGAAGGCGGCGGCGCCGATCATCAAGTTCTCCGAGTCCTCGCCAGCGGGGGAACAACCCCGTCAGCGGCTTCTCGAGTTTTGTCCTTACGAGCTGTGACTAGGCCTTCTTGGAAGGCGTGCGCTCGTCGAGTCCCCACGGGGCGCCGCTCTGGTTGAGCAGCTCGAGGAAAGGCTCGGCAGGAAGGGCCTCGGGGCCAAGAAGCCCAGCGCCAGACCATGCACCCGAGGCGAGAAGCTCCATCGCCACGACCGGGTTGACGGCGGTCTGCCAGACGACGGCCTGTGAGTCGAAGTTCTTCATGCACCAGTCGTTGTCGACGGCGTGGTACAGGTAGACCTCACGGGCGTTCCCGTCCTTGCCCTTGCCGGTGACCCAGGTGCCGGCGCAGGTGACGCCGTGCATGATGTCGCCGATGTAGGCCGGGTCGGGCAGGCATGCTGCGACGACGTCGCGTGGAGAAACCTTCTTGCCACCCACGCTCACCTCGTCCGTCTTGTCCAGGCCGATCATGTGCAGGGTCTGGAGGACGCCGATGAACTCGTCGCCTAGGCCGTACTTGAACGTGACGCGCTTCGCGTCGAGCCACCTCGGGATGAGGAGGACTTCTTCGTGCTCGACGTTCACGCACTCCACCGGGCCGACGCCGGCCGGGAAGTTGAATGTCTCCGGCTCGCTGAAGGCCGGGGTCGTGAACCATCCACGGCCCTTCTCCCAGATGACGGGCGGGTTCAGGCATTCCTCGATCGTGGTCCAGATCGAGAAGCTCGGGCAGAAGTCGTAGCCGTCGATCACGAGGTTGGCGCCGTCACGGACACCGAACTCGTCGACCTCGCTGAACAGGTTGTCCTGGGCGTAACGAGCGAAGATGTCGGAGAGGCCAGGCTCGACGCCACAACCGGCGAGGGCAAGCTTGCCCTTCTCTTCCCACTTCGGCGCGA
Source organism: Acidimicrobiales bacterium (assembly GCA_050015475.1). Classification (GTDB taxonomy): domain Bacteria; phylum Actinomycetota; class Acidimicrobiia; order Acidimicrobiales; family Bog-793; genus Fen-455. Next base: position 11,604 of record JBEKBI010000032.1, on the reverse strand, counting down.
GCTCGAACTGCTCGTCACCGAGCTTGATCCCAGTCTTGCTGTACGGGTCGTCCGGGTGGGGCTTGGAGAGCGACATGGCCATGTCGACGTAGTTGATCCCGGCCGCCAGAGCTGCGCGGTAGACGGGCATGACGAAGCGCGGGTCGCACGCGTTGAGGACGATGTCGACCTTCTCAGCCTTCATAAGCTCGGTGAGCTGGGCCTCGTTGGAGGCGTCGACCTTCGCGGCCGAGAAGCGGTCCGAGATGGAAGCGGCCTTCTCCGCGCGGGCGAGGTCGTAGTCGGCCATGACGACCTTCTCAAAAACGGGCCGGCTCTTGACGATGTGGGCAAACGAGCTACCGACACCACCGGCACCTACCACAAGAACCTTCATAAAAAGCAGTCCTTTCTCGGCAATCCGACCCACACTGGTCGGCTATCGGCACCGCCGTCTGAAATAAGACGACTTCGGTGCGCCCGCTTAGTCTAAAGGAAAGTCGATTTCCTCTCCATGGGCCGAAAGTCCCTATTCAGACCTCATGCGCGGTGAGACAATCCAAGAACCCGACCGCCACCAGGACGGGCATGCACAACGAAGTGCTCAAGGAGGAATTCGCAGTGAGCAACAACATCAATGCCATCCTTAACGACCTCGAGGCACGTAACTCGGGCGAGCCAGAGTTCTTGCAGGCCGTGCGTGAGGTGCTGACCTCCCTCGCGCCCGTCGTGGACCGGTACCCCCAGTACACCGATGCCAAGATCCTCGAGCGGCTCGTCGAGCCGGAGCGGGTGATCATCTTCCAGGTTCCGTGGACCAACGACAAGGGTGAGGTCCAGGTCAACCGTGGCTACCGCATCGAGATGAACAGCGCCATCGGACCCTACAAGGGCGGGCTCAGGTTCCACCCGACGGTCTACCTGGGGCTGCTCAAGTTCCTCGCCTTCGAGCAGGTCATCAAGAACTCCCTCACCACGCTCCCCATGGGCGGCGGCAAGGGTGGTTCCGACTTCGACCCCAAGGGCAAGAGTGACGGCGAGGTGCGCCGGTTCTGCCAGTCGTTCATGACTGAGCTCTACCGCCACATCGGCCAGTTCACAGACGTGCCGGCAGGCGACATCGGCGTCGGTGGCCGGGAGATCGGCTTCCTGTTCGGCCAGTACAAGCGGATCACGAACCAGTTCGTCGGTGTGCTCACCGGCAAGGGCATCAGCTGGGGCGGCTCGCTCATCCGGCCGGAGGCCACGGGCTACGGCGCCGTGTACTTCGCCCAGGAGATGCTCGCCACTCGCAACGACTCGCTCGAAGGCAAGACCTGCGTCGTGTCCGCCAGTGGCAACGTTGCCCAGTACACCGTAGAAAAGCTGCTTGACCTCGGTGCGAAGCCGGTCACGCTGTCTGACTCCGGTGGCTTCATCCACGACCCGGAAGGCATCGACCGCGAGAAGCTCGCCTTCGTGCTCGATCTGAAGAACGTAAAGCGTGGCCGCATCAGCGAATACGCCGACAAGTTCAAGAAGGCGACCTACACGCCAATTGCCAAGGGCAACTCCAACCCGCTTTGGTCAGTTCCGGCAGAGTGCGCCTTCCCGAGCGCGACGCAGAACGAGCTCAACGGCGAGGACGCGAAGCACCTGCTTGCCAACGGCTGTTTCGTTGTGTCGGAAGGTGCCAACATGCCGACCACTCCGGAGGGCGTCGACCAGTTCCTCGCCGCCAAGATCCTTTACGGACCTGCCAAGGCCGCCAACGCTGGCGGTGTGGCAGTCTCCGGCCTCGAAATGACACAAAACAGCAACCGGCTTGCTTGGACTAGAGACGAGGTGGACGACAAATTGAAGAGCATCATGAATTCCATCCACTCCAACTGCCGCGCAGCGGCTGAGGAGTACGGCAAGCCGGGCGACTACGTCCTCGGCGCGAACATTGCCGGTTTTGTCAAGGTTGCAGACGCGATGTTGGCACAGGGCGTTATTTAGATGGCGGCCAACGTCGGCACGCCCGACGACTACCTCGAGAAGGGACTGAAGCCTGAGGCTATCGGCCTGCTCTCCAGCGTCGTCATCGGGACGGCGTCGACTGCCCCCGCGTTCAGCCTGGCGGCAACGCTGGGCCTGATCGCGGCGACGGTCGGCATCCACGCTGCACTCGTGACGATTCTCGCCTTCATCCCGATGTTGCTGGTTTCGGTCGGCTACAGCGAGATGAACAAGGCGGACCCCGACTGTGGGACGACGTTCACCTGGGCTACTCGCGCTTTCGGTCCCAAGACCGGATGGGCGGGCGGCTGGGCGATCGTCGCCTCGGACGTTCTCTGCATGGCGAGCCTTGCGGAGATATCAGGTCAGTACCTGTTCCTGTTCTTCGGCGCGGACAGCATCGGGAACAAGGCGAACAGCATCTGGGTGCTCCTCGTCGGCGTGGCCTTCATCTTCGTCCTGACCTATGTCTGCGTACGCGGCATAGAGCTCTCGGCGAAGTTGCAGCTCGTATTGCTGTCGATCGAGCTCGTCATGATGGCCGTTTACGCTGTCGTGGCGCTCATCCGGGTGGGTGTCGGACACGCACCGGCGGGCCACATGGCCATTAGCTGGTCCTGGTTCAACCCGACAACCGTCTCGTTCTCGAAGCTGGTTGACGGTACGGTCCTCATGCTCTTCATTTATTGGGGCTGGGACACGTCACTGTCGGTCAACGAGGAGACAGCCGACAAGGACCGGCTGCCGGGGCTGGCGGGGATCATCGCTACGGTGTTGCTTCTCGTCACCTATGCGCTGGTCACCATCGCCGCGCAGTCATTTGCCGGCGTCGGCACCACAGGCATTGGCCTTGCGAACCCGGCGCACATTACCGACGTGTTGTCGGTGCAAGGCGCGGCGGTGTTCGGTTCGGCCTGGTTCGGGAAGATCTTCTCGCACTTGTTGCTGCTGATGGTGTTCTCGTCGGCCGTGGCTTCTACGCAGACGACGATCCTGCCGACAGCCCGTACGGCGCTCTCGATGAGCGTTTACAAGGCGCTGCCCGACCGGTTCGGGGTCGTCAGCAAGAAGTACCTCTCGCCGACTGCAGCCACCTGGACCATGGGTACGGTTTCGGCCGTCATGTACGCCGCCATGAACTTTGAATCCGGCGGAAACATGATCGCCGACTCGGTCACGTCCATCGGCATCTGGATCGCCTTCTACTACGGGCTGACCGGATGGACCTGCATGTGGTACTACCGCAAGGTTCTCACGGCTAGCGCGCGTGACCTGTTCATGAGGGGAATCCTCCCGTGTCTCGGGGGCCTCCTCATGTGGTCCTTTGGCGGCTACGCCTTGACGCAGGACTGGCTGTACTCAAGCAATGAGAGCTACACGTCTTGGACGATCCCGTTCTCCCCGCACTGGCAGATCGGTGGAGTGTTCATGATCTTCTTCACCAGCGCCGTGATCGGCCTCATCTGCGCCATCATCTGGCGGTTCACAGCGCCGGCGTTCTGGAAGGGTCAGACCCTCAACCGGGACACGCCCACGCTCGTACCCGAGGGTGCTGACATCCCGTTGACCATGACAGCTGCGGCTGCCCCTGGCGACGGCGAGGATGGAGACAAGGGCACGTCGGAATAACTGCCAGCTCAGCCGTGGCGGGTCGCGTGATTCGGGCCCGCACCAGCGAATGAGCTGTTAGGAACAGTAGTTGGAGCGAAGGGCCGGTCTTCGGACCGGCCCTTCTTCCTTGCTTGGGCGGAGCCGGCCTTCAACGCCGAGAAGGCCACCGCGTCACTGCTCACGGTGCTCGCGGCGGGACCTTCGGCCCTGGGCGGCTAAGGCGGCCCGAAGTATTGTGTATCCGAAGGTGGGCCAACGGTTGGTCGTTGATCGCACCGCTGTTGCGGTGTCACCCAGGCAATCGCCAAGCGCCTAGCTGCGGGGTCCTGGGGCGACCGGACGCCGGCCCGACTTTTCAAACCGAATCCCGCTAGCCGCCTTGGTCACCGACGACCAGGGGCACGACTGCGGAAAGGAGAGCAACACCATGGAGGGTAACTTGGAAAAGTACCGCCCGTTGTTCATCGGCGGAGAGTGGGTAGAGCCCATCCAAGGCGAGACGCAGGACGACATCGACCCGGCCACCGGGAAGGTGGTTGCCAAGGTTGCCGTCGGCGGCAAAGAAGACATTGACCGTGCAGTGGCCGCCGCCAAGAAGGCTTACGACGAGGTCTGGTTCGATACACCGCCGAAGGTGCGCAGCGCCATGCTCCTCAAGCTGGCTGACGTCATGGAGGCCAACGCCGACGAACTGGCCCGACTCGAGTCGATCGACGTGGGCAAGCCCATCACGGCCTCGCTCGCCGACCAGCCGTTCATTGTCGACAACATCCGCTTCTTCGCCGGCGCCGCCCGCTGTCAAGAGGGCAAGTCGGCAGGTGAGTACGAGAAGGGCTTCACCAGCATGATCCGTCGTGAGCCGCTCGGCGTCACGGCTGGCATCTGCCCGTGGAACTACCCCTTGATGATGGCCGCTTGGAAGATCGGCCCGGCGCTCGCCGCCGGTAACACCTCGATCATCAAGCCGGCACAGATCACGCCGCTCTCCACCCTGCTCCTGGCCGAGTTGGCCGCCGACATCTTCCCCGCCGGTGTGTTCAACGTCGTGACCGGCCGGGGCGCCGTAATTGGCGACGCCATCACGCGTCATCCGGACGTCCGCCTCGTGTCGGTCACCGGTGATGTGTCGACCGGCAAGACCATCGCCTCCGCCTGTGCGCAGACACTGAAGCGCGCCCACCTCGAGCTCGGTGGCAAGGCCCCTGTGGTCGTCTTCGACGACGCAGATGTCGATGCACTGGTCGAGACGCTCCGGTTCGCCGGGTACGCCAACGCCGGTCAGGACTGCACTGCCTCGTGTCGCGTGCTCGCCGGTCCGAAGATCTACGACGAGCTGCTCGCGAAGCTGGTGCCGGCAGTCGAGTCCTTGAAGGTCGGCCCGACAGTTGACCCTGACGTCGAAATGGGACCGCTTGTCTCCGACAAGCAGCGCGAGAGCGTGAAGGGCTTCGTCGACAGAGCTCAGGCCGCGGGTGGAAAGGTCCTCACCGGTGGCGAGGAGATCGCCGGCGACGGCTTCTACTACAAGCCGACCATCGTCACCGACGTCGACCAGAAGGCCGAAGTCGTCCAGCGCGAGATTTTCGGGCCGGTCGTCTCCGTGCAACGTTTCACCGACGAAGAGCAGGCTGTCACTTGGGCGAACGACATCGACTTCGGGTTGGCGTCCTCTGTCTGGACTCGTGACGTGGCTCGCGCCATGCGCGTCGCTCGCCGGCTGCAGTTCGGGGCCGTCTGGGTCAACACGCACTTCTGGATCACTCCGGAGATGCCGCACGGCGGATACAAGGACAGTGGTTACGGCAAGGACATGTCCATGTACTCCCTCGAGGATTACACCCAGATCAAGCACGTGATGACGTCCTTGGCCTAGCAGTTCAAGCTGCCGGTTGGCAGGCTCACGCATTTCGGTGCGCCAGCTGCCCGGTGGACTAGGCGCCGTTCCCCGTCAGAATTTCGAGAACGGTCTCAAGCCGAGAGAAAGGGCGGGCCCGAAATGGCCCGCCCTTTTTCGCACCTGCAAGGCGGCCAGGTCGCGGCGCAACCGACAGGCTGTCCCCGCAAGTCGGATCTCCAGGGGCTCGGCTCGGTCGGCACGCACCGACTTCATGGACTACCTTCCCGAAGTGATGACCCTCTCCTACGGCGTCTTCCTTCCTCCCTTCGGAGTATTTGCTGACCCCAAGCGCCTCGTCGCGCTTTCCGAGTCCGCCGAGCGTGCCGGCTGGGATGGCGTCTTCCTGTGGGACCACATGCTCGCCGGGCCGGGAATGCCGATCGCCGACGCCTTCGTCGTGACGGCCGCAATCGCGCAGGCGACCGAGCGCGTCCGCCTGGGCATGTTGGTCACTCCCCTCGCCCGCCGGCGGCCCTGGGTGGTCGCGAGACAGACCGCCACGCTCGACAGGCTCTCGGCGGGTCGCCTGGTCGTCGGTGTCGGCCTCGGCCACGACGATCGCAAGGAGCTCAGCTCATTCTCCGGAGAACCCGTGGACGCTGTGGAGCGGGCCATCATTCTCGACGAGTCCCTCGAAGTCATCGAGCGCTTCTGGTCGGGTGAGCCGGTCGACTTCGAAGGCCGCAAGATAAAGGTCCACAGCCCCGCTTTTCTCCCTCGTCCCGTGCAGCAGCCGTTGCCCGTCTGGGTGGCCTGCCGTGTGCCGCACCGACGCCCCCTTGCCCGCGCGGCCCGGTATCAAGGCTGCTTCCCGCTGTTCGACGCAGGAGGCTGGAAGATACCCGGTCTTCCCGAGCCGGAGCAGGTGGCAGCGCTCAAGGCTGATCTCCTGGACGCCGGGGCCTCGGGCACCATCGACATCGTGTGTCGCGGCGTCTCGTGTCACACTCTCGAAAAGGAGCTCGCGCCCTGCTTTGCCGCCCTCGAGCACGCGGGCATGACGTGGTGGCTCGAGTCCTTCGGGCCCGATGAGCCGCCCGCGGCAGAACTCGAGAAAATAGTCGCTGCCGGTCCGCCTCGATAACAGCGCGACGCCGGGATCTCCCGGCAGGGCACTCTCAGCTCAGTTGGACCGTTCGCGGTTCCAAGCAGTGATCCGAAACGCCTGTGCGGTCGGAACCGGTCTCGGATTTCAGTCGGCCGCGCTTGAGTCCTTCGCGGTCGGTTGATCACTCCCACAGTGCAAGCACTTGGTCGCTCCGAGCGGGAGGTCCGCCGACAGGCACGCCGGGCATGTCTGGGTGGGAGCCGGATCCCCGAACACGACGGTGCCCCGTCTCGCCGAGATGCGCTTGTACGGCACAACGATCACGAAGTAGATGACCGCCATGAAGATGATGAAGTAGACGATCGCGGAGATGAACGTCCCGAAATTCACGAATGTCGAAGTGTTCCCAGCCTGACCGAGTTGCACCCCGAGCCCGACGGCATGGCCTCCCTGGGCGCGGTCGATCACCGGGTTGATGACAGAGTCCGTGAACGCCTTGATCAGTGTGCTGAAGCCCAGCGCGACGGCCAGGCCAACGGCGAGAACGATGACGTCACCCCGCAACAGGAAGTTCTTGAATCCCTTGATCACTAACGCACTCCCTTCTTGAGTCCCGCGACGCGGACAGGCTGACGCGCCGATACAAAGCCCCAATTGTCTATCTCGTTATGGACGCCCGCCGCCTCGAGTCACTCACGGCTCTCCCGAACTCCCGCTGCGCGAAGACGGCCGCCGCTTCCTATATCGACGCCGCGGTTGGATCGCGCGGCGCCCATGTCGCCTCTTGCGCCAGGCGACGCAGGCAAAGACCGGCGACAGCCGCCACCAGCCCGAGCAATTGGGACTCGCCGCCTCGGGCGGGCCGCGGCAGGGAAAGCGTGACGCTGAGCTCATGTCCGCCGTCCCCGTCGCTGGCGGTGAGAACCTCGGCGCCCGGAAGGGCTCGTCGACGCGGGGTCCGGTGGCCGTCTGCGGACGCCTCCGCTTGCTCATTGACTTCAGGAACCGCGAATCCGCTGCTTTGCCCCTCGGCCATCACCACGCTGCTGGTCGCTCCGAATATCCGACAAGCCGCCTTCGCCGTGGCGTCGAGCAGTCCGCCGATGTCTTCGGCGACGCTAAGGGCGCCAAGTTCATCTCCGGCCTCGTCGAGCAGGCCACAGAGGCTGTCGAGGTCCTGTGTCGCGACCCCGGCCCCGGCGAAGGACTCCGCGTTGTGCAAGGCCACCGCGGCCTGGGCGGCAACGGCGCGGCAGATCCTCAGGTCCTGGCGTGAGAAGCGTCGCTCGCGCAAATGGTCCATAAGCTCCAGCAGACCGATCGACCGGCCGCCGCACACAAGGGGCACCATGAGCAAGCTCTTGTCGTGCTCGCGTTTAAGCTCCGCCAACTCGTCCGGGTCGGCAGCCGGGTCGCTCAGATTGACCACCGCCGTCACCTGCTCCTCGAGAACACGCCGCGTGAGCGGGAAGCGGGAGAGCGGATAGTCATACACGTCGGGCAGGCGACGCCCGCTCTCGTCGAAGTCGGCGAGCATCGTCACCGTCTGCGACGCCTCGTCGTAGGTGTTGATCGCGCAGAAGTTGCAGTCCATCAGACGCGTAAGGCGCTCCGCGATCTCCCGCAACAGGTCGGTGAGCTCCAGGCGGCTCACGAAGGCCAGCGACGTCTCGAGAAGCGTGTCGAGCTCGCGTTCGCGGGCGCGGCGCGCCTCTCTTTGATTGCTGCCCCCGATCTGCTCAGCAAGAGCCTCGACGTCCTCCTGCCTCATGCGCCGGTGACCGCCCGGAGTGCGGGTGCACGGCAACAGCCCGCTTGCCGTCCAGCGCCGCACGGTGTGCGGCGCGACGCCCAGCCGTTGCGCCGCCCGTTGGACGTTCAACAGCTCCATACCGGGCTCTCCTCAGGTTGCCGACGCGAATGTCAGGTTTATCGAAGTTTACTCAGTTTGATCTGTCAAGTTTGCCGAGGAAAAAGTCCTGGACACTCGACCAATCCATCATACAATCCCTGAAGATCAACGCGACCGGAGGCTCAAGTCAGGAGAGGCTTGGCCGACTGGCGCACGAGAGGAGCATGAGCCATGCGGGTCCTGCAACTTGGTGTCGGTTCGGTGGGCGAGGTGTCTGCGCGCACCATGGCCACTGACCCGGATGTGAGCTGCGTAGTCTTGGCCGACATCGACGAGAAGCGGCTGGTCGAGGTAGCCGGCAAGATGCCGCCTGACAAGGTCGAGACGCTCCAACTTGACGTCGCCGATGAGAAGGCCCTCGTCAAGGCTTTGAGTGGCGTCGACCTCTGTTACAACGCGATCATCCCGGAGCTGAACCTCGAGATCATGCAGGCCTGCCTCGACACGGGCACGCACTACTTCGACATGGCGGCGGCCGGTCCGAGGGACATCGTCGGAACGGCTGACGTCGACGAGCAGCTCGCCATGGACGGTGACTTCAAGAAGGCCGGACTCACAGCGCTCCCCTTCTTCGGCATCGACCCCGGTGCCAGCGACGTGTTCGCCCGTGCCCTGTACGACCAGTTCGACACAGTCGAGCGGCTCACCGTACTCGACGGCGACAACGGCCAGGTCGAGGGCCTGGACTTCGCCCCCAGCTTCTCGCCCACCACCATGGTCGAGGAATGCCTGATCCTCCCCCCTCACGCCTTCGAGGACGGGAAGAAGATCCGGCGCAAGTCGCTCACCGTGAACCGGGAGTTCGACTTTCCCGAGCCGGTGGGCAAGCTCACGGTCTGGAACGTCGACCACGAAGAGTCCCAGCTCATGCCCTTGTTCCTGAGCGGCAAAGGACTCAAGAACGCCGACTTCTTCATCGCACTCGACGACAAGTGGGTCGACCTGATGCTCACCTGGCGCAAGCTCGGGTTCGACCACAACAAGGAGATCGAGTTCGAAGGAGCGCGCTTCCGTCCCCTCGACCTGCTCGTGTCCCGCTTGCCGAAGTCGGTCGACCTCATCGGCCACATGCATGGAGCGGTGTGTGTCGGAGCACTCGCTGAGGGCACCATCGCTGGCAAGCCGGTGAAGCGCTTCATGTACCAGACCACCTCACACGACGACTCATTCCGCACCATGGGCGTGCAGGGGACCGGCTACCAGACGGGCAACTGCGGCGCTTGCGGTGCCTTGCTCATAGTCAAGGGGCTCTTCAACAAGCCGGGCGTGTTCGCGCCCGAACAGGTCGACCCGGCTCCGGTTCTCGATCTCATGACGAAGCACGGCGTGCCGTGGAACGTTGTCGACCTGCCGGCGGAGGGGTAGGCGCTATCTGAGAACCGTCGTAAGCCAGACTTCTCGCCGATTCTCGGCGGCGAGAGGTCTGGCCGCGCGAACAAGGGGGAATGGTGTCCGAACAGCCTCAAGAGCTGCGAGTCGTCAACATCAAGATGTTCGCAGTGGTAGCCATGATCTTCTGCTTAGTCTCCGCCGGTCCTTTCGGCATGGAAGACATGGTCTCGTCGTCTGGCCCCGGCCTGACGATGCTGATGTTGGTGGTGCTGCCGGTGATCTGGGCCTATCCCATGGGCCTCATGTGCTGCGAGCTCGGTTCGGCGTTGCCCGAGGAGGGTGGCTACTACGCCTGGTGCCGGCGTGGCTTGGGCGAGTTCTGGGGGTTCCAGTGCGGGTGGTGGGCCTGGACCTGTCAGTGGGTCGACTCAGCCGTCTACATCGCTCTGATCGAGGGATACGTCGAGGGCTGGTGGCCTCAGCTCAACAGCTTTGAGATCTGGGGCATAGGCGCCGCGCTTGTGGCGGTGTTCGCCTACACCAACATCCGCGGACTCAACATCATCGCCATGAGCTCGGTCGTGTTCGTGATCGTCATCATGGCGCCCTTCGTGGCCATGACCGTGCTGGGCTTCACACACTGGCATGTCTCGCCCATCCAGCCCTTCCTGCCTCCTCATCAGTCGTTCCTCCACAGCACCAACTTGGGACTGGCGATCGGGGTATGGATGTTCTCCGGCTACGAGTCCATGTCCGTCGTCGCCGGCGAAATGGAGAACCCGGGCAGAAAGATCCCTCGCGGCCTCATCATCTGCATGCCGCTCATCATCGCCTCGTACCTGTTGCCCACGCTTGCCGGCATAGTCGGCGTTGGCCACTGGTCGTTGTGGGCCACCTCGGGCGGGTCCGGCACGATCTCGTTCGTGCAAGCCGCGAGGACCCTCGGCGGGCCCATACTCGGCTACATCATGTTGGGATCGGCTGTGATCAGCAACATGGCTCTCTACCAGGACTACCTCACCTCTGGCTCGCGACCTGCGTACGCGATGGCAAAGGACAAGCTGCTGCCGAAGTGCATCACCTGGGCGCACCCGAAGTACGGCACGCCCTGGTTCTCGATCCTGTTCCTGGCGGCGCTGAACCTCGTGCTCATCATCGGCCCGTTCGCCAACCTGGTCGTCATCGACGTGTTCCTCAACATGCTCTACTACCTGGTGATGTACGGCGCTGTCATAGCGCTCCGCGTGAAGGAACCCGACCTCGCGCGGCCCTACCGCATCCCGGGCAACACGTTCACCCTTGTGCTGTGCTGCATACCAGCGATTTGCATCGCCCTTTTGACGCTGTATTCCAACGCCATCGACACGTCCACGACCATATTCGGCCGCGCGTCTTTCACAGTCCTCGGCTGGACGTTCGGCTGGTACGGACTCGGTGGCACGATCGCCGCTCTCACAGGGCCCCTCGCCTACGTCTTCTTCAAGCACCGCCTGGGCGGTATGCCTGTCGAGAAGAAGACGTTTGAAGTGCCGAGCGAGGTGGGCTCATAGAGCAGCAAGCCACACCCAATAGAGCCACCGGCCTCGTGGTCAGACACCACAGCGCCACGGAACCCGAAGAGCCTGACCGAAGGTTCTTGCTCTTCGCGTCGGGCGAACGGCAACGAGTTCTCGTACGACAATCCCCGAAGGAGCAAAAACAATGACAAAGGCGTCAGACCATGCCTACAACCTCCTCGAGCCCCTCAAGCACGACTACGGCACAGTCCGCAACTTCATAAACGGCGAGTGGGTCTCCCCGAAGACGGACCGGTACCTGGACATAGAGAACCCGGCCGACGGCAAG
>JBEKBI010000031.1:0-14270 GCA_050015475.1 Acidimicrobiales bacterium | reverse complement strand
GGCCGCTCGGCTTGCCCGGTCTGAGTCCTGACCGGGCAACGGTCCGCTTCGCCTGAGGTCGGCACCCATTGCTCCCCGGCGAGACGGGCGACGGCTCGCGCGCTCTAGTCTTGTGACGGACCCGTAGGAGTTAACGGCTCAGGCTAGCCGGCCGGTGACGATCAACTGTGGTCTGCTCGAAGCGGGCACCTCCCGCTGGCAAACCGAGAGCCGGTGCGCACAGATGCGAGGAGAGCAGAAGGAAATGGCACGACCGTTGATCTTAAGCAACCGGTCATTCAGCCTCAGGCGGGTCCGAGCTGCTGCTGGACTAGCCCTAGTGTTGATCGTGATCGGGACGTGCTCCGTGACCGCGGAGGGCTCGACCCCTTTTGAGACCAGGCCGGCCATCACCCTCCGAGCGAACGGACATCCCGTTGGTCCACCTGGACGATGGCGCCAAGTCTTCTCTGACCACTTCAACGGAACCAGGCTTAACCGGGCCAAATGGTCAACGTGCCAGTTCACCAATGCCGTTGGCTGCACCAACCCCGGCAACCACGAGCTCGAGTGGTACGCGGCCTCGCAGGTTAAGGTTCATGATGGCGCGGTCTCACTGACTGTCATGCCCAAGAAGAGCCACGGCAAGCAATTCGTGTCCGGCATGATCTCCTCCTACGGCAAGTTCAGCTTCGAGTACGGATACGTTCAGATAGTGGCCAAGCTGCCCAAAGGCATGGGCCTGTGGTCAGCGTTCTGGACTGCGCCCGAGAATGGGACGTGGCCCCCAGAGATCGACATCCTGGAGAATTGGGCCCAGTCGCCAAACGTCAATCTCTACATCCACTTTGGCGACAAGAACCACTTCCGCGCAGCCGAGGTGGCCGTACCGTCCTATGACACTGCCTTTCATGTCTACGGAGTGAACTGGACCCCACGCTCGATCTCTTGGTACGTGGATGGGAAGCTGACCGTTCGCTTCAACATCCGTTTCCCGATACGCCAGTACCTGATTGCTGACCTGGCCGTCAACGGCCGATTCCCCCCCAATGGCACCGACCGGTACCCGCAGAGCTTCGTAATCCGGTCGATCGAGGTCTGGGAGCCCGTCTCCTAGCAGACTGCGAAGCGGCCATCCAGGTCTCTCACCAGCGGAAATGAGAGCTTTGGTAGGACGTTGCCTCTGAGCTTTTCGGCTGACGACCTCGAGTGCCGCCCACTCGAGGTCAGCATGTCCAAGCGGAATACAAGAGGTCCTAAAGTCACGCTCTGTGGTTGTCGATGCACTTTAAGTGCACAAAACACTCAGAGTGGTCAGCGGGGTTCGCGTCGCCACGCGTCACGCGTCGCCCGATTCGCCGGCCACGTCCGATCTTGCAGGGCCCCAGACACGCAGCCTGCGCGGGTATTTCAGCAGCTCGGCTCCCGTTCGTCGACGCCGGACGCTGGTAGTCGGGATCATCGTCGCCATCGGCGTTGCTGCCTTGGTCAACTCCTCGCTCGCAGTTGGGCCCTCCGGAGCCACGCCCTCCAACTACCAGCCCAGGAATTCCCGTACCACAGTGACCGCACTTGCGAACAGCCAGGCCAGGATCCGGCGTCACACGAAGACGCGCCACGGCAAGGGAACTGACCGTCGCAACGGGGGACGCGGGACGACAACGACGACATCGGTGGGTACGACCACCACCGGGGCACCGACCACGACCAGCATCGGTCCGGCCACCCACAACACCGGCACGGCGATCGCCAGCGACCCTTCAGGAACCACCTCGACCCCGGGCGCCCCGACCACCACGACAACTACGGCGCCGCCTACGACCACCACCACCGGCGCGCCGACCACCACGACCACTACCTCGCCGCCTACGACCACGTCGCAAGGTCCTCAGCCGGTGGGCTCGGACCCCGGACCCTGGACTCTCGTCTTCGACTCGGAGTTCAGCGGCTCCTCGCTCGACACGTCACAGTGGTCGACCGGATGGTTCGGGTCAGGGATCACCCGGCCCGTCAACAACAACGAGCAGGAGTGCTACGACCCCGCCCAGGTGAGCGTCGGCGGCGGAGCCCTCAGCCTTACGGCCGTCGCCAAGTCCGAGACCTGCGGGGGCGAGACACGACCGTGGGCGTCGGGCATGGTCACGACCAACGGGCTGTTCAACTTCACCTACGGCTACATGGAGGCCAGGGTCTGGCTGCCCGGCTCGGGCTCAATCGCCGACTGGCCGGCATTCTGGGCCGATGGTCAGAGCTGGCCTACCGATGGTGAGATCGACGTCATGGAGGGCCTCGCAGGCCGTGCGTGCGTCCACTTCCACAACACCGAGGGCGGCCCCGGCAAGTGCTCCAACGCGACTTTCACCGGTGGATGGCACACCTTCGCCGCTGACTGGGAACCAGGGTCGCTCACGTTCTACTACGACGGAACGGCTCTTTGGCAGGACACCTCGGGCATCACCTCCGCACCTATGTACCTGATTCTCAACCTGGCAGTTGACAGCTCGATGTCGCCCGCCGTGGGCGCCACGATGCAAGTCGGCTACGTGAGGGTCTGGCAACACTGAGCAGCGGCTGTATCGCCACTACTGGCTAGGTCGGGCTGGACCGCCTCCTCGCTCCGTACGGTTGCGAGGAGGCGCGTCCCCCCGGAGCGGACACTCATCCGACCGATCACTGGAACTGCCCGTCACCCTCGGCGGAGGTGCCTGACGCTCTCCTGCTTGCCAGGAACCGGGCCGGGTCGGCCTCGAAGCGCGCTCGGCACCGGTCGCAGCAGAACTGGAACCGCTCACCATCGTGCACGAGGAAGGCAGGGGCGTTCGCGACCTCGACCTGCATCCCACACACTGGATCGATCGCATATCGTGCCATGTTCCCGAGCTGATCTCTCCTGCGATAGATCAAGTACAGGACCGCGAAGAGTCCGAGGGCGACGATGTCGAGATAGCTCGTGACGCTCCAGGCGAAGCGAGGCGCCGCCACCTCAACAGGCCGCGTTCTTGGCACGAGGCCAGCCGCGCGGAAGATGACCTCGGTCACGAGCCCGACAACCGACATCAACCCCCAGAAGAGCAGCAGCATCCGAGCCATGAGACGCGTCCCGTAGTAGCGGCGGTAGACGAAGAGCAGGGGGAGGCTGATCAAGTCGGCGAAGAGGAACGACACGACACCGCCGAACGAGATTCCCCCCTTCCAAAGCGCGGCGGCGAGCGGGACATTGCCGATCGAGCACACACAGCTGAGAAGAGCGATGAGAGGCCCTACAAGCACATTCTCGACGTTCGTCAGTGTGCCGTGCCCATGTACGAACAGAGCGTTCCAAGCCTGAACCGGCACGAGGACAGTCAGGAATCCGGCTGCTACAAAGCCGAGCGCGAGCTCGCGTCTCAACATCGTGAGGTCAGCCACGGTGTACGAGGCCGCGTCCACCCATCCCTGCCTGGAGCGCAGCCTTTCTGACCACGGTCCGGTGTCGGACGCGGCCAGCTCTGAGCGGGCCTGGTCCGTGCGACGACTCATCTCCTCGCCCAGTCGAAGCCTCGCTTGAACTACCAGTTTCCCCCGCAGCCAGAGCCCGCCCAGCGTGGCGAGCAGAACGATCATGAGGACGCCGCCCACGAACTCACTCGCCGCGAACTGCCACCCCATCAGCACGATGAGCACAGCGCCGAGTTCGATCACAAGGTTGGTGGACGCGACCATGAACACCATCGCCGAGACGAAGTCTGCGCCCTTCACGAAAAGCGACTTCGCCATCGCGCTCGCGGCGTAGGAACAGGAGGACGAGGCCATGCCGTACCCAGCGGCACGAGCCACGGCCGCAGGCGCGTGGTCCCCCATCTTGGCCTGCATGGCGTCGCGGCTGACGAACGCCTGCACGGCCCCCGCCAGCGTGAAACCGAAGACGAGGGCCCACAAGGTCTCCCAGAACATGAAGAAGCCCTCGCGCAAGCTTCTCCCGACGGCATCAACCCAGCCCAAGCCGGCCAGCAACGCAGCCCCGGTCATCACGCCACGATACGGTGCACGAAGACCGGAGGCAGTTGGCACCCAGCAGCGGAGACGCCGGGCAGCGTCCCCGTGACGGAGTGACTAGGCGGCCGAATCCTCCCGCACCGCACCGTCGCGGATGCGAATGCGCCGGTCTGTGAGCCGGGCCACGTCCTCATCATGCGTCGCGATGACGATCGTCACCCCGGCGCTTCCGCGCAACGCTCCGAGCGTCGCCATGACTTCCTTGGCCGTATCGGTGTCCAGGTTGCCGGTGGGCTCGTCGGCGATGATGACAGCTGGATGGTTCGCGAGAGCTCTCGCAATGGCCACGCGCTGCTGCTCGCCTCCCGAGAGCGTCGAAGGCAAGTGGCCGAGCCGGTGGCCCAGCCCCACCTGATTCAACAGCTCCGTGGCACGCTCCAGCCGCTTGTGAGCCCCGACGTGGTTGGGGAACATAGCTATGGCCACGTTCTCCTCCGCCGTCAGGGTTGGTATGAGATTGAAGTGCTGGAACACGAAGCCGATGTCCTGCGCGCGGATCTTCGTCAGCTCCTTGTCGCTGAGCCCGTCGAGGTCGCGGCCCGCAAACCGGATCGAGCCCCCGGTCGGACTGTCTAACGCACCGAGGAGCTGGAGCAACGTCGTCTTTCCGGAACCGCTCGGTCCCTCGAGCGAGACCATCTCCCCTGCGTTGATGACCATGTCCACACCCCGGACCGCCCGGACGGCGACACCGCCCTTGGAGAAGGTGCGCTCAACCTTGGAGAGGTCGTAAAGAGGCTCGGCCCCGGCTTGCTCGGACGGCGTCTCCGCCTTCTCGGTGCCATTTGGTTGCGTCATCGACTCGTCTTCCTTTCGGATCGTCACGATCGTGGCCTTCGACTCAGCCGAGGTCTCTGAGCGCTGAGGCCGGGGCGAGCCGGGCAGCCCGCCATCCGCCGATCACGCCGGCCAGCAGACCTCCGACAAGGGCGCCGCAAAATCCGATCACGATCGTGATGAAGTGCACCGGTGCCGTGAGGTGCACGATCGCCGTCGTCGTGCCGGTCGTGGACTGGCCGACGTAGCTGCTCAAACTCGACGCACCCACTGAAAGTCCGGTAGCCGTGACCGAGAGCCCGGGCCCGACGGCCCCGATCACCGCGCAGACAGCTACCCCGATTCCCACTCCTATCAGGCCGCCAACGACTCCGATGCCGATCGTTTCGGCAATTATCTGGCGCACGACCTGGCCCCTCGTCCAGCCGATCGCCCTCAACGACCCGATCTCACGAACGCGCTTCGTGACGCTCGAGAGAGTCAGCAGGCCGGCAATCAGCAGCGCCGCGAGCAGGACGACTATGGCGAGCACGAAGCCCAGCTCGTTGGCGAGCTTGTGGGCGGCGCTCAGACTGCCGCTAGTCGACTCGGCGAGTGACTTCGAAGTGAGCACCGTGGCTCCGGGCAGCTCGGCCTTGATCGCCTTGGAAACCGCAGCGACGTCGGCGTTGCTCTTCACGGCCACCAACACCTCGTTTACGTATCTCGGGGCCGAGGCAAGGCTCTGCATGGTCGAGAGCGGGAAGTAGATATCGGCGACGTTGCCGGTGAGCGTCGGCGTCACGAGCCCGACGATCCTGTAGCTCTTCTTGTTGATCGCGATGGTCCCGTTGACCTTGAGGCCCTTCGTGTTCGCGTAGGCGGTGTCGACAAGGACCTCATCGGCGGGATTGCTCGTGAACCAGGTCCCCGAGACGAGCTGGGCCTTGGTGATAAGCCCCGTGGTCTCGTTCGTGGGATCAACTCCGGCAACGCTGTAGCTCGACGTGGCGGTATTGGTCGTAGGCGCGGAGAGCACCCGCGTAATCGTCTCTTCAGGCACGAGGACCTTCTGCTGGTAGCTGATCTGCGCCGGCGTCATGCACTTCTCGATCGCCGGGTTCGACCCGAATCCGTTCACGAAGCCGCCGAAGCCGGATCCCGGCTTGCCGTGCCCTCCGGTCGGGCCGGTAGGGCCGCTCGATCCACCGTTGCCGGAGTTACTCGCGAACTCCTTCGCGATCACCTTCTGGATGCAGATCCGCTCGGCCTTCGCCTGCGCCGTGGTGAGCGTCGGCTGCTTGACGGTTGTGGAGATCGTCTGGCCGCCGGTCTTGTACGTGTCGGTGATCTTCGGGACGGTGCCGCTCTCGTGGAGAGCCTCCAACGAGAGGGCCCCGACGGCAGAGGTCACGTCAGGGATCTTGGCGATGTCGGTTATGGCGACGGAGGGGAACGTGATGAGCGTGCCGGGCACGAAGAAGTCATGGGTGAACTGAGTCCCGGGTGCTCCGAGCTTCTTCAGGTCGGTGATTATGGATGCGTTGTTGTTGAGAAGGGTGGCGGCTTCCGAGCTCGTGCCCGATCCGGCGCCGGGCACGCCTCGTGCGAAGAACCCGCCGCCGCCACTGCCCCCGCTCGGGAAGGTGCCACTGCCGTTGAACCCTCCCGTTCGCGAACCTGGCAGCGTCGTGGTAGTGGTCGTACTGGTCTTGGTCGTAGTCGGCGCGATGGTACGGGTCACGATGATGTCGGTACCGACCGAGCTGAGCGGTGACAAGACGGTGTTCTGGGCGTCGGAAAGGCCTTGAGAAACCCCGATGATTCCCATGACGAGACCGACCCCAGCTGCGAGGCCGAAAGCAGTGACGAGTGTCCGCCCCCAGCGACGGCGGAGCTCGTTCCAGACGTAGCCGAGCGAGAACACGTTAAGCACTCCTTTAAGCGGCAGTGTCATGAAGATAGGTCCGCTGGCTGTGTTTCTCCTGAGTCCCAGCTTGGAAGTTCCCTGGCGGCCCAGTTTCCCCGCGGTGCTTCGGTGGCGCGAACAGTCGCGAAGACGGCAATTGACAAGGTCGTAGGCGAAATGGCGCTCGCGCACCGCCTCGGGAGTGCCCACGACGGCGCTTCCTCTGGATCGACTTCCACTGTCTTCGTGAGCGCGGCCGCGGGCGCCCGCTCGGCGAGCAGGTGGGGAAGCCCTTCGGAGCCCTCGACGCGCCGACAACCCTGGTGAGAGGCCGACCCAACCTCGAAATCGGGGTGGACTACCGTCTAGGCGCGATGTCCGCCCGCCCCGCCACGGCTTCACCACCCGAAGGCGGGCCCAGGGGATCGAGTCCCAACGAGTCGGTCCATCTCCGCCCTAGGCCACTAGGCAGCGACGGTTCGGGCGACCATCTGGCAGGGGTTGATCTCGTCCTGCTCTTGGTTCTCGGTCTGATCCCGGTAGCCATGGCTGTGTGGTTCCGGCAGGTGCTGTCCTCCGGGCTGTGGTGGGACGAGTTGTGGCGCGCGTACCACATCGCACTCCCAGGCATTCAGCTCGACTTGCACCACACGTACGCGCCCACCGCACCCGCTTGGCTTTACATCGAGAAGCTCGCGGTCGATCTGATGGGACTGCACGAGTGGGTCCTGCGCCTTCCGAGTGTCACGGCTTGGGTACTGCTCGGCCCTGTCGCATACCTGCTCTGCAGGCGGGCGATGAGCCGCACGCTCGCGTTCGTCGCCGGCGTGGCCATGGCCATCAACCCGGCGATGCTGTACTTCGGCACGGAGCTCAAGCCCTACGTCGTAGAAGCTCTCGCCACCGGCGTGATCCTGCTCGCTTGGCTGCGGGGGCGTCGGGTGCACGGAATGCACCGGTTCGCGTGGTATTTCGTCATCGCTCTGGCCAGCCTGCCCAGCATCCCGGCGTCGTTCGTCGTCGCACCTCTGCTCGCATGCGACTTGGTTCGCGCCGCCTGGCATCACCGCTCAGAAGGGCGAGTCGCCCTCAGCGACGTAGTCGCGGCACTGGTGGCGGGCGCCCTCGTGGTCCTGCCCTTGGCGTTATTCGTCTTGCCGCAGCCGGCCGGTGCCGCGTACGGCTATTTCCGATTCATCCCGCACGGGGCGTCGCCTGCCGTCCGCGCGGTTGCCAGCGATCTGCTTACTTACGCATCGGGTGCGTGGACCGGATTGAGTCTCATCGCTTCGGATACGGGACTGATTCCGCTTTCGACTGCACCATCGCTTCTGGTTGGCTGCGCCGA
Source organism: Acidimicrobiales bacterium (assembly GCA_050015475.1). Taxonomy (GTDB): domain Bacteria; phylum Actinomycetota; class Acidimicrobiia; order Acidimicrobiales; family Bog-793; genus Fen-455. The sequence continues at coordinate 6,243 of JBEKBI010000031.1, read as the reverse complement.
CGTCGGGCTTTTCGCGCTTGTGCTGACAGGCGCTTGGCACCTGCGGCGAAGACCGCTCGGCCAGGGCCTGATAGCCGCGCTGGTGGGGTCGCTGTTGTTGGAGACCGTCGCTTCGGGATTGAACCGGTGGCCGCTCGGCCTGACCCGAATCAATCTCTTCCAGCTGCCACTGGTCCTGATGCTCACAGTTGCGGGACTGTCGGCCGTGTGGAAGCGCGCAAGCAGCGAGGCCCGATCACGTAAGAGGGACGAGGTCGCTAACAGGGCACTGTCTGGAGTTGCTTTCGCGTTGGGACTCGCGCTTGTCCTCGCGCTCGGCGTTCAGAACGCCTCCACGATTTCCGCGCTCCACTCTGACCTGCCTTGGGCTCGGCCCGGCGCCTACACCAAGAGCGTTGTGGCTGAGGCCCGACGCTTGTACCGACCGGGAACGCTCGCGGTCGTGGTGGTGGACGGGCGAAGAACGGGATGCATGGACGAGCCGACGGGGACTCCGCGTGGCATGAGCTGGATCTTCTACATGGACTTCTACAACTTCGCGGGTATGCCGTCATCGGACAGGATCCCGCTCGCAAGCACCTACTTCGCGACGACGTCGCCTCACTCAGCCGCCGGGCTCCCGGGCTTTTTCGCGAGGCATCCCGCCGACGCGACAGTCGTGGAGTACAGGGAGCTGTCTGGGGGACGATGCGTGCTCCGGGACCTCTTCCTCGCTCGGGCAATCCGCAGGCACGGCTACTACGCCACTTGGATCCGGATCTACAACCATTCGGGAGAGATCACCGTCTGGCACCGCCGGCTCCGTAAAGCCGCGCTCCTCAGTGAGCCGATTCCGCAGGGCGGTCAGGGCGCCGGCTGATCGACGCCCATGGGATCGCGTGCAGGAGGCCTTGCTTGAGCTCACAACGGCGCCTCGCGACCCGGAAGCCGATCCGCTCAGAAGGGAAAGAGCAGACCGGCAAGTTCCTCGGTAAGGGGCGCCCCGTATTCAGAGACCTCGAATGCCTCCGCGTAGCGGACGCGCCGACCGCGAGCTTCGCCGTACTTGGTTGCCAGCTCGCCACGAAATCGGTCCGCCTCCTCTGCAGGCGCCTGGGACGCCCGAGCCCGGACGTAGGCACGGCGCTCGGTCTCCTGTTCGGGAAGTTCGTCGATATAGCCCTGGATCCAGGGCAGCCACTCCTCCATCTGAGAGGCGTGGCTCGCAATCGCGTCGAGCTTCTTCTCGATGACCGAGTCGAGGTCGAACACGAGGTCGGCCCTGATCGGGTTCGGCCTCGTGAACTTGTCTGACATGAAGATCACCACCGGCGCCCGGTCTGGGACTGGGAGCTCCGGGAGCACGTTCGGGACCATCACCATGTAGCAGGCGTCCTGCACGATGACGCCCGTGCTCCGATGATCGGGGTGATAGTCGTTGATCCGATGGCACACCACCACGTCCGCCCCGAATTCCCGGATCGCCCGGATCGCCAAGTGCCGATTCTCCAAGGTAGGCAAGAGCGAGCCGTCCCGGTTGTCGAGCACCACTGTGTCCGCGCCGACGGCGGCGGCGCCCGCCAGTGCCTCGCCCTTGCGTAGCCTGGCAAGCCCTTGTCCGCCGAGCGTCTGATGGCCCAAACTCCCATCGGTCATGGAAACGAACCGGGCGACTCCCCCCGCCGCGGTCCAAAGGGCAGCCAGGCCGCCAGCTTGGGTCTCACAGTCATCAGGGTGGGCGCCGAAACACAAGAGTCGGTTCCCCACCCGATCCCCGCTCATGGGCAAGGCCCCTCACGCTCACAGTCTGCGGTGACAGCAAGTGGCCGGAGCAGGTTGAAGGCGTCGATCTCCACCCGCGGCGGTCTTTCGGCGAGCCTCGGTTCCGCGCATTCGGCGGTCAAGCACAGTGACTGCCCTGCGAAAAGCACGACGTCGTTGTCGCTCCAGTGCACGGGAGCGACCAACGATCCGTCCCAAGACTGCAAGGAGGCATGGACGCCTACCCCAGGAGTGTCGCCGGACGAGACGTTGCTGATCGTTGTCGAGACGTGTGCTCTCCCGGAACTGCAAGTACAAGAAGCAGTCACCTCGAGGTCGGGCGCGGGGAGCCTTTCGAGACCCGTTAAGTCGGCAAAGCCAGAAGTTGGCGTGTATTGCCAGGTCGTCTCCTCGATCTCGAGCACATCGGCGACAGTAGACAACCAGTAGACGTTCCGGCTTACGACAGCACCGTCAGATGCCGAGCTGAGAACGAGCTCCAGAAAGTACACGCCCGTGACGCCATCGGGAGGCCCAACTCCCAGGTCCGCCAACGTCAGGATTCCGCCGCCTTCGATACACGGGACCTCCGCCAGGCCACTGTCGACCATGAAGCCCTCGGCGGAACGGACGTTCGAGAGCGCGACCAGCCGGTCGCTTGGTCGAGGAGCGCGATTAACCACCTGCACTACGCGATCGCCGTAGTCGTACTGAATGTGCAAGGGCTCGTTCGCCTTCTTCGTCCCGAAGTAGGCGCCCGACGGATCGAGGTAGTGATCCCACAGCTGCCAGTTGAGACTCGGCCAGGCACTGTTGAGCATCCAGTACACGACACCGGTCGCCGGCCGGTCCCTGCCTGTGCGACTCCCGTAGGCCTCAAACTGGGCCCTGGTCGCTTCATAACTTGCCAACTGTGCCTTGCCGACGAAGTCCTTGAGACTGGTCGGCTGTCCGTAGCGACCGGCGAGCGCTCGGTGAAAGATCTCCAGGTTGTCGAACTCCGATGGCGGTCCCGCATGGAACTGCTTCGCTCCGGGCTGACGCCACAGCTGCTCCAGTTCGTCGGGCGAGAGCATCTTCTCGAGGCTTGGGCAGCGAGGCACGTTGTTGCCCGCGCTCGTTTCGGAGTTGAAACCGACGGCTCCCCCGAGCTCGGGGTCCTCCCGGTACCAGTAGATGGGCGGGACCCAGGCATAGGGCCCGGTCATCTTCATGCCTGACGGCCCAGCCTCGTCGGTTCCCGCTGCGGCCGCCGAGGAGATGACGGGAAGGTCCCACCGTGCTCGCTCCAGTGCCTCGAGGTAGCCGCGGCAGGCGCGCGGCTCGGGCGCGTAGTCGCTCCCGATGACAAATCCGACGACACACGGGTGATTGGCGAGCGCGAACGCCTCGGCCTCCATGGAACGGGAGGCGACGTCGAAATCGTTGTCGTCCCAAACTGCGCCCCCGGTCCCGGCGTGCGCCTCCCACTTGTTGCAGCACTCCCAACCGGGCAAGACCAATACCCCGGCCTCATCGGCCATGTCGAAGAACTCCGGGGTCTCGCCCTTGCCCTCCAGCCTGATCGCGTTCAGCCCTGTGCCGAGGGTGTAGGACAGTTCGTCGGCGATGCGCTGGGTGTCGCAGCGGAGAAACAGGTCTGGTGCCCAGCCTCCGCCCCGGATCGGAACCCGACGCCCGTTCACACAGAACCACCGCCCCCCGCCGTCCGCGATCTCGCTCGACACGGTCCGGACGCCGAATCTCGTAGCCACCCGGTCGCTAACTCCCTCGTCCTCGCAGGCAGTGACCTCGAGGCTGTACAAGGGCTGGGCTCCTAGCTCGGCCGGCCACCAGAGTGCAGGGTTTTCAAGTTCGATCTCCACCTGGAACCTGTGCGTCCCCCGCCCGGCGACCTCGCTGCTGGAGACCGCGACCACGTCGCTCGCGTGCCCCACGCCACCGGTCGGGCCCGAGACCCGGGCGAGAACCTCGGAAACGAGGTTCTCGTCGGACAAGTTGGTCGCGTCGCAGGTAATCACAAGATGCGCCGTCTTCGACTCTGCCGTGAGCGTGGACGTCACGCGCGGATGGGAGAGCCGAATCGGGCCGGACGTGCGAATGAGCACGTCGCGCCAGATACCCAAGTTGTTGTCCGGCGGCCACTGGTTCCAGTCGACCCAACCGATCGAGAGGTCGGTCATCGGGCTGCCCGGATAAACGAGATAAGCGATCGCATTTTCGCCGTCTCGTACAAGGTGGGTGATGTCGAACGAGTTGGACGTGTAGGCACCCGCTATGACGTCGTGACCCGCGACACAAACGCCGTTGACCCAGAGATCGGCTCTCGGGATGATCCCGTCGGAACGCACTGTCGTATACGTCGCCGGGCCTGCCGCCGAATGGAAGACCGTGCGAAACCACCAAGGCACCTCGAACATCGACTTGTCGACCTCGTCCCTCAGGCGGGTCGAGTGGCTGACGTCAGCGAACAGGCCGGCGTGGAGCAACGCCGCCATCACCGTCGAACGCGCCGGAGCCTCGTGCCAGCCACTAGCGCCGTAGTCAGGCTGGGAAACGACCGCCCCATCGGCTGGGTCAACTGCCGAGGACCGCACCTGCCATGAGCTGACGACCGCCGACTCACCTCGGCCTCCCGTCCTCGTCATCGCGTAAGGCCCTTCGTGTCCGTGGTTCTTGTCAACTGCCAACCTGCCTGAGTCGGTGCCCAGGTCATCGCTTCGGTGCGATCGCATCGGTCAAGCCCCCTTCACGAGCGTTCGAGCACCCGTTGCCAGGCGCGCTCCATCCCGGCCGCGAGGCACCCATCGACGACCGCATCGTCTCCGAGGGCACTGACGCGGATTTCGGGCACCACCGGCGTGAGGGCCTCGAGAGCGGTGCCGACCTCGGACGCGAAACCGGGAGCTCGACCTATCCCGCCACCGAGGACTATCAACTGCGGGTCGACGACGGCGATGATGGAAGCGATCGCTTTGCCAATGAGCATCGCTTCCTCCTCAACGATCAACCGGGCAGTGGCGTCTCCGCGGGCGGCATCGCTGAAGATTCGTCGAGCCGAGAGGTCGCCGCGCACACCGGCTCGTTTGGCGGCTCGGACGACGGCCGAGGCGGATGCTGCCGCCTCGAGAGTTCCGCGTCGCTTGGCTTCGACCTTGGCCACCGCGCCGTTGGAAATGGGCAGGTAGGCGATTTCTCCAGCTGCGCCGTTCGCTCCCCGGTGCAGCTTCCCGTCTATGACAAGCCCCATGCCGACGCCGGTGCCGACCGAAACGAAGGCGAATGTCTCCACGCCACGCCCGTACCCCTGGTCCCTCTCTGCAAGCGCGGCAGCGTCGACATCGTTCTCCACGACTGTCGTCCGCCCGAAAAGCCGGCGGAGCTCGGTCAGCACGACCGGTTGCTCCCAGCCGGGAAGGTTGTGCGCCATGGTGAGAGCACCCCGCTCAGGGTCGTAGACGCCTGGGCTGCCGATCACCGTCTGGGTCACCTTGGCGCGCGTCACACCTGCCGACGCCGTCAGACCGTCCCCGAGCTTCGCCAATTCCGCCAACCGGCCCTGGGTCGTCGGAGCGTGGGCCTTCTGGCTGGCCTTCGCCCGGATGGTGCCGGACAGATCGGCGAGGGCGCCGCGGACGAACTCACGACCGACGTCGAGCCCAAGCACGTAGCCAGCCTCGGGGCGGATTTCGTACAGCACGGCCGCAGGCCCGCGTACTCCGGTCCGGCGGCCGGCGACTCGCACGAGGCCGTCGCCCTCGAGATTGGCGAGGGCAAGCGTCACGGTCGGCTTCGAAAGCCCCGAGATCCGAGCCAGCTCGGCCCTGGAAAGGGGACCGTCTTGGCGCACCTGCTCCAGCAGGAGCTGCTCATTCATCACCCTCATGAGTTGGGGACGCGCCGCGAGTTGGTTGGCGGGGCGGGCTGTCAAGTGTCCCCCGGGGTCCGGAGCGGTCCTAGCTGCACGGACATCGATGCTGCCAGATAGTTGTCAGACAAGAAATAATAGGATACTTTACTATTGTTTGATTGCCGGGGCGGATGAACTGCCGGAGGGGGCATCCAGGAACGTGGGTTCACCAGTCTTGTTGGGTCTCGATTTCGGAGGTTCGAAAATCGCGGCCGCCTTGGCCGATCTCTCCGGCAAACGCTTCGCAGAGACGACCGTAAGGACCGATCCGTCCCTCGGCGCGAGATGGAATCTCGACCACGGCCTCACGGCAGCACGTGTCCTGCTCGAAGAGCACGCTTCGGGGCGCGATCTGCTCGCCGTCGGCGTGTGCACCTTCGGCATCCCGGCTGCTCACGGCGTCGGCCTCGCCCCTGCGATCGTTGGCTGGGAAGACTTGTCGCTCGGCCATGAGCTCGCCTTGGCCTTCGCCGGCAGTGCGGTTCGCGTCGCGACCGACGTGAAGGCCGCGGCGGCAGCAGAGGCCTGGTCGGGGGCGCTAGCGGGACATGACCCCGCCATATACGTCAACCTCGGCACCGGGCTGGCGGTGG
>JBEKBI010000030.1:0-18484 GCA_050015475.1 Acidimicrobiales bacterium | reverse complement strand
CTTGACGCTCGTCATCGTGGACATGGCGCAGTTCACGCTCGTGGCTCGGGCGGCAGTGATTGAAGCACTCTCAGAGGACTTCATGCTGACGGCCGTCGCCAAGGGACTAAGACCAAGGCAGGTGCTGTGGAAGCACGCCGTGAGGAACGCGTTGCTTCCGATTGTCACCTCCACGGCCCTTCTGATCGGCCTGGTGGTGGGCGGCGCGATTCAAGTGGAAGTGGTCTTCTCCTGGCCCGGGATGGGTCTGGCCATCTACAACGCCGTGTTGAGTCGTGACTATCCAGTGATCGAAGGAGCGTTCATCGTCTTCACCGTCGTCGTGCTACTGGTCAACTTCCTAAGCGACCTCGTGTACCAGGCGCTCGATCCGAGAGTGCGTGAAGCCTGATGGGTATGCAACTCGGCCAGGGAGCCGAAACCGCGCTGCCCGAGTCATTGGTCGTCGCGTCCGAACGCGGCCGCCAGGGCGCGTTTCGAACTGTCGGCCACTATCTGCTGAGCGACTGGTTCGGGCGGAGCGGACTGATCCTCTGCGGCGTCGTGGTGCTCGTCGCGGTCGTGGGCCCGCTGATATTCCCGTTCAACGCCAGTGCGGCAGCCACTTCGGCCTCGCAGATCCTCGCGGGGCCGTCATCCGCCCATTGGTTCGGGACAGACGAGTTGGGGCGCGACCTATTCCGCGAGTTCCTCGCAGGCGCACACATCTCCCTCATCGTCGGCCTGGCGGCCACGGTGATCTCGATGGTCGTGGGCTCCGCCATCGGTATCCTTGCCGGCTACTTCGGTCGGACGCTCGACACGCTGCTCATGCGTACGACGGACTTCTTCCTCGTGCTTCCACAGCTCGCCCTGCTCATCGCGCTTGTCGCCTTTTTCGGCGAGAGCCTGACGATCGTCATCATCGTGATCGGCATGACAGGTTGGCCGATGACGGCCCGTATCGTGCGGTCGCAAATACTGTCGCTCAAGGAGCGCCAATTCATCACGCGGATCAGGTCGCTCGGAGGGTCGGATTCGCGGATCATCCGTGTGCATCTGCTCCCGAACGTCATGCCGATGATTTTCGCCAACACGGTGCTCGTGATTGGCGGCGCGATTCTTGCCCAAGCGACACTGGCCTTCCTCGGCCTCGGTGACCCGGTGCAAGTGTCGTGGGGGACGATGCTGCACAACGCTTTTGAAGTTGGTGCGGTCGGCCGGGGTTCGTGGTGGTACTTCATCCCGCCGGGCGTCGGCATCGTTATCACAGTGCTGGCTTTCACCATGATCGGGCACTCGATCGATCAGGCGCTCAACCCGAAGCTGCGGGCGTCGAGATGAACCTGCTCGAAATCTCGGGTCTCACAGTCGAATACTCCACTACGCGCGGCCGAGTCGTCGCTGTCGACGGCGTCGACCTCGAATTGCCGAGCGGCGGCGTTCTCGGCCTTGCCGGAGAGTCGGGCTGTGGCAAGACGACGCTCGCCCTTTCGATCCCGAGGCTGCTCGGGAAGGAAGGGACTATCACCGGGGGATCGGTCGTTTTTGAGGGGCGCGACATCCTGAAGATGAATGACCACGACCTCCGAAGCGTCCGTTGGCGGGAGATCGCGGTCGTCTTCCAGGGCGCGATGAACTCGCTCAACCCGGTTCACAAGATCATCGACCAGCTTGTGGAGCCCATTCACCGTCACGAACCCCACGTCCACAAGGACGAGGCCCGGGCCCGGGCCTCCAGCCTCCTTGAGAGCGTCGGCATAGACCCCAAGCGCGGCCGTAGCTACCCGCATGAGCTTTCAGGCGGAATGCGCCAGCGGGTGTTGATAGCCATGGCCCTTACCTGCAGGCCGAAGCTGATCGTCGCGGACGAGCCCGTCACGGCGCTTGATGTGATCACCCAGGCGCAGATCCTCGACTTGTTGCGCAATCTCACCGACCAGCTACAGCTTTCGATGATCCTCATCTCGCACGACTTGTCAGTGATCGCTGAGATCTGTGATTCGGTCGCGGTGATGTACGCCGGCAGGCTGGTGGAAAGCGGCCGCGCTTCCGACATTTTCGCTCGACCGGGAACCGGGTCCGGGCCGGCCCACCCTTACACCATGAGGTTGCGCAGGGCGTTCCCTGACATCCGCGGGGCCAGGCGGCTGATCGAGGGGATTCCAGGCCATCCACCAGACCTGTTCGATCTGCCGCAGGGTTGCCGATTCGCTGACAGGTGCGATCTCACCATCGACCGTTGCAGGGCGGAAGACCCCGAACTCTGCTCCGTAGGCCCCGGCCACAAGGCCGCGTGCCACAGGACTGACGTTGTTCTCGGAAGCGAGAAATGACAGAGGATTCTCAGGCTCTGCTCGACGTGCGTGAGCTGGCGCTGCATTACCGCGCCCGACGCGGGGCACGCAGCGAGCGGACGGTTCGCGCGGTGGACGGCGTGAGTTTCTCCCTGTACGAGAAGGAGATACTTGCCGTTGTCGGCGAGTCCGGCTGTGGGAAGACCTCCCTCATCAGGGCGATCACCCGACTGGAAGAGCCGACCAGAGGCAATGTCTTCTTCCGGGGCCGGGACATAGCTCACCTCGATAAGAAGGCAATGCGCGCTGTCCGGCGCGAGATCCAGATCATCTTCCAGGACCCGTTCGAGTCGCTCGATCCCCGGCTCTCCATTTTTGACACGGTCGAGGAATCGCTCCTCGTCCACAAACTTGGCACCCCCGAAGAGCGTCATGCCAAAGTCATCGCGTCGCTCCAGCAAGTCGGCCTCCATCCCCCCGAGGTGGTCGCCCGCCAGTACCCGCACCAACTCTCTGGCGGCCAACGCCAACGGGTCGTCATCGCCGGGGCGATGGTGCTCGACCCGAACCTGATAATCGCTGATGAGCCAGTTTCGATGCTGGACGTCTCGTTACGTGCCGGCATTCTTCGACTAATGCTCCAGCTGCGGGAAGACCGGGGCGTCTCGTTCCTCTTCGTGACGCACGACCTTTCCCTCGCCTGGGTGATAGCGGAGCGCGTCGCGGTCGTGTACCTCGGAAGGATCGTCGAGCTCGGCGGCACCGAGGCCGTCATCGGCACTCCGCAGCATCCCTACACCAAGGCCCTTGTCTCAGTGATCCCGGTCCCCGAGCAGCGTGCGCGCCAGCAGCGCACGGTGCTTCCGGGTGAGGCTCCATCGGCCAGCCATATTCCGGCAGGCTGCCGCTTCCGTCCGCGCTGCCCGCTCTACAAGGAGCTCGGGGAGCCTGCACGGTGCCTGGACGAGGACCCAGTGCTCGAGGAGACGGCGTCAGGAGCGACGGCTCAAGAGCGCCACGAAGTTGCCTGTCATTTTGCAAAGGAGAATGCGTGATGCCAGTAGTCGCCGCGGATGTCATAGAGCTCGTGAGCGAGCTGGTCCGGATCGAGTCCGTCACACCGTGGCTGGTCTCAACCGGATCGGGCGAAGGCGCCGTAGCGTCCTTCATCGCCGACTGGCTGGCCGATACCGGCGCCGAGATCGAGATCGTCGAGGTGGAGCCGGGACGCCCGAACGTGCTCGCTCGCCTTCGAGGCGATGGCGGCGGCCCGACTCTGTGCCTGAACGCTCACAGCGACACGGTTGGTTACGCGAACTGGCCGGACGAAGCGCTGGTACCCCGAGTCGACGGTGACCGGCTTTACGGCCTTGGCGCGGCGGACGACAAGGGGATGTGCGCGGCGGGCATGCTGGCCCTCAAGTCGATCGCCCAGTCCGGCCGTCCCCACAAGGGCGACCTGCTCCTCGCATGCGTCGCCGACGAGGAGGGTGTTTCGATTGGCTCGGAGCACCTGGCGAAGATGAGCGGGATAGACGCCTGCATCGTGATCGAGCCTGGCCCTCTGCTCGATGTGATCGTCGAGCACCAGGGCTTCGGCTGGATCGACATCATTACGCACGGGACGGCCGCCCATGGCTCGGCCCCGGACGTGGGCGTTGACGCGATAGTGCACCTGGCGGAGGTCATCACGAGATTGCACGCACGGGACGTCAATACCTTCGCGCCCCACCCCGATCCTCGGAACGGCCGCACGGTGTTCCACACCGGGACGGTGGTTGGCGGTACGGACTACGCCACCTACCCGAGCATCGCCAAGCTCGGCATCGAGATCGGGACTCAACCCGGTGAGCATTTGAGCGACCGGGTGGCGGAGATCGAAGGAATCTTCGCTGAAGTGGCGCAAAAGGAGGCTGGATTCCAAGGGGAGGTCGTTGTCCGCCTGGATCGCGAGCCCTTCTTAGCTCAAGGCCACGAGCCGCTTTTGAAGATAGTGGCGGAGGCCGTCGAGGCCGAGCTGGGCAAGACCCCGGAATTCGTCGGTCTGAACGCCTGGACCGATGCCGCGTTGATGCAAGGGGCGGGCATACCGACCCTGTTGATGGGGGCACTCGGCGACAACTTCCATTCCCCTGACGAATGGGTTTCGATCAGCGAGCTCGTTAGCCTTTGTGGGGTATTGGAGAAAGCGGCGCTCGAGTTCCTTGCCTAGCTGGGACGCGCATCGGGGGAAGGGACAGACTTGGCTGAAAGGGACGCCAACGTGACGGGCTCCACAGTCGCCGGGCGGAGCGGAGGCCTTGACCCGGCGCACGTGGCTGACGGGCGCGCGCCGTACGAGCGCGACCTCGATGACGCTGTGTACTACCTCGAACACGGATGTGAGCCGTGCGCTCAACGCCATTTCGACCGGGCTCGGCGTCACGGTGCGAGCGAGTCGGCCATTGAGACGGCGCGGGCGCGAGCCCGAATCGGCTGAGGCGCAGCCACGCCCGGCGAAGCCAGCGATCGCACCATCGACGACTCTGCATCAACCGCGATGACGGCGCGGCGATACCAAGACCGCGAGGCGCGTGTGCATGTGCGGCGCGGTCTCGTGCCAGTTCGATTCCGAAACGACGCGGCATGGGCTGGGATATGAAGCCACTTCCTGCGGCCGACTCGCTCCCGACGCCTGCGACGCCTTACCTAGCGGTCGATCTTGAAGTGCTCGAACGAAACATCGCTGCCATGGCGGAGTTCGCGCGCGGTCAGGGGCTGGCACTGAGGCCTCACGTGAAGACGCACAAATGCCTGGAGATCGCCTCGCGTCAGCTCGACGCCGGAGCGAGTGGCATCACAGTGGCGACCGTGTCTGAGGCCGAGATATTTGCCGAGGCAGGCTACAACGACATCTTCATCGCGTACCCGCTCTGGGCTGACCAGGCCAGAGGAAGACGGCTTAAGGAGCTAGCGAAACGTTGTTCGCTCCGGCTCGGAGTCGACTCGGCGAAGGGCGCTGAGGCACTGGCCGAGAACGCCGCGGGCGAAGCGCCGATCGAGGTCCTAATCGAGATCGACAGTGGTCATCACCGCACAGGGGTAGCCCCGAATGCCGCCGGCGACTTGGCGATGGCCGCTGTGGGCGCGGGCTTAGCAGTCCTGGGCGCTTTCACGTACCCAGGCCACGGCTACGGACCGGGGCTGGCCGGCGTCGCGGCCGCCGACGAGGCAGAGGCGCTGGGGCGTGCCGCGGCTTCCATGGGCGCCCTGGGTGTGCCGGCCCAGGTCCTGAGCGGGGGCTCGACACCTACGGCATCTCTCACCGCGCCCGGGGTTGTGACCGAGATGAGGCCCGGCGTGTACGTCTTCGGGGACGCACAACAGCTCGAGATGGGTACTTGTTCGATTGACCAAGTCGCCCTTACCGCTGTCGCGACCGTTGTCAGCCGGGCGCCAGGACGAGTCGTGCTCGACGCCGGTAGCAAGGTCCTCGGCGCTGACCGTCCCGGGTGGGTGAGCGGGTACGGGTGGCTGGCTGACTTTCCGGGCGCAGTCGTGACCGCATTGTCGGAGCACCACGCGACGGTTACCTGGCCTGGGAATTCGTCCCAGCCGGAGCTCGGCACCGTCGTCAGAGTTGTGCCCAACCACGTGTGTTCGGCGGTGAATCTGGCTGACGAGCTGATCGTTGTCACTAGAGGGGAGATCGCGGACCGTTGGCGAGTCGTGGCCCGGGGAGCCAACGGCTGAGCATTTCAGGCAGCTCTGGGGCCAGTGCGACGCAGACTCGCTCCTGTAGGGCCAGTGAATGCCGCAAGTCGGAAGTCCATTGTGACCTGGGCAGACCCAGGTACGGGCCTAAGATCAAAAGCGTGACCAAAGGCCACTTCAGGTGGAACGTCGCGGAGCCGATAATCCTTGAGTGACGTGGCCCCTCGCCAACACTGGATTTGACGTGTCCGAACAGACGCGACCGGCCAGAGCTGGGGCGACTCTTTCGCGCTCGTTGAACTCCGTGCCCACGGACTGGTGGCTGCAGGCTGCCATCGCCTTACCGATAATCGCTTACGGACTGTCCACAATCTTGGTGCCCCGCCCTGCGTCTGGGTACAACACGTTTTGGGACGGTTGGGTCTACAACATTGCCCAATCGCTGCCGCTCATTCCGATCGTCATGAGAATGAGACGTTCGGTCGAACTGCGCGGCGCCTGGGGGGCCATGGCGACCGGCGTCGCCTTGAACGCCATCGGCAACCTCGTTTGGACGTATCACGACCAGAACCTGAATCCCGTGCCGGATCCGGCTCCCAGCGATGCCTTCTATCTGGCGTCGTACCTGGGGCTCATCATCGGAGTCGCCATTCTTACCCAATCGTCGTTCGGGCGCGTCCGGGTGAGCGTTCGATTGGATGGCGTGATCGCCGGTCTCGCCATCGGGGCCGTCTGCGGGATGCTGTGGTTCGGGCCGCTGCTGAAGGCAAGCGGTCGTCCGCTCGCGATCATCGTCAACATGGCCTACCCGGCCTGCGACCTCGTCCTGATTGTGCTGCTCGTGGCCGGGCTGGCGCCGCACCGCTATCGTCCGAACTGGACGACGCTCCTTCTCATGACCGGCCTGATCTGGTTCGTCGTCGGCGACGTGGTGAGTTTGAACCAGGTCGCCGCCGGCACCTATATGACCGGCACGCCCCTCGACGCGTGCTGGCCCGTCGGCATCTTCTTCATGGGTCTTGCGTCATCGGTCCGTGATCGACGTCGCTCGGGAGGCTCACGCTCGTCGGTCACGTCGCTTTCCGGAATCACCGTGGTGCCGGTCGTGTTCGGGATCGTCTCGCTGGGAGTCATCGCGGCCACGCTCGTTCGACGGGATTCGGCGATCGTGCTCTCGATGGCCATTGCTGCGCTTGGTCTCGTGATAGCGAGGATGTGGCTGTCGCTGCGGGAGGTGCGCCAGTCGTCCGTCAACTACCAGGACGCCCGCACCGACTACCTGACGGGACTGCCGAACCGCAGGGCGTTCCTCGAGCGCCTGCAGTCGACCTTCCTCTCTGAGCAGACCGAAGGCATGCGGGCGGGAGTGCTCCTTGTTGATCTCGACGGCTTCAAAGAGGTCAACGACGCTCTGGGGCACGCAGCTGGCGACCAACTTCTCTGTGTCGTGGCCAACCGGTTCGACCACCTTCTCGGCAACAGGGGGATCCTTGCTCGCCTGGGCGGCGACGAGTATGCGCTCGCTTGTCCTGTGACTCGGGAAGAGGAACTCGTCGAGATCGCTCACGAGTTCTCCAGGTCGTTGTCGGACCCGAGTGTCATCGACGGCACGAGCGTCCGCGTCGGCGCCAGTATCGGCGTGGCCGTGGCGCAACCCGACCGCGCGACCGCGGGTGAGCTTCTTCGTTGTGCCGACGTCGCCATGTACGAGGCGAAGCGCATGCAGTGCGGCGTGTCGGTCTACCGGACCGCGACGGACCCGAACAGCAGGGATGGATTGGCGCTGCTCGACGCACTCCGAGACGCCATCGACAACAGGGCGCTCATTCTGCACTACCAACCGACCCTCGACATGCGCACGGCCACGGTGCATGGCGTGGAGGCCTTGGTGCGCTGGCAGCATCCCACGTTGGGTCTGCTCCACCCCGACAGCTTCATTCCGCTCGCCGAGCGGCACGGGCTTATGCCGCAGCTCACCCGCGCCGTGCTCGACCTCGCGCTCGCCGAAGCCGCCCGTCTCGATCAGAACGGCCAGCGGCTCAACATGAGCGTCAACATCTCCAGGTACGACTTGGTTGACGAAGACATGGCCGACTATGTCGAGCAGGTGTTGGCGGTCAACGGATATCCCCACGACCGCTTGACGCTTGAGATCACTGAGTCGGCTCTCGGGGGCGATCCGGAGCGTGCCAAACGATGTGTGCTCGACCTGCGGGCTCGCGGGTTGAAGATCTCGATCGACGACTACGGGGTCGGCTACTCGTCCATGTCGCAGTTGCTTGGGCTGGCCGTCGACGAGCTGAAGGTTGACAAGTCATTCGTCTTGAGACTCACGTGGGACCCGCGGGCCCAAGCGATAGTTCGCTCAGCCATCGAAGTAGCACGCGCCCTCAATTTGAGCGTCGTAGCAGAAGGAATCGAGAGTAAGGAAGTTCTCCAACTTCTCCGGACAATGGGAGCGGACATCGGACAGGGCTACGTGATCGCCCACCCCTACACAGCGCGCCAGCTCGACGAATATTTGGACCAGCCGGACCGGATCAGCCGGCTGTTCCCGTACCTGCCCCCGCTTCGCACCGTCAGCTGACGGTGCCGCGGCGGCTCACGCCGCGCGGAAACTCCACTCGTCACTGAGCGCTTCACTCGCCGGCCCGGCTTGAGCGCTGACCGCGCGGGCTCGGCAACGAGAGCGGTATCGCTCCCACAGCGACACGGGTTGGCGGTCCACCCGTCAGGTCTACGCCCGGACGTGACAGGTGGACCGCGTGCCGAGGTCCTCTAGTCGAGCGGGGTCTCCCGTATCCCATAGGGAGCGCCGTATGCGGCCATCCGTTCCATGAACGGATCCGGGTCGAACGACTCGGGCACGTGCAAGCCGGTTCCTCCCCAGATGCCTTCCGCCAGCAGCTCCATGGCGATGACTGGGTTGAACGCCGTTTGCCAGACGACCGCCTGCACTCCGTATTCCTTCATGGTCGTGGCATTGTCGGCGACCTGGTACATGTACACCTCGCGGGGCTTCCCACCCTTGGTGCCCTTGACCCATGTGCCGGCGCACGTCTTGCCCACCATATGGTCGCCTAGACGAGCCGGGTCGGGGAGGCAGGCGGCGACCACGTCGCGAGGCGCCACGGAGACTCCGTGGACGTCGAGCTTCTCTGTGCTGTCGAGTCCGATCATGTGGAGGGTCTTGAGCACGTTGATGAACTCTGTGCCCAACCCGTACTTGAAGGTGACGCGCCCCGCCTTGATGCAACGCGGGATGAACACGACTTCCTCATGCTCGACGTTCACACATTCGAGAGTGCCTATGCCCTCGGGAAACTCGAACAACTCGGGCTCGGAGAAGTTCTCTGTCTCGAACCAGCCGCGGCCGGCCTCGTAGACGATGGGCGGGTTGAGGCACTCCTCGATCGTCGTCCAGATCGAGAAGTTGGGGGCGAAGTCGTAGCCCAGAACCTCGAGGTTGGCTCCGTCTCGGACTCCCACCTCGTCGATCGAGTCGAACAAGTGCTTGGCGGCGTAGGCGGCGAAGACGTCCGACATGCCGGGCTCCACGCCCATGCCCACGATCGCGAGATGGCCGCTCTTCTCCCAGTCGTCCGCCTTCCCCCATTGGTACCGGCCGAGGTTGACTCCGCAGTCACTGTCCATGGCCATGTCCATGTACGTCACTCCGAGATCCAGGGCGGCATCGAAGATCGGCTCGTCGAACACCGGGTCGACCGCGTTCATGATGAGGTCCACGCCGTACTTCTTCGCCAAGGCCGCTATTTGGCTCTGGTCGGAGGCGTCGAGCGACTCGACGGGAAACCGCGGCCCTCCTCCGACCTTCTCTTGGACCGCCTGAGCCTTTTCGATGTTGTAATCGGTCAACACCATGAGCTCGAGCCATGGGCGGTCCTTGGCGATGACGGCAATGGCCTCGCCGACGCCGCCTGTTCCCACGAGCAGTACCTTCATGTTCTCCTCCTTAACCGCCCTGCCGGTCCGCCCGGCTCGGTCCTGTTTGCCGTTGCGCGATCAGCTGATGTCAGGGGTCGGCGCGTCCGGTTGATCGGGCTGTGGCATGCGCGAGTTTCCGCTCGCTGACTCGTCCGGCTCTTCCTCGCCCAACCAGGCTCCTGGCGCAGAACCGTCTTCCATGCTCACGGCGACTTCCAGCTTGCGGTGGAAGAACTCGGGGGACACCGCCTTTTGCCAGTACATGAGCGGTATTCCGATCACGAGGATCCCAATTCCGATCACGAAGGGAGCTCCGACACCGCTGAAATGCCCGATCTTGAGCCAGGGAGGCGACATCGCGTTATTCGGGTTCCAGTAGAAGAACGCTGACTTGACGAAGACCCATGTCAGTGACGCCGCACCGAGAACCGGAGCGACCGCCATGAACAGGCAGTTCTTGACGCTCTTGAAAATGAACTTCCTGAAGTACACGGGGCAGGCGTAGGCGGCGATGGCGTAATAGAAGCAAATCGAGAACCCCAAACCCGAGATCGAGTCGGAAAGGATGTTCCCGCTGTGGTCAACCACGACGAGGAAGATGTACCAAAGGATTGAAGCCACACCCATCCAGATTGTTGACCAGGTTGGAGTGTGGTGCTTTGGGTGCGTCTTGCCCCACGCTTTGGTCATAGCTCCGTGGTGTGCCATGGCTAGCGTGGTTCGAGCCGTGGGCAGGATCGTCGTCTGCGCCGAGGCCATGGCCGATGTCAGCACCGCAATGATGAGGAGCTTGTCCCAGGGTGTGCCCAGGACCCGCGCACCCATCGCGTCCAAGATGTCATTCGGGTTGGCCGCCAGGAACTTAGGCCCGGCGAATGCAGTCGCGGCGATGGCGACAATGACGTAGATGAGAAGCAGCACCACCGTGGAGGCGACCATCGCGTACCCGGGTGATCGAGTGGAGTTAGCGGTTTCTTCGTTGACGGTTCCCGAGGTGTCCCAGCCCCAGTAGATGAAGACGGCTGCCAGGACGCCGGCTGACAAATCGGACGCCGAGCCAGTGAAAGGGTTCATCCAGGCAAAGGACGGGTCGATGGATCCCGCCGGGTGGAACGCGTAAACCTTGATGAGGGCAACGATGGCGAACGCCGCCAGCACGATTACCTCTGCGCCCAGCAGCCAGAACTGAGTGCGGGCATTCAGTTCTATGCCCAAGTAGCACACCCACGTCATGAGGGCGATGTAGACGCAACCCAGGACGCACACCCAGAACCAGTTGTTCGAGAGCGCCGTCAAGTTGAAGAGGAGGAACGTGTACTGGGCGGCGATCAGGGCGAGGCTGGGCATGACCACGATGTCGCTCACTATCGTGGCCCATCCGTTCATCCAGCCCTGTCTAGGGCCGAACGCCCGGGTAACCCATGAGAAGGTTGTGCCGCAGTCTGGGTCGACGATGTTGAAGTAGTACATCGATGCGGCTATGAACAGCATCGGCACGAAGGACACCAGCAAGATCGCTGGGGACCTGACGCCGACCACCACGGCGACAAGCCCAAGGGTGGCGGCGATGCTGTACGCAGGAGCGGTCGACGCGACGCCTATTACGGTCGAGGCGACGGTGTCGATCGCACCGGACTTGAGCCCCTTCTCCACCACGTTGGTCGTGATGGCTTCATCCTTGTTCGGCACGACGGACCCCCCTGTGCAGCTGCCCCCCGGCAGTTGATGCGAACGTAAATCCGATTGACCACAGCAGACTAGGGCCGAAAGGCCCTAGATGAAAGGTGTCCTTGCCGGTAGTCGGTCGTCAAATAGTTGGTGGACTGTCCAACACTCGGATGGGCACGACAAGCCCGCAGCCGACAGCCCGTCGAAGTTGTGGCGTGTCGAACTGAAGGCCCTTCGCTGGGGCGAGAACCTTGCGCGACCCTCGCGCCGTACACTGCGCTGTGCAGGGAGGCCAGCCCACCAGCCCGTCCACGCTCCGCCCGCAGCAGAGGCGTGGTCGCCGGCTACCGGACCGGGTCGCCATCGTGCTTTGGGCCGTCGTCGCGATCCTCGCTGCGGTCGCCCTGATGCGAGTTGTGGCTTGGGATGACTTCGACGTGTTCGCGATCGTCAACTGTGTGACGGCGTTCGTCTACCTGCCCGCCTGGATAGTGCTTGTCGTAGCTGGATTGGGCCGCAGATTCGTCCTGGCTGGTGTGGCTCTGCTCGTTGTCATCGCCCAAGTCAGCTTTATGGCGCCTGAGCTGACTGCGACGCAGGCCCTTCCCGGCTGGGTGGAGCGCGCTCCGACGTTGCGGCTCATGGACGCAAACGTCTTCAACGAGAACCCATCGATGGCCGGTTACGCGCGGGAGATCTCAGCGGTGCGGCCCGAACTGCTGACTATGGAGGAGGCGACGCCGACGGACGTGACGCAGCTCGACAGATCAGGGGTCTTGCGGAATTTGCCATACAGGTTCGAGCTGTATCGATACGACCCGTGTGCTCTCTTCATCGCGTCCCGCTTTCCGCTCTTGGGGACGCGTGTCGTTTGGCTCTACGACCGCCCACTCATAACAGAGACCACGCTGAAGGCGCCATGGGGCCTGCAGGCGTTGTGGGTGGTGCACACGACCGCCCCAGTGCCGGCGTCGTTCTCACAGTGGAAGGGACAACTGGCGCTCATAGGCCGTCTGCTGCGGATGCGCGGGCCTGCACGCTTGCTCATCGTTGGTGACTTCAATGCCGACTGGGGAACTCGAGGCTTTCGCAACATCCTCGCCGCCGGGGTCGTAGATGCCGCCGCCGCCCGCGGAGAGGCGTTTGAGATGACTTGGTCACAAGTAATGCCAATCCTCCCTCCATTTGTGAGGATCGACCATGTGCTCACCGGACCCGGCCTGGCGGTCACCCGGATCCGCACCGAGGCTGGGCCAGGCAGCGACCACCGGGACCTGATCGCCACCGTCGCGTTTCACATCTAGACAGGCCGGTCGTTTGAGGTGCCAATCCGATGGGCCGCCTCACTTGGTCCCGGAGTCCACGGCGAGCTTTAGGGCCTACCAGATCGATGGGCTATCCGATGGCTCCATAATCGTGGATGTCGCCTTCGATGGGCCGGACGATGAGCTCCTCCACTACGGCTTGTTCGCTCAGCTGCAGTGTTGAGTGCAGGAGGACGGCGACGTCCTGAGCGTCGATCAGGCGACCTTCAGGCACGTGATCATCGGCCCACATGTCCGTGAGCGTGCCTCCGGGGGACAGGAACGTCACACCAATCCGGTCCGGCCTGAGCTCCTCCCTGAGGTTTATCGAAAAGCCCCTGAGTCCCCACTTCGAGATGCCGTAGCTGGGTACCAGCGAGTAGCTGTCGTACGCTGCAGTGGATCCCACGATGACGATTCGCGGCTGAGTGCCGCGCCTGAGTAGCGGCAGCACGCGCTGGACTACGACGAGCTCGGAGTTGAGATTGAGGTTGAGATCTCTTATGTAGTCATCGATCGGTATGGAGGCGAGGTCCCCGTCTGTGTAGTTGCCCGCGTTAAGCACGAGAAGATCGAGGGCGTCTTCGTGGGCGGACGCGATCCAGACTGACAGGGCACTTCCGAGGTCGGTCAGATCTGAAGCGTCGCAACAAATGGGTGTGTAGCGAAGAGACGGGAAGCGGGACGAAAGCTCATCGCCAAGAGCGTCTAGTCCCGAGCCACTCCTGGCGAGCACCGTGAGATCGGTGCACGAGTCAGCCAGCTCCTCAACGATCGCGCGTCCGATTCCACGGGTCCCGCCGGTCACCATCACACGAAGGGCCTTGCCTGTGTTGGTCACATTTCGACTGTAGCTTCCCCTCCGGAACTGCCGCTTGAGCTACTCCGGCCTGGTCGTGCGACATCGGGAGTCCCGTCGACTTGCGTGACGCCGACTGGCGACGGACCGTAACTCTTGAGGATCCTCTCGTCGTCGCAGCAGCCCGGTGCAAAGGTGGCGAATGTGAGTGGCTTCTTGATCACCTTCCTGCCCGTGCTCGCCACGATTGGCGTCGGCGTGGACTTCGAGCCAGGGTCCCATCCGGCGGGTCTGTTCGGCTCTGGCCAATTTGCCTTTGTCGCGGAATTTCCCACGCGGCCGTCACTGGCGACCTCCGAGAACCCGAACTGCGGATTTGGGGACTTCAGCCCAAGGGCATTTTCCGAGGCGCAGTTTTGGGAGGCGAACCCGCAAGGCTTCGTCTTCGCCGGGAGCCGTAGGGGAACAGCACGAGGAGCTCTGATCGATCTCGTCAAGACAGCGCGGTTGCATTACTCGGCCGTGACATCTCACCGGGGAGTCTTTTCACCGAGGCTCGTCTGACACACAGGCAACTCCGCGGTACTGCCCTGGGAGATTGCCGTGGTCGAGGTCCGCGGCACGATGGCGTTCTATGCCGTTGGGTCGGGCCGCTCTTACGCCGCAGCCGATCTGAGTCCAGCGTCATTCCGGATCCCAAACGCCTAGCGAGCCGTTGGACCCGGCGCCGCGTTTGCCAGGGTGTCGGTGACGCTCGACGGGCGCCCGCAGAGGTCGAAGTGCCGGTCCGCGGGCTGACCACCGCCTCGGTCGTGCCGGGAGCGCTTTCAACTGCAAGGCGCACTGAGGGGACCAGTGCCGCGTCCGCGCCGGCAGCCATCGACAGAATGCTGCTGACCGGCCTTGACTCAGCGCGCTCGGAGGAACTCGAATCCCCAACCTTCTGATCCGTAGTCAGATGCTCTGTCCAATTGAGCTACGAGCGCAGGGCGAGGGCCACTCTACCTGACTTGCTGCGAGGCTCGGAATCCGCCAGGAGCGAGAACGTGCCCAACCCGTTGCAGTCAGCCATTTTAGCTCCCGACATGGACTTTCCGGCTGCCGGTATTGAGCCGGCGAGAGCGGAGTGACCGCGGGCGGCTCGGCGGGCCTGTGGGAGGCCAACGGCGACCTGATGTCGCAGGAGCGGATCTCGCATGCACCTACGGGCAGGCCAGACCGGCGTGGCCGGCGTACTCGATCGGCCCCAAATGGGCTGGCTCCTCCCATCAGAATTCGACGAACCGCTGGAGCGGAGAGGGAGGGATTTGAACCCTCGGACCCAGTTTCCCAGGTCAACTCATTAGCAGTGAGTCCGATTCGGCCGCTCTCGCACCTCTCCACCTGGGCATTCGCGTTCGAACGAAGGACCATATTTCATGCTCTGTCCATAGTTCCTACGCGCAGCCCGTGTCGGAGAGCATACGCGAACCTCCGACGGCCGTTTCGCGGGTGGGACGGGGTCGCCGTCACCGGTCAACTCGACTAACGAAGAATCCAAGAACTCCAAGCGTTGCGTCTTTCCCGTTCTACTGACTTGCGGCTGGCAACCGCACTTGGAAGCAGGACCCTGCGCCGAAAGTGGAAGCGACGCGAACCTCGCCGCCGTGTACCTCGACGATTCGACGCACGATCGCCAAGCCGAGGCCCGATCCCGGCGCCTTGGGTTCAGTGGAACCGCGATAGAACCGGTCGAAGATGTACGGCAGATCCTTTGGAGCGATCCCCGGGCCTGTGTCCGCCACGGAAAGGACCGCCGCCGCAGAGTCAACGCTCAGCCTCACCTCGATTACGCCGCCGTCCGGGCTCCACTTGGCGGCGTTGCTTACGAGGTTCGCGACCACTCGGGCAAGGTCATCGCGAACCCCGCGAACCAACACAGGGGCGAGATTCTCCTTGATGCAGACGTGCGGGTCGCGTCGGATGTCCGCCAGGACGTTGGTGACAACTTCGTGAAGCGCGAGAACTTCCGTGTGTCGGGACGGTTCGGGTGTCCCTTCCTGCCGGGCAAGCTCGATCAGATCGCCGACGAGGTGGCCCAGCCCGTCTAGCTGCCCCACCACGTCTTCAAGGAGTTGCGTTTTCGACTCCGCGTCGAGTTCCACGCGGCTCGCCAGAATGTCGACGTTGGTCCGGAGACTGGTCAGCGGTGTTCGCAACTCATGTGAGGCATCGGCGATGAGCTGGCGTTGAGCGAGCTGCGAGGTCTGAAGTGCGCTCAAGAGGGTGTTGAGACTCACTGCAAGTCTGCTGAGCTCGTCACGGCCCTCCACTGGGATCCGCGTTCCAAGGTCTCCGGTTGTGGCGAGGCTCTCAGCGGCGGCGGTCAGTCGCCGTACCGGCCGCAGAATGAGCCCTGCAATGGCGGTTCCGAGAAGCAGCGCGAGGGCCACGCCGGCGGCCGCCGCAAGCGCGAGTGCCACCGCCAGGCGCTCAAGCTCGTCGTTTTGCGCCGGTTGGATGAGTTCGAGCGCAAGGCCCTTGCCGAAGCCGGTCACCAGTTCACGCACAGGCACCGATCCGACACTCGTGCTCGCGAAATAGCCTTTGGCCCGGCCGGCCGCGACTGCGCGCACGTTCGCGGTCACGGGAAGCTCGGTCGAGCTGTGCGAGGGAGTGACGACCAGCCCATTGGCTTCGACTACCTGTTCAGCCGGCTGGTTCGCGAGCAACGACGGAGGGCTGAACAAGAGATTGAGCGCCGCATGGAGGCCTCCTTCCGTGCGCGCATGGTTAAGCGTCTCGGCCTGGCTCGTTAGCGTGCCGTCGATCGTGTCGAGCAGGTCGTGGCGAAACACGACATATCCACTGGCGGAGACCAAGACGACAGCGACGGCAACAGCGAGTGTCGTGATGAGAGCGACGCGCGAACGCACTTGAAGCCTCGCTGCGCGGCCTCCTTCACCGAGCCAGCCTCCACGTGTCTCGAGACGTCCCCTGCCGGACAAGCTCATTCTCGGAGCACGTATCCAACGCCGCGGACAGTTTGAATAAGGCGGCTTTCACCCTCCGACTCGGTCTTTCGGCGCAGGTAGCCGATGTAGACATCGAGCGAATTCGAAGCCGGACCGAAGTCGTAGTCCCAGACGTTTACAGAGATCACGTCGCGCGTAAGGACTCGACCCGGGTGCCGTAAGAACAGCTCCAGGAGAAGGAACTCCGTACGAGTGAGCTCGATCGCTCGCCCGGATCGCCGAACCTGTCTTGATCCGAGATCAAGGGAGAGGTCGGCATAGCACAGGACTTCATTCGCCTCGGCTGGGCCAGAACGGCGCAGCAATGCTCGCAGCCTCGCTAAGAGCTCCTCGAGGGCGAATGGCTTGACCAGATAGTCGTCTGCCCCAGCGTCGAGCCCTGCGACGCGGTCGTCGACGCTCTCGCGCGCGGTAAGCATGAGGACGGGAGTCCTGTCCCCCGCGTTGCGGAGTCGGCGGCATACTTCGAGGCCGTCGATATCCGGCATGGACACGTCAAGGACGACTACGTCCGGAGCCCGAGTCGTCAACGAATGGATGGCGGCCGTGCCATTCGAGGCCGTCTCCACGCCGTAGCCGTTGATCACGAGTGCTCGTTCGACCGCTCGAAGAATTCCCTCTTCGTCGTCGACGACGAGCACTCGTGATCGCTGCTTGTCCATCTCATTTGCTCCGATGACACCATCTTGGTTCTTCAGCGGGACAGAGAGTTGCTTCCACCTGCTATCGGGACTCAGGCGCCCGTGTAACCGCCCGATGCCAGGCCGATGACGCTGGCGTCGTAGTTGGCCCGGGCGAGGGCGATGTCGGCAGCGAGGAGCTTATGGTTCGCGTTGATGAACACGTGAAGGTCGCCAGGAAAATCCTGCGGAAGCTGTGCGATTACGACACTTGAGACATGTGCCGACTCTGCTGCTGCCCGGTTGACCTCAATGACGTACGAAGTGTCGTGCCTGAGGGCGTTGAGGTATCCGGGTTGACCCTCCAGTGTCTGAATCTCCGCTGCCAACGCTGCCTCGCCTGATTGCAGGGTTGCCGCTTGAGCAGAGATGGCGTCGGCTTCGATTACCTGAAACACCTGTGGCGTAAGTACCGCAAAGACTCTGTTTCCCCTGATCATCGACCTCCGAGCTGCCCTCAGCTCAGCCATCGTGTTGTCGTTCTTGACCTGAGCAAGAAGGTTGGCGATGTTCGTCGTGGCCGTCGTGAGCCGAGCCGCAAGCGTACTTGCGTGATTTGGTGTGAGGGACGTTGCATTTGTCACGTCAGTAGAAAGCACCTGAAGCTGGTGCTCGCGGGCCTTGAGCTGGTGCTCCAGTGTCTGCCGGAACTGTTTGACGTTCGCGGGTGAAGCGGATGTCGACGCTCCGGCCGAGATAGCGAATAGAAAGCTGCCGGAAGCGATCACTGCCCCGACGACAGCAAGCCGGATCGGATGGAATCTCATCGGTTGTCCTCCTGAGCTCGAATGAATGGGCCACTGGCGAGGCGTGAGGACGACCCGCCGCTAAGCATGCAAACAGAGCGAGATGAGAATCAAATGAGACACGGGAAAAAAACGCCAACATCAGTCCCAAGTGCCCGAGGCGGTCGTCTCTAGTTTGACCCCCGGTTCTGTTGCGAGACGATCTTGCGGGCGTCCTCGACGAGCTCGGTGCGCATGTGGTTCGCGAGCGCCCAGCCGACGACGCGTCGTGAAGAAAGGTCGATCACAGTCGCCAGGTAAGCGAAGCCTTCCCAGGTCGCGATGTAGGTGATGTCGCCGACGTAGCGGCGGTCGATCTC
>JBEKBI010000029.1:0-20410 GCA_050015475.1 Acidimicrobiales bacterium | reverse complement strand
CGAGACGGTGATGTACGAGCCCCGCTCGGTCGTACGTCATCACGAGTCGCGCAGCTCGACACAGCGCTTCAAGGAGTACCTCTGTCTTTCTCACCGCAGGAAGCTCCTCGAGCGCTGGTGGGGCCTCTTCGAGGGCCCGGGCCACGCGGTGCCCGTGGATGATGACTCGATAGAGGAGGCGATCCATATCGCCATGGGATCGCCACCACGGGTGCTGGTCATCGACGATCGCATGCCCGATTCGCGCCTCGGGTCCGGCTACTCGCGCATGTTCGACGTAGTGCGGGACATCTCGGGCGCGGGCTACCGGGTTTCGGTGTTCCCCACCATGACCAGCGACGGCGACCCGGACGTGCTCGGCGCGCTGGGTGTCGGAGTCGTGACCGAGCCGCTCGAGAAGCACCTGGCCAGGCGCACGGTGGACTACGAGGCCGTCGTCATCTCCCGTCCCTACAACTTCGAGCGTTGCGCACCCTTGGTCCGCGAGCTTCAGCCGCGTGCCCATCTTTGTTACGACGCGGAGGCGTTGTTCCACCGCCGACTGGAAGCGCAAGCCGATCTCGCCCGGCCGGGAGCAGCGCGCGAGGAGTTGCGCCGGGAAGCGGCCCGCTCCCGTGCGCTCGAGAGCGAGATCGCCTCCGCGGCAGACACGATGGTGTGCGTGTCGGGGGAGGAAGCTGAGGCTGCGCGTGCGCTTGGGGCAAGGGCGCCGTTCGTGGTCGAGCCGTGGCTGAGCAGTCCGGAGCTCACCCCGGCAGGTTTTGAGGCGCGGTCGGATGTGCTCATGATCGCCAGCTGGCTGGCGGGGCCGGAGTCACCCAACGCCGACGGCCTTTATTGGTTCGTGGACAACGTGATGCCTATCGTCAAGGCCCGTTTGCCCTGGGTGCGGGTTCAGGTGTCAGGGGCGTCGCCGCCCGAAGAGGTGCTCGCGGTGGGCGGACGGGGAGTCTCGTTCGTCGGGCAGCTCGGAGACATAGCCGACGCCTATGGGCGCAGCCGCGCCTGCATCGTCCCGCTCCGGTACGGAGCGGGCGTGAAGATAAAGACCGTCGAGGCCCTCCAGTACGGAGTGCCGACGATTGCCACCACGGTCGGCGCCGAGGGCATCGACCTTCGTGGCACGGAGGCGCTCAAGGTCACCGACGATCCCCGCGAGTTCGCTTTTTCGCTCACATCTCTGCTCACGGACCGAGAGGCCTGGGAACGACAGCGCGAACAGATCGAGACACTGGACGCTCGGCGCAAGGCGGAACAGTCCGTGGTGAGTTGGGGATCTATCCTGGCGGAAGTCTTGGGTGGCCGCGTGGCCGTCAAGTCGCGACTGAGACAGAGGGCATGTAGATGACGAAATTCCCGGACCCCATCGGGCTGGCCGACGACGGGGACGCCAACGACGACGAGAGCACCGCGGGCGAGGGAAGGCCCAGCCTGCAGCCCGTCGCCGAGACAGGGCAGGCTCCCCGGGGCTTGCCACGCCCCCCGAAGGCCGCCCGTCGCGTGGTTGACCCATCCGAGCAGATCGAGGAGCTGGAGCTGAGGCTCCGCGAGTGGGTCGCGCGGGTGGACACCTTGGAAACCGAGCTCGACTACCTGAAGAAGGACCTCGAAGTTCGCATCGCCTATGCCCGCGAGCTCGAGCGCCAGCTTGACGAGCAGGCCGACACGGTGCGGAACGCGGTGGAAGAGCTCGTCGCCATGCGCGCCCGGGCCTCGTATCGGATGGTGGACGCGGCTGTGCGGCGCCTAGGCCGAGTCCCGGGGTTGGACAAAGCGGTGCATGACTGGGCGCGAAGGATGATCGCCTGGCGTGACCGCTGAGAACCCGGAGGGACCCCGGGCCAAGCTCACCGCAAGCTGCAGCGGCACGCAACGCATGGTCTCCTACGCGGCCAATGCCGAGGACGTCGTGTTGCACCGGGCCCTGTGCGGCAACGACACGGCTCGTCGCTATGTGGACGTGGGGGCGTGTTCCCCACAGATTGGTTCCGTGACTCGGCACTTCTACGAGGCGGGCTGGAGCGGTATCGACGTCGAGCCGCTCTCCGAGGAAGCGGCCGAGCTGCGCGAGGCCAGGCCTCGCGACGTGGTCGTCGAGGCGGCCCTGGGGCTGAGAGCCGGCGAGGCCAACATGCACGTAGTCGGCGACGACCGCGGGCTGTCCAGCTTGGACGAGGGCCTTGCCGACGGGTACGTCCGGACCGGTCATCCCGTGCACGATGTCCTGGTCCAGGTGCGGACCTTGGCCGACGTGCTCGACGAGCACTGCGACGGGGAGATCTCGTTCCTCAAGATCGACGTGGAGGGTGCTGAGCGGGAAGTGATCATGGGCAACGATTGGTCCCGCTGGCGCCCGCGGGTGGTGCTCGTCGAAGCGACCAACCCGTGGTCGCACGCGCAGTCGCACGCGAGGTGGGAAGACGAATTGTTGGAGGCCGGCTACCTGTTCGCCTCCTTCGACGGTGTCAACCGCTTCTACGCCCGCAACGAGGAGCCGGACCTGGTCGAGCTGCTCGCCCCGGCGAGCGTCCTCGACGACTTCGTGTCGGAGAACGTGGATCGGGTCGAGGGCTACGTCCACCATCTTCAAGCCGAGCTCGACGACCAGCTCGCGCATGTCGCCGAGCTCGAGAGCTACATAGGCCGCCTAGACGGGGAGATCGCCTCCAGGGACCGCCGGATCCTCGAGCTCGAGGCTCGCATCACCGAGCTCACGACCGCGCGGGGTAGGTCGCGCTGGTCTCGGTGAACTGCGAGACCTAACGCGGGACCGGGTCCGGTCAGGCCCGCTCGAGCGGGCACACCGTGATGGGCTGGGGCACTGTGCCGATCATCGTGGGAATGGCGACACAAGCGTCCGCCTCCACGATGAATCCGTACGCCGCCCACGGGGGCTTGGGCTGGTTCAAGAAGGCGGCGGCCGTGCGGTAGGGGCCCGGATAGGCCCAGAACAGATAGACGTGCGAGTACTGGCGCAGGTCCTTCTTGATCAGGGACTCTACGGCCGGGGTCGTCTTGATGTTGCTCTCGATGCGGCCAAAGAAATCGTCGCTCGGGAAGTACGGGACTACGTAAGCGTCCGGGTTCGACCCGACCATCAAGAACGCCGAAGGTGAGGGGATGCTCGCCGGCACCGACACGGTGATGTAGCGATGGGCCCAAGCGGTGCGTCCAAGCGCCATCGTCTCCTCGGTGGCGAGCGACGCCACAATGATGACCGCCAATACGCCTACGGCGGCAGGGCGGGCCTTCGCACCGGCGAACAGCCGCCGTAGGCAGATGCCGAGCAGCAGGAACGAGAGCATCTCTATGGGGATCAGGTAGCGGTAGATGGCGAACAGGTCCACCCAGATCAAATAGGTGAGGATGGCGAAGATGACGATGTAGCGCTCGGCGCTTGAAGCGAAAATCGGGTGCCAGCGGCGCCGGTGGGCAATTGTGACGACGGCCTTTACGACCAAGAGCAGCAACACGATCTCAAGAGCCGGGAGCGACAGTTCTCGGAAGGCATTCGGGCTCGTGCGCAGGGGCTGGGACGTCCAGTACAACGGGTAGAAGAGGGCTTGCAGCAAGCCGTGCGGGAGCCGTCTGGCATCGGTGTTCGAAGCCAGCGGAGCGTACGGCGAGGCGAAGATTTGGTTCCCGTAGGGCAGCAGCGGGCTCCCCCAGCGGGAGGCCAACTCATAGCCCCACCAGCCGTAGGAGATGAGCAGGCCCACGACCGCGCCGCAGCCGCTGGCAAGCGCCAATGCCACGCGGCGCATGAAAGGCATGCTGACGACAAGGAAGGCGACGACTGTGGCGACGGTGAACGGGATCGCCGAGAGCTTCAGTCCCGCGCCGAACCCCGACAGTCCACCGGCGAGGGCGGCAAAACTCAGCGCCCGTCTCCGTGAGCTTCCTGAAGGATTCCGGCAAGCAATCAGCGCGAGCAGGACGGCCCCGAGGAGGAAGGGCGCCGTGAGCGTGTCGCCCATGACGCTCCCTATCTCGGAGAAGGCACCGGCGGCGAAGATGCCGAGGCCGGCCGCGACCAACGCCAGTAGACGGCGACGGGTGAACTCACGCGAGATCAGGTAGATGATCGGGAACGAGACGCCTTGCACGACGGCGATACCGAAGGCGACCACCCGAGCGGGTAGATCGCGGGCCGCGAAGTAAAAGGGGATGTCTAGGAGGGGGTTGTAGTAGGTCTGCAGGTGCGCCGGCGCGACGTCGTGCTGGTGGTTGAAAAGCACCCAGAAGGGATCGAAGAAGTGGTAGTTCATCAGGTCCCAGTCCGCGTCCTCGCCGCGGTGGAGCGCGACGAAGCCGTAGACGAAGGGCATGGCTATGAGCACAAGCACCGTCAGGCGCTTCGCCCATCGGTTCATT
The DNA here is from genome assembly GCA_050015475.1 of Acidimicrobiales bacterium. Classification (GTDB taxonomy): domain Bacteria; phylum Actinomycetota; class Acidimicrobiia; order Acidimicrobiales; family Bog-793; genus Fen-455. The sequence goes on along the minus strand of JBEKBI010000029.1, from coordinate 16,036 downwards.
GAGGCTTGGCGGTCGGTCGGGACCGGCTCAAGCACGGCGACAGCTGCGTCGGTACCGGCCTCCATCAGGATCGCAAGCTTGTCACAACCGGCCGTTTCTTGCGAGATTCGACGCCCCCGGTCTCTTTGAGTGATGAGGCGGGCCCGGCGGCCCGTGTGGGTGGGAGCCCCCAGCCCAGGGTCGCCGCGCCGGGCCGGACCCGGGCGGTAAGGTCGTGACCCGGACGGCTGAGCCCCTGTGCCTTGCCGCCCAGCCTGAGCACGTTGTTGCGCGGGTTTCTTGTCAGTTCACAGACCTCGAACCTCAGGAGCTCCAGGAATGGGAAACGTCTCGGACCATCAGGAGGCTCGGCGTCGGGCGCTCCAGCAACTCGTCATCGACCTAGGGCGGAAGGACTTCGACGCTCGCTATCCCGATCTGGAGCTGACGCCCGTGGTCGGCCTGATTTGCGCCTATGAAGAAGAGGCGAACTTGGGCGACGTGCTCGGGCGCGTACCGAAGACGGCCTGCGGTTTGGACGTGACGCCCATGGTCATCGTTGACGGCGGCGAGGACGAGACAGCCCGCGTCTCGCTCGAATCCGGTGCCGTCACCTTCGTGTTCCCGGTGAACCTTGGCCACGGCGTGGCCTTGAGGGTGGGCTACGACCTGTGCGTGTCGCTCGGGGCGCGTTATGTCGTGACCTTCGACGCCGACGGTCAGAACGACCCCGCCGAGATTCCACAGTTGCTCCAGCCACTCGTGGACGACGAGGCCGACTTCGTCGTCGCCTCCCGGCGTCTCGGGGTGGACCACACGGTCGACCGCTACCGGCAGTGGGGCGTGGTGTTCTTCGCAACTGTCATGAACCTTCTGACCGGCGCCAAGCTGAGCGACACCTCGAACGGCTTCAGGGCCCTTCGCGTCTCGATGCTGGCGGACGTGAAGGACAGGCTCGAGCAGGACCAGTACCAGACCGCCGAGTTGCTCATTACCTCCCTCAAGCGAGGGTGGAGGGTGACGGAACGGCCGGCTGTGTGGCACGAGCGGGCCTCGGGACAGTCCAAGAAGGGCACGAACCTGCTCTACGGGTTCCGCTACGCGGCGGTGCTGCTCGGCACGTGGTGGCGCGAGCGCTGAGCGGTCTTGTGACGGCCCGTTGCCGAGAGATGTGGGTCGGGCAAAGCACCAGATTCGCCAACGGTGGCGATACGATGAGAACGAAATGGCCCGAAGCAGCGGTAACCAAACGTGATCGCGGAGGCCGCTGACCGTAAGCCCATGAAGGTCGGAGTCCTGACCGGCGGCGGCGACTGCCCCGGCCTCAACGCCGTCATCCGGGCGATCGTGCGTCGGGGCGAGATGCTCTGGGGCGACGAGTTCGTGGGCTATGCCGACGGATGGCGCGGCGTCATCGAGGACCGCACCGTTCCGCTCGACAAACAGCGTTGCCGGGGAATACTTCCTCGCGGCGGGACCGTGCTCGGCACCTCGCGTGTCAGCCCGCAAAGGGTCACCGGCGGCGTCGAGGCAGCGCTGCGGACCCTCTCCAACGTGGACGCGTTGGTCGTGATCGGCGGCGAGGGGACACTTGGGGCCGCGCTCGACTTCGTCGTCGAGCACCACGTCCCGCTCGTCGGTGTGCCGAAGACGATCGACAACGACATCGCCGCGACCGAGTTGAGCTTCGGTTTCCACACCGCGGTCCAGATCGCGACGGACGCCATCGACCGACTCCATACGACCGCCGAGGCCCACGACAGAGTGATGGTCTGCGAGGTCATGGGCCGCGAGGCAGGCTGGATCGCCATCTACGCCGGGATCGCGGGCGGGGCGGCGGAGATCATCATCCCAGAGGAGCCCTTCGACATCGAGGCGATCTGCGCGGCGCTTGTGAGGCGCCACACCACCGGGCGGTACGCCTCCGTCGTCGTGGTGGCGGAGGGAGCGGTTCCCAAGCCCGGGACGATGACCATCCCGGAGCCCGAGGTCGACATCTATGGCCACAAGCGCCTCGGCGGCATATCGAACCTGTTGGCGGCCGAGATCGAAAAGCGCACCGGGTTCGAGTCACGCGTGACCATCATCGGCCACGTGCAGCGGGGCGGGACCCCGACGGCCTTCGACCGCGTGCTCGCGACACGCTTCGGGATGGCGGCCATCGACGCCGTCCACGACGGCGCCTTCGGCGGGATGGTCGCGCTCCAGTGCGACCGGATCGTGCGGGTGCCGCTCGCCGAGGCGGTGGGCGGTAAGAAGACCAAGAGAGTGCCCCACGACCTGTTCGAAGTGGGGGAAATCTTCACCCTTTGAGCCAAGCGGCCGTGCTGTCGTTGCCGCGAGGCGACCACATTTCGGGCCGGCTGCTCGAACTCCGGCACCTTTCAGCCGGTAAGCTGGCATTTCACAGCCTGAGCCGTGTCTTCCCCTAAGGGCCTCCCAAATGCTTTCCCGCGCCAACTTCCGCAATCTCGCCATCGTCGCCCACGTCGACCACGGCAAGACAACGCTCGTCGACGGGATGCTGTGGCAGTCCGGAGTGTTCCGGGCCAACCAGGAGGTCAACGAGCGTGTGATGGACTCGATGGACCTCGAGCGCGAGAAGGGGATCACGATTCTCGCCAAGAACACCTCGGTTCGTCACGGCGGAGTGAAATACAACATCGTCGACACGCCGGGCCACGCCGATTTCGGCGGAGAGGTCGAGCGGGCGCTCGCCATGGTCGACGGGGTCCTCCTGCTTGTGGACGCGAGTGAAGGCCCGTTGCCCCAGACGCGCTTCGTGCTGCGCAAGACGCTCGAGCGGCACCTGCCGGTGGTGCTCGTGGTCAACAAGATCGACCGGCACGACGCCCGCCCTCGCGAGGTCGTGGACGAGGTCTACGAGCTGTTCATGGACCTCGATGCCGATGAGGAGCAGATCGAGTTCCCGATCGTGTACTGCAATGCGAGGGCAGGCCACGCCTCGCTCGACCCGGACGACGAAGGCAGCGACCTCGAGGTGTTGTTCAAGGTCATCTACGACTACATCCCGGCTCCGACTTTCGACCCCGACCACCCCCTGCAGGCTCTAGTCACGAACCTCGACGCCTCGGCTTACGTCGGGCGGCTGGCCATCTGCAGGGTGCTCCACGGGACGATCCAGCGCGGCCAACAGGTGGCCTGGTGCCGGGCCGATGGAACAGTGGAACGGTTCAAGGTCGCCGAGCTCTACGTGTCCGAGGGTCTCGACCGCGTGGACGCAGCCGAAGCAGGGCCCGGGGAGATCATCGCCGTGGCAGGCCTGCAAGACGTGACCATCGGCGAGACGCTGTCGGATCCGGACGATCCCCGAGCACTGCCCGTGCTCATAGTGGACGAGCCGAGCCTCGGCATGACCATCGGCATCAACACCTCACCTCTGGCGGGAACCGAGGGGACAAAGGTCACCGCCAGGTTGCTGAAGAACCGTCTCGATGCCGAGCTCGTGGGCAATGTCTCCATACGGCTGCTCACCACCGAGCGGCTCGACACCTGGGAAGTGCAAGGCCGCGGAGAGCTGCAGCTCGCGATTCTCGTCGAGATGCTGCGTCGGGAAGGCTTCGAGCTCACCGTGGGCAAGCCTCAGGTCGTGACGCGGATGATCGGCGGCAAGCTGCACGAGCCGGTGGAGGCGGTGTCGATCGACGTGCCCGAGGAGTTTCTCGGGGTCGTCACCCAGCTGCTCTCGCTGCGCAAAGGGCGGCTGGTGCAGATGGTGAACCACGGCACAGGCTGGGCGAGGGTCGACTACTCCGTGCCCTCGCGGGGCCTGATCGGATTCCGAACGGAGTTCCTCACCGAGACGCGGGGGACTGGCGTTCTGCACCACATGTTCGACCGCTTCGAGCCTTGGCACGGCGAGCTCAGGACGCGCGCCTCGGGCTCGCTCGTCGCCGACCGCAGCGGGCTCACGACCACCTACGCGCTCATGAACCTCCAGGACCGCGGGGCGCTGTTCGTCGGCCCGGGAGTCGAGGTCTACGAGGGCATGATCATCGGCGAGAACGCCCGCTCGGAGGACATGGACGTCAACCCGACCAAGGAGCGAAAGGTGACCAACGTGCGCTCTTCGACCTCGGAAGAGCTGGTCCGCCTGATACCCCCGCGGATCTTGTCGCTCGAGCAGGCGCTCGAGTTCATTCGGGAGGACGAGTGCGTCGAGGCAACCCCCGTCGGGGTCAGGCTCCGCAAGGCGGTGCTCGACCAGGCGGCGCGGGGCCGGAGCACCGCCCAGTCCAAGCGGAGCGCCCTAAAGGCCGAGACCGGTCGGGCCCGGGAAGGCCGCCGAGCCGGCTAGCCGATCTGCCCGTGCCCGCCGCGCCCATACCGACGTGGCAGGCCGGGGAACATTGGCCACGGCAGCACGGCGGGTGTCTGTAAGTTCAGGGCCATGGCCCGACGAAGGCTGCTCGTCGATCTCGGGCCCTTGAGGCAGTCACAGGCCTTCCGGCGCCTGTGGGGGGGCTACCTGGTCACAACGCTCGGGTCCCAGCTCACGGTCGTAGCCATTCCGTTCCAGGTGTTCCGGCTCACACACTCCTCGCTCGACGTCGGGCTCGTGGGACTAGCCCAGATCGTGCCCGTGCTGGCTGGGTCGCTCTTCGGCGGTTCTCTCTCGGACGCTTTTGATCGCCGCCGATTGCTGCTCGTCACGCAGTGCTGCCTCGCGGCGTGCAGTGTCGGTCTGGCGGTCAACTCGCTCGGGGCGAGAGCCGCAATTTGGCCGCTGTACTTGCTGAGCGCGCTCTCCTCGGGCGTCGTCAGCATCGACAGCCCCACGCGCTCGGCGGTGATAGCGAATCTGGTCGGGCGCCCTATGTTCGCGAGTGCGAACGCCCTGTGGCAGCTGCTCTATCAGGTCGCGCAAGTAGCTGGGCCGGCGGCGGCCGGGCTGTTGCTGGCGCAATTCGGTTTCGCGTCTGTCTACTGGATCGACGCGGCCACCTTCGCCGTGTCGCTGCTTGCGGTCGCGAGCCTTCCCGCCCTCAAGCCTGTGGGGGGCGGAACTCGCTTCGGCTTCGGCTCGATCGCCGAGGGACTGCGTTACTTGAAAGGCCGGCCCGTGCTTCAGGGCGCGTTCATCATCGACTTGAACGCCATGATCCTCGGCATGCCGAGAGCCCTGTTCCCTGCCCTGGCGCTCACGCGGTTCCACGGCGGGGCGGCGACGGCCGGGCTGCTCTATGCGGCGCCCGGTGCGGGGGCGCTGGCGGGGGCGGTGTTGACCGGCTGGGTGGTCGGCGTCAGAAAGCAGGGGCGCGCCGTTATCGTCGCCGTCGTGATCTGGGGGGCCGCCATCGCCGGTTTCGGGCTCGTCCCCTGGCTGGAGGCGGCCCTGGCGCTTTTGGCGCTGGCAGGGGCGGCCGACGTCATCTCGGCGGTGTTCCGGAGCACCATCCTCCAGCTCGAGGCTCCCGAGGCCCTGCGCGGGCGTCTGTCGTCGATACACACGGCCGTGGTGACCGGGGGACCGCGCCTCGGTGATTTCGAGGCGGGCGGGGTGGCGGCCTTGTCGACGCCACAGATCTCCGTCGTCTCAGGTGGACTCGGCTGCCTGGTGGGAGTCGGGCTCGTGGCTTGGCTGATGCCGCTGTTCGCCCGCTACGACGCCGCGGCTCCGCACGGAAATGAACCGAGCGCGGGTGGTGTGAAAGGCTAGGGCCATGGACATAGGCATTCTCGGAGGTACCGGTCCGGCAGGCAAGGCACTTGCCGCCAGGCTGGCGTCGGTAGGCATGACGGTTGGAATTGGTTCGCGCTCTCAAGAGCGCGGCGAGGAGACGGCGTCCGCGCTTCGCGAGAAGTGGTCTGCGCTCAACCTCAAAGTGCAGGGCGCCTCTAACGAGACGACATGCGACGCGGACCTGGTTGTGGTCGCAACGCCCTGGGACGGGGCGGCCGCGACAGTGGCCGCTTACGCCGACCGCCTGGAAGGCAAAGTTGTCATCTCGATGGCAAATGCATTGCAGAAGGTCGGCAACGACATCGAAGCGCTCATTCCCGCCCGCGGATCGATGTGCGTCGCTATCCAGGACGCGCTTCCCAAGTCTTTAGTTTCCGGAGCGTTCCACCATCTTCCGGCTCGCGGGCTCGGCAACCTCGAGCACCCGTGCGAGGCGGATGTGCTCGTCTGCTCGGACCACCCGGTCGCCACGGCGACGACGATCGAGCTCGTCAACAAGATGCCGGGGTGCCGCGGGATCGACGCGGGCACGTTGTCGGCGGCATCGGCGATCGAGGCCTTCACGGCCGTGCTCATCGGCGTCAACATCCGCTCGCGCTCGCACGCGAGCATCAGGTTGACGGGCTTCCGCACCGAGGACCACGAGGGCTGAGCACCCTGCGTGTAACCCGCCGGCGATGATGCAGCTTTACGACACAGTTCGTCGCGAGGTTGTCCCCTTCACGCCAGGCGAGACCGTAACGATCTACACCTGTGGCATAACGCCGTACGACTCGGCGCACCTCGGGCATGCAGCCGTCTACGTCGCCTACGACGTTCTGCAACGGCGGCTGCGTGACCTGGGGCACCGCACGCTGTGCGTGAGAAACATAACTGACGTGGACGACGACATCCTGCGCAAGGCGAGGGAGCTCGGCGTGCACTATCTGGACCTTGCCGCGGGGGAGATCGCCCGCTTCGAGGCCGACATGGCAGCGCTCGGGTTGCTGCGCGCCTACTCCGAACCCCGGGCGACCTCGGCGATCCCGGACATTCTCGGTTTCATCGGCATGGTCCTCGACACCGGACATGCCTACAGGGCCGGCGGGGGAGTGTATTTCGACGTGTCGTCCTTCCCTAGGTTCGGGGAGGTGAGCCATCTCGAGCGGGACGAGATGCTGAAGCTGAGCTGCGAACGCGGCGGCAAGCCGGACGACCCGTTCAAGGACGACCCGTTGGATTTCGTGCTCTGGCAGCCGTCGGCGCCCGGCGAGCCGGCCTGGGAATCTCTCTGGGGTCAAGGCAGGCCGGGTTGGCATATTGAGTGCTCGGCGCTCGCCATGCGGGAGCTCGGCACGACCATCGACCTCCACGGCGGGGGAGCGGACCTCATCTTCCCGCACCACGAGTGCGAGTCCGCCCAGTCCGAGGCGGCGACGGGCTCGCCGTTCGTCAGGCACTGGATGCACGTCGGGATGGTGGGCCTCGGCGGCGAGAAGATGTCCAAGTCGCTGGGGAATCTCGTCTTCGTGCACACCTTGCTCGAACAAGGTCACGACCCGTCCGCCATCCGCCTGGCGCTGCTTGCCCAGGGTTACAGGCAGCCGTGGGAATGGGAGGACCGGCTGCTCGAGGCTGCCGAGGACCGGCTGGAGAGATGGCGGGCCACCGGCTCGGGGGACGCAGGCCTCCAAGAGGTCCGCTCGAGGCTCGACGACGACCTCGACACCGCGGGCGCCGTTGAGGCGATCGACGCGGAGGCGGAGGCCGGCCGCGGGGTGGCTGAGCCGGCGCTCTTGCTCGGCGTGCGCCTGTAACGCTCCGTACGGCGAGGCAATGCCGCAGAGGCGGCAAAGCTCGGCGAGGTCAGTTCTGTCCGTCTCGTCCACTGCGAAACAGCGCCGGTGGCCCAGTAGGCTGAGGGCTTCTCAAGGCGCGACATTCCGTCGCCAGCACGAGGAGTACTTGCGATGCCCAAGGAGATCACGGTCTTTCTGCCGGACGGGTCCTCACGCGCGGTCCCTGCCGGCACGACGATCGCGGACCTTGCGGGGTTGATCGGCCGACGACTCGCGGAGGCGGCGGTCGCCGGGGAGCTGGACGGGGCGGCGGCGGACCTGGCGCAGGTCCTCGAGGACGGCGAGCGGGTGCGCATCATCACGGCCGATTCCGACGAGGGCCGGGCTGTGCTCCGCCATTCGACCGCCCACGTCATGGCCCAAGCGGTGCTGAGGCTCTGGCCCGGGGCGCGTTACGCCATCGGCCCAGCCATCGCCGACGGGTTCTACTACGACTTCGAACTCCCGCACCGGGCCAGATTCTCCGACGACGACCTCGAAAGGATCGAGGCGGAGATGCGGCGGATCATCGCGGAGGCTCAGCCGTTCGTGCGCGAGGAACACACCGTCGCAGAAGGGCTCGCCATCTTCGCCGATCAGCCGTACAAGAAGGAGATAATCGAGGGAGTCGCCGAGGCGGCCGCAGGCCTCGATGCCGAACTTGCCGCAGAGGCGGGCGGCAATCCCGGTGGCGTGAGCGCCTACAGGAACGGCCCAGGCTTCGTTGACCTTTGTCGCGGCCCCCATGTGCCCTCGACCGACCGGCTGGGCCATTTCAAGCTGACCCGGGTGGCGGGGGCGTATTGGCGGGGCGACGAGCATCGCGCCCAGCTACAGAGGGTGTACGGGACTGCCTGGGAGTCGGAGAAGGCGCTGGCGGACCATCTCCATCGCCTTGAAGAGGCCGAACGCCGGGACCACAGGCGCCTCGGGGCCGAGCTCGATCTGTTCTCTTTCCCGCCTGAGCTCGGATCGGGCCTCGTGGTGTTCCACCCGAAGGGCGGACTCGTGCGCAAGGTGATGGAGGACTACTCCCGGGCGCGCCACCTCGAGGCCGGCTACGAATTCGTCAACACCCCCCATATCACCAAGTCCGAGCTGTTCGAGACTTCGGGCCATCTGCAGTGGTTCGCGGAGGGCATGTTCCCCCCGATGGAGCTCGATGACGGCCACCAGTACTACCTGAAGCCGATGAACTGTCCGTTCCACATCCTCATCTACAAGGCGCGGCAGCGTTCCTACCGAGAGCTGCCGCTCAGGATGTTCGAGTTCGGGAGCGTCTATCGCTACGAGAAGTCAGGTGTCATCCACGGCCTCACCCGCGTGCGGGGAATGACCCAGGACGACGCTCATATCTTCTGCGCCCGGGAGCAGGTGGGAGGCGAGCTGCGGTCGCTGCTCGGCTTCGTGCTCCATCTGCTCCGCGACTACGGCCTGGAGGATTTCTATCTCGAGCTGTCGACACGGCCGGAGGGAAAGGCGTTCGGTTCCGACGCCGACTGGGTGGAAGCGACCGAGCAGCTGCGCCAGGTAGCCGTTGACATGGACCTCGAGCTCGTGCTCGACCCCGGCGGCGGCGCTTTTTACGGCCCGAAGATCTCAGTCCAGGTGCGCGACGCCATCGGGCGGACTTGGCAGATATCGACGATCCAGGTCGACTTCCAGCTGCCGCGGTTGTTCGAGATGGAGTACGTGGGCCAGGACAATGCCCGGCATCAACCGATCATGATCCACCGGGCGCTGTTCGGGTCGGTGGAGCGCTTCTTCGCCATCCTTCTCGAGCATTATGCCGGAGCCTTCCCGACCTGGCTCGCCCCCGTGCAGGTTCGGGTGTTGCCGGTGCGCGACGACCACGCCAAGTACGCGGCCCAGGTCGCCGCCGAGCTCGCTCAGGCCGGAGTGCGCGTCGAAGCCGACGACGCGGGGGAGCCCCTCGGATCGAGGATCCGGCGCGCGAAGCTTGAGAAGGTGCCCTACGTGCTCGTCGTCGGTGACTCCGATGTCGCCGCTTTGACGGTGGGAGTGAACGCCCGCGGTTCTGACGGTCCCGAGCGAGGCGTCGCCGTGGCGGACTTCGTGGCCAAGGTGCGGGCGGAGGCGGCACCGCCGGCCAACACCGGGTCGGACGCCCTGTGAGCTTCGACGATCTCTGGGCAGGCTGGCGCTCGAGCTACGTGACCTCGCTCGAGGACGCGACCGCTCCGGGCGCTAAGGCGGCCGAGGCCGAATCGCCTTGCATCTTCTGCGGGATCGCAGCGTCTTGCGAGCCGGACGAGGCGCGCCACGTGGTTTGGACGGGCGAGCGCACAGTAGCGATCCTCAACGCGTTCCCGTACTCCTCGGGGCACGTGATGGTGCTCCCGATCCGCCACGTCCGCGAGCTCCGCGAGCTGGAAGCCGACGAGGTCGCTGAGCTCTGTGCGGGCGTGTGCTCCGCCGTCGAAGCCGTCAAGGCCGCTTACAGCCCGGAAGGCATGAACCTTGGATTGAATCTCGGCCGCGCGGCGGGGGCGGGCATACCGGGGCACCTACACGTGCACATAGTCCCGCGGTGGATCGGTGACACGAATTTCATGACGGCGGTTGCAGGGGTCCGGGTGCTCCCCGAGGCGCTCGGAGACACGTGGTCGAAGCTGAGGGCCGCCTGGAAGTGAGCGATACCCCGATCGACAAACCGAGAGGACCCAAGGTCTGGGCGGACTGCCACCTCGAGGGGGATGAGGTCGTGATCGGCCTGAGCGGGTGGCGAAGGAGCCTCTCCACGCGACGCCCGGTCAGGTTCCCCGTCACTTCGGTCGTCCGCGTTACGCGCGACCCGATGGCGCGCGCCCACGTGAAGATAGGTTTCCACCAGTGGCGCCGGCACGGGGGCGGGCTCTGGCGAGTCGGGGCGTACCACGGTCTCGACGGATGGTCGCTCTGGTCGATAGGAATCGGGCGCAACGCGGTTCTCTTCGAGTGCAGGGGCGCGCATTTCCGCTACGTCGTGGTGGAGGTGGCTGACCCGGACCGAACGGTCCAGGAGGTCCTCGCCGCCAAGAGACGCGCCGCCGAACACAGCGTCGAAGAGCCGCGTGAAGGAAGTGGCCAGGCCGGCAACCGAGACGCCGCGAGCAGTTGAGCGCCCTCCGACCACCGCAGCCGTCAACGGGCTTAGCGCGGAACCGGAGAGCGCCGACGTGCGCTTGATGGCGGGATGAGCGGGCGGAGGCTCGGGCCGGAACTCGGCCCGAGGACTACGTATTCGAGGCCTGCTTGGCGAGCTTGTCGGCGATGGGAGCGGGCACGACCTCATGGTGGTCGTGGTGGACGGCGAAACGGCCGCGGCCTCCGGTGAGCGAGCGAAGGTCCGTCGCATAGCGCTGAATCTCCGACTCCGGTACGAGAGCGATGACGACTTGCTCGCCTCTGTCTCCTGCCTCGGTGCCGACCACCCGGCCGCGCCTGGAGTTGAGATCACCGAGGACGTCTCCCTGATATGCCGCCGGCACGGTGACCTCGAGCCTGGCGACGGGTTCGAGCACGACCGGCCCTGCCGCCGCCAGGGCCTCTTTGAAGCCGATTGACGCGGCCATCTTGAAGCTCATCTCGGAAGAGTCGACGGAGTGGTACTTCCCGTCAAAGCAGGTGACGCGGACATCGACGACGGGGTAGCCGAAGTGCCCGCCGGTGACCATGGCCTCCTGCACGCCCTTCTCGACGGCGGGGATGAACTGGCGAGGGATGGCACCGCCGACGATGGCGTCGACGAATTCGAAGCCCTCGCCTCGCTCGAGCGGCTCGACGCGGAGGAATGCCACGCCGAATTGCCCGTGGCCGCCCGTTTGCTTCTTGTACTTGCCCTCGGCCTCGGCGGCTTTCGTGATGGTCTCGCGATACGGGACGAGAACAGGCTCGGTCTCGACCGCGACCCCGAACTTGCGGTTGAGCTTCTCGCACACGATCTGGAGGTGAGTGTCGCCCATGCCGGACAACACGGTTTGGTGTGTCTCGTCGTCGCGGCGCACGACGAGGGCAGTGTCCTCCTCCTGCAGGCGGTGGATGGCGGTCATGAGCTTGTCGTCGTCGCCCTTGGCCTTGGGGTGGACCGCTACGGAAAGCACCGGCACGGGCACGCGGGGTCCTTCCGCCACGAGAGGCTGGTTCTTCGGCGCCAGTGTGTCGCCGGTTAGCACTCCGCTCAGCTTGGGGACGGCGACGATGTCTCCCGCCGGGGCCTCGGAGATCGTCTCGGCCTCCTTGCCACGCATGACCTGGAGGGCGTGCAGCTTCTCCTCTGTGTGGTTGCGGCTGTCATAGAGCGTTATGTCGGGCCTAAGGGTTCCCGACAGCACCTCGATGAGCGAGATACGCCCGACGAACGGGTCCGCGATGGTCTTGAAGACACGTGCCAGAGGCTGTCCGGCCGGATCGCAGGTGACTTGGACGGTCTCGGTCCCGGCCTGCACGGCGACCGGCCGGCGGGCGAGGGGGCTCGGCCCGATGGCACAGATCATGGAGGCCAGGCGGTCAATCCCGACCCCGGTGACGGCTGACCCGCACACGACGGGGAAGACGCTGGCCGAGGCGACTCCTTGGGCGAGCGTGGCCTCAAGATCGGTGGCGGAGGGAATCTCGCCTTCCAGGTACCGCTCCATCATGGCGTCGTCACCGACGACGATCCCTTCGATCAAGGTCTCGCGAACCCGGTGCTGGAGGTCGGACATGTCTTCTGGGATGGGCCCGGTGGTGGGCTTGCTCGTCGTGTAGGTGATGGCGGTGTCGGACAACAGGTCCGCGACGCCGTTGAAAGCCGACTCACTCCCGATTGGCAGCTCCAAGGGGGCGATGCCGGAGCCAAAACGTTCGCTGAGCTGGGCGAGCGTCTTCTCGAAGTCGGCGCGCTCTCGATCGAGCTTGTTGATGAAGACGAGCCGTGGGATGCCGAGCTCGGCGGCGAGCCGCCAGGTCTCCTCGGTCTGGACCTCGACACCCTCGACTGCCGAGACGACGAGGACCGCAAGGTCGGCGACGAGCAGCGCCGCTTCGACCTCGGTGATGAAGTCCGCGTATCCGGGCGTGTCGATGACGTTGATCTTGCAGCCCTCGAACAGGAAAGGAGCGAGCGCCAACGAGACCGAGATCTGCCTCTTCACTTCTTCGGGCTCGAAATCGCAGACGGTCGTCCCGTCCTCGGTCCGCCCCGGTCGGGTAAGCACGCCGCCTGCGACGAGCAGGGCTTCGGCGAGCGTTGTCTTCCCGGAACCGCCATGGCCTATAAGCGCGACATTGCGGATTTTCGCCGACGGCACTGTGTTCACGTGAGTTCCTCACTTCCAGCGACCAGCAGCACCGGGGGTGGCAGGTCGACAAGCTCTGTTGACAGGATGCGAAGCCTACCGGGCGCGCGCCACACGCGACGGGGCCGGAGGATCTGTGGGCCGCTCTGGTATTCTCCTGAACAGGAGGTCAACACCGCGCAAGTGTGCGCGGCGATGGTTTTCAGCTGCATCAGGGCAGACAGGAGCAAGATGATCGACGGCCACCGCGGCCAGTCAGGCACGGGTGAGAAGGACAGTTCATCCGCTGACCCCGAGGCAGCGGAGAAACCCGAGCTCGAATCGCCGGCCGCGACCCCATCGGCCACGCCCGGACGCGGCATCAAGACAGGCTTCGGCATCGGGGCGCGCCTTGTCCGCATCGGAGTCACCGCGGATGAAGTCACTATCGTCGGCCTGCTTTTGGCCGCCGCCACTGGTGTTTCGATCGCCCTCGGCCACTTTTGGATCGGCATCGTGCTGCTCACTGTCGGCGGGCTCATGGACACTCTCGACGGCGTTGTGGCCAAGGCCGCCGGGAGCTCCTCGAAGAAAGGGGCTTTCTTCGACTCGGTCTCTGACCGGGTCGCCGATGGCCTGATCTTCGGAGGCGCGGCCTGGTATCTCGCCTCAGGCAGCGACCCGCGGCTCGCCGTGTTGCCCTTCGCGATCTTCGGGGTGAGCGCGACCATCTCCTATGAGCGGGCGAAGGCGGAGTCGCTCGGCTACGACGCCAAGGGCGGCCTCATGGAGCGGGCGGAGCGCCTCATCCTTCTCGGTGTGGCCCTCGTCGCCCACGTCATCTTCGTTCCTGTGCTTGGGCTGTTGCTGGCGTTGTCGAGCTTCACCGCCATACAGCGCTTTGTGAAGGTGTGGGGTCAGGCCAGCAAAGAGATCGCCAAGCCCGACGCCAGCCATAACGTGTGGCGCCGAGGCCGAGTGGAGTCGCGTTGGCAGGCCTGGCGCCAGCCGAGGGCGAGCGGTGCCCGCCGGCGAGCGAGCACCCCGAGCCGCGTGCGCGCTCGACGCCGCGAGGAGCCGCTCGGAATGCGGCTACGCCGCGTGCTCACGACCGAGCTCTCCGGTGAGTGGCGCACCCGCCCGAGGCCGGAGCGTCGCAATCACGAGGCTCGATCAGCGCGACGCAAGCGCTCCGGTACCGAGAGCTGACAGCAGCTTTCAGCTCCGCCTGGAGATCGTTGGGTAGCCGGTGACCGCAACGCGGGCCCAGTGGGCCAGTTACCTCGCCTATCGGGGAGTCGCAGGGGCGCTCCGATTCGTGCCGAGATCGGCAGTCGAGCCTCTCGGCCGCGCCGCGGGCTTCGCGGCAGCTGCGCTGTCGCGTTCCCAACGGCGGGTTGTGCGCGCCAATATGCGCCGGGTGCTCGGTCCCGAGCTGTCCGCAGCTGCGCTCGACCGGGTGGTCACGGAGGCGTTTTGCTCCTACGCGCGTTACTGGGTGGAGTCAGCCAGAGTCGGAACGCTGCGCCCCGATGAAATCGAGTCGTGCTTCAGCATCGAGGGTTTCGAGCGCCTTCGCCTCGAGATGGCCAAGGGCCGCGGAGTCGTGGTGGCGCTCCCTCACGTCGGCTCTTGGGAATACGGGGGCCGCTGGCTGGCCCAACAGGGCTATCCCATGACAGTCGTGGGCGAGTTGCTCGAGCCGCCGGAGATGTTCCAATGGTTCACCTCGCTCAGGGCCGCGCTCGGACTGACGGTGCTTCCGCCCGGGCCCGAGACGAGCGTCCGGCTCCTCGACACGCTGCGGTCCGGCCGGATCCTTGGGCTCGTGTCGGACCGGGACTTGACTGGCACGGGCGTGGAAGTGGAGTTCTTCGGCGAGACGACGACGTTGCCGGGCGGTCCGGCGCTACTGGCGCTCAGATCGGGGGCGGCCCTCATGCCGTGCGCGATCTACCAACGCCCCCATGGCCGGTACCACGCGGTGCTGCCGCCCCCGCTCGACACGCAACGCACCGGCGCCTTGAGACAAGACGTTCAGCGGGTGACCCAGGACATGGCTCACGCCCTCGAGGACCTGATCCGGGCGGCACCCGAACAGTGGCACCTGTTCCAGCCCAACTGGCCGAGCGATCGCACGCCGGCCGGCTGAGCGCGAGGCGGATCGCGTGGTCCTCCCGGTGCCCGTGGGGCAGGGACCGGTAGCTTGAGGGGCGATGCGGATCGCGCTCGTATGCCCCTATAGCTGCACCATGCCGGGCGGCGTGCAGGCTCAGGTACTCGGCCTGGCGCGGGCGCTCGCGGTCGGTGGCGATCAGGTGGCGGTCGTGGCGCCAGCAGATCGCGGGGGCATAGAGGGGCGCCTTGATCCGACGAGCCTCAAAGGTGCGGCCTTTCTTGGCGTCGGCGCGGGCATCTCCGTCTCGGTGAATGGATCGCGGGCGCCGGTGTCGCCCTGGCCGACGACGATGGCACGCACGGTCTCGGCAGTGCGCGCGTTCAACCCCGACGTGGTTCACGTCCATGAGCCGCTCGTGCCGGGCCCGTCGCTGGCGGCCTCCATGTTCGGACCGAGGCCCGTGGTCGGCACCTTCCACCGGTCCGGCGTCGACGCCGCGTACCGCGTCTATGGGCACATTGCAGGGTCCCTGGCGCACAGACTCGACGCCGTCTTCGCGGTCTCGGACGAGGCGGCCTCGACGGCGCGCGCCTGTGTCTCCCGGCTGCCAAAACTCATCGGCGTGATTCCGAACGGAGTCGAGACGGAGGCGTTCGCCTCTGTCGCACCATGGCGGACCGCCGGTCCGACCCTGGCCTTCATCGGCCGCCACGAGGCCCGAAAAGGCCTTCGGGTGTTGTTGGGAGCCTTCGGGCGCCTGTCACCCGGAGTGCGCCTTTGGGTCATGGGGGAAGGACCTGAGACCGCAGCCCTGCGCAGCCGTTATTCCGGTGACGATCGGATCGAATGGCTCGGCGTGGTGAGTGACGAGGAAAGGGCATCCCGCATGTCCGGCGCGGACTTGTTAGTAGCGCCCTCGCTCGGCGGGGAGTCCTTTGGGGTGGTGCTTCTCGAGGCCATGGCTGCAGGCACCGCGGTCGTCGCCTCGGACCTCTCCGGATACCGCCTCGCGGCAGCCGGCGCGGCCCGTTTCGTGCCCGTTGGCGACTCGGCGGCGCTAGCCGAATCCATCGAGGAGCTGCTCGACGACGATGAGGAGAGGGAAGCCCTCGTCGAACAGGGGCGCCGGCGAGCTGCGGAGTGCGACATGGTCGTTGTC
>JBEKBI010000028.1:0-23130 GCA_050015475.1 Acidimicrobiales bacterium | reverse complement strand
CGCCGGAAGACGCCCACTGCTGCCAGTGACCGACGCCGGCGAGCCCGCCGATTGTCGATACCACGTACACGCCAATTATCAAGGGAATGGTGATGATGAGGGCGCGTGGGATGACCTTGCGGGGCTGTTCGACCTCACCAGACATTGTCGACATCGCCATGTATCCCGCGTACATCCACAGCATGATCGCCAGGCCGAGCTTGGTGCTCGAGAGGATCGACTGGCCGTGGGGCACGAATGGCACGAATGGGTTCGCCTTGACGTGCAAGAAGCCGAGGACGACGAGAATCAGGAACGGAATGAGAAGGGCGACTTGCATGACAGTCACCAGCCAGCCGGTGATCTCGAGACCGCGGACGTTGATGTAGGCCAGGATGGCGATCGCGACGACCATCATGAGCCAGGTCTCGTTCTCGGTGAGGTTGAACCAGGTCTGCACATATCCGCCGAAGAGGGAGATGTACACAGCCGAGTCGATGAAGACCGCGAGTGTCCACCACCAACCCGCCTGGAAGCCCCAGAACTCGCCTAAGCCGCGGCGGACCCATCGATAGAAGCCGCCCTCGGCGGGCAGGGCGGAGCCGAGCTCGGCCGACATCAACGCCATCGGCATCGACCACAGGAAAGGAAGGACCAGCAGCAGAAGGATCGTGAAGCCAGGTCCTGACGATGAGATCGAGTTCTCGAGCCCGAAGGCACCCGAGCACACGAGTGTGAAGATCATCGCCACGACGACTATTAGTCGTATCTGCGCGCGCTTCAGGCCGGTTTCGCCCGCACGCTCCAACGGCTGATCCGTCATATGACTGAGCCTTTCATGACGTGCCTCTTTCGACTTCGTTGTCTTTCCTGTTCTTCAACAGGTACTCGGGTGAGCCAACCGGTCAGTCGGCGGTGCCGCACCACCTCATCAAGATCAGGGTGACCGCTGAGCAGTGATCGATCAGGTCCTGGATGGGAACGTTCTCGTCGATGGCATGGGCGTAGTGAAGCTCGCCCGGCCCGAAAGAGACGGTGGGTGTGTGGCCATGGAGGGTGTAGGTCGCAGCGTCGGCCCAAGAGTCCAGCCCCGTGACTCGGCCCGTCCGGCCTATATCAGCACCGGCACCGAGAGCCAGGGTGACTATCTCGTGATCGGGAGCGACCTCGGCCGGCGGATTGTCGTCGATCCACTCCCAGCGGGGCGGGTGCTCGGCCAGCCACGGGTCGCCCGCGGCCACGGCCGCCGTCCATTCCATGACCTCAGCGTGTGCTGGCGCGCCCGTGCCTTGCGCGTCGATCATGTGAGGCAGGTACTCAAAGTCGCAGGTGAGCTGGCACGTCTCAGGGTAGGTGACGCTCCAGGTCCCGCTCTTCAAGATCGTGGGGACGATGGCACTCGGGCTGAGCAGCGGGTGCTGCTGGTCGGGACGAAGACGCCACTCCTCTCGTAGGCGCCGCAAGGAGTCGATCAACGGCAGCGCCTTCTCGATGGCGTTTACCGCCCCGCCCGCCGTCCAGTGCGGCTGTGGCATCTCGGCGTGGCCGGACCGCCCGGTGACGGTCAGCACGCCTGTGGAGATACCGCGGCAGGCCGCGTAGACGTCAAAGCCAGTCGGCTCGGCGCAAATGCCGGCATCGGCGTGGACGCCATGGCGGACCGTTGCCCACGCCCCGACGCCAGATGACTCCTCGTCCGTGTTCGCACAGAACACGATGTCACCGCGAAGGCGTATCCCAGCCCGGTGGAGCGCTTCGACGGCGAATTCGAGGGAAGCCAAGCCGCCCTTCATGTCGCAGGAGCCGCGACCGTACATGCGGCCGTCGCGCACATCGGCGTGTAAGGGATCACTCGACCACAGCTCGCGCATGCCTATATCCACCGCATCGACGTGCCCGTTGAGCAGGAGGCTGCGGCCGCCTCCGGAGCCGGCGATGTTGGCCACAAGTTGTGGGCGACCATGAAAGTCCAGCTCGGCATCAATGTAGGGATGTCCGGGACCGATGGGCTCAGGCTCCCAGATCTCGGTCGTGGCACCGACGGCTTTTAGGCGCGTGTCGAGGATCCGTTCGAGCTTCTCCTCGTCGTGGGCAGGGTCGCCGGGATCGCGGGCGGTTGTATCGCACGCAATCAGCTCGCAGACGAGCGCGCTCAACTCGTCGCTGCCGCGGGCGACTTCGGCAACGGCCTTCTCCTCTAGGTCAGAGCGAAGCTTCAACACGACTCCCTCCTACGCAAAGGCCGGTCGCCGTCTAGGGCAGCCGGGAGACCAGCGGAGAGCAATCTGTCGGTCCGCCGCTCGGCGGTCCCAACCTAACGAGCCCCGCCTGATTTGTTCAAATCCCGGTTAGCAGGTGCTGCGGCTGCTGAGCACGCTCGCCCGGGGTCGGCGGGCTCGCGACGACGACCTGTCTTGGGGCTTAAACGTTGTTAGGCCCTTAAGACGAGACGCGAGCGGCGATCAGTTGGCTGAGACCGTGGCCGAACAGCCAGGCTGGTTGGGCCGCTTGCCTGTCTCCCGCCAAAGGGTGGTCGCTCGTCGCGGGCGTCTCCGACGTGTTCGTTGGTGCCCGGAGACCTGAACGGTTATGAGGCTAATGGGGCGCTTGCGCTCAGAGGCTCAAGGTGGACACAGAGCGAGCACCGCTTGGCGAGGCGGCGATGGCCGCATGGAGCAATGCGATGAAATCCGCCTCCGTCAGCATCGTCGCGGCACTCGGAGCCGGGATCGTCAGCGCCGGGTGAGACACGCCGATCATGAGATATGCGTTCGTCTTGGGGATGAAGAACTGGAGTTTGGTCAAGGACCCCTGCGATATCCAGACGTTCGCGCCAAGGGACAGGTGCGCCGGAATTTGGGCAGGCACCTGTGCTATCTCACCCGGAGTGAGGGGCGAGCCTTTCAGCTCGGCTGCGAGCAGCTTGGTGAACTTCGCGAGAAGCGACCGTGTGAAGGACCGGACCGGCAGATTGAGCGAGTATTCACCGGTCCCGTTCTGGTGAACACTCAACCAAGTCTCAACGGTCTGGGTGAACGAGCTTCCAAGGGTGAAGCGGAGTTGGCGCAATTTCTGCGGGTTCTTAATGAACTGCTCCAAGGCCGCCAAGGATTTCGCGGCAGACGGCTCGGCCGCCAGCATTCGCTTCTCCGCTGCTGAATACGTTTGGAATGTGAAGCCGACCCACTTGCCGAGCAAGAGGGCGTGGACGTAGGCGAAACCGGGGCGGGAGGCCACCTGGTCAAGGGCTGTCGAGATCTCGGACTGCACTGTGGGGCCAGCCAAGGTGGCGATGGCGCTGAAGTTCACTCGGGCGAAATCCGAGCAGGTCTGCCCACCCACCTCACGCCAGTCGAACAGGTCAGTGGTCGCCTCGTAAACCGACACTTGAAGCGAGCGGTTTCCGCATATCGTCGAGTTGCGGCCGCCCACGATCCTCGAGGTCGTGAATACGACGGAGAAGTTGCCATCGGCGAGACTCGCTGCCCCCGGTAGGCCCTGGGCGGTGATGACCATCTTGGTCGTGGGACCACGGAACACGCCTGCGAAGGCAGTGCGCACGGTGCTGATGGCCTGGGCATGGCTCACCGCCTGCTCCCCGCACGACGCAAGGGCCAGAGCGCACGAAGCACTCACAGCTAGGGTCACGATCTTGCGCCTGAGTCGCATCGGCCTCACTCCTTGTGGCATTAGTCCTTACCCAATTTGAGTGTACTGATCGGGTTCGCCGGAATCTGGGCTTGGCCGCCTATCGCTTTCTGGGCGGCTTTGTGACCCGACCCCCGCGCGAGCGCGCACTCGGACGTGTTCCCGGATGAAAGCGATACCTGACGCGACAGGGAGCCCGGTCCCTGTGACCGGTGCTGTCTTGAAGGTGCGGTCCCGAGCCGACATCGCTTTCAGGGCTCCGCCCACAGGGCGGTCGACGAAGCGCCACCGTCACCGCCGACGCTACGGGGGACTGAGTGGCCACCGAAGGTGGTCGACACTCCCAGCGGAGGCTCCACGCGGCGTAGGCGGCTCGGACGGGGAAAGGCGGCCAGGGGGTTCGCGCAGGTCATTCGACCGAGCGGTTGGCGCGCGGGAATTACTGGTCTGAGCTGGGGTGCAAATGGGGGGGTACGCGCCGAGGGCTCGTCAGGAAGCACCAACCAAGCGCGACGTTCACATCATCGGCACATCTGCTTCGGACCTTTAGCGGTTTTTCGAGATTTCTTGTTTGAAGCTCAAGAAGCAGATTCGCGCCAGTGAGGATCAGCCGCGCCCGAGCCACGTGCCGAGGTCAGCCGCGGAGACAGGAGGGCTCCACTGGTAACCCTGCCCGAAGTCGCATCCGAGCGTCCGCAGCCAGGCCACCTGACGATTGGTCTCCACGCCCTCGGCGGCAACTTTCAATCGGAGGGCGTGTGCCAATGACACGACGGTCTCGACTATCACCGCGTCGCGTCCGTCAGCGCCCAGGCCGTTCACGAAGGCCTTGTCGATCTTCACGCCGTCGATGGGCAGCTGCTTCAAGTAAGTGAACGAGGAATACCCGGACCCGAAATTGTCGACGTTCAGTCGCACCCCGAGGTCCTTGAGATCACCGAGCACGAGCGAGGACCAGTCCACCAAGTCGATGGCGGCACTCTCGGTCAGGTCTATGTGCAACGATTCCGGCTCAAGCCCGCTCGCTTTGATCGCCCTGGAAACCTCGCCGGCCAGGTCTCCACTGGCAAGCTGCCGAGCGGACACGTTGACCGCCGCCCAGATCCCTGCGGCCGCGGGCATCTCGTCTCTCCAAGCCCGGAGTTGCCGCAGCGCCTCGCTGATCGCCCACGCGCCGACCTCGACCACGAGCCCCGAGGTTTCGGCGACGGGGAGAAAGTCGACAGGTTTCATCACGCCGCGCCTAGGGTGCCGCCATCTCAAAAGCGCTTCGACTCCGACTGTGCGCCCGGAGGCGAGCTCGACGACCGGCTGATAGTCCATGAAGAGCTCGTCGTTACCTATGGCCCGAGAGAGCTCGCCCTGCAGCCCGAGTCTGTCGACATAAGCCTTTCCCAGCCGCGGCTCGAAGAACGTGTAGTCGTCGCCCCCGGCGTCCTTGCTCGCATACAGGGCGACATCGGCGTCCTGGAGAAGCTTCTCGCCGTCGATGTCGTCCCGGTTGGCCAGTGCGATGCCGATGCTGCCCTTTACGGCGAAATCCCGACCCCCGATGAGAATTGGAGTTCGCAAGGTCGAGCAGACCCGCGCGGCTACGGCCGCTACCTCGTCGACCCCGGACGCATCGTCGATCAGGATCGCGAACTCGTCCCCGCCGATGCGCGCCACGGTGTCGGCGGGGCGGACACAGGAGCTGAGGCGGTCCGAGGTTGCGATCAAGACCTCGTCGCCACTCGCGTGGCCGAGAGTGTCGTTCACGTCCTTGAAGCTGTCGAGGTCGCACAGCATGACGGCAATCCGGCGGGTCGGCGAGGAGCGCCTGGCTAGCGCGTGATCGATGCGATCTCCGAAGAGCACCCGATTGGGCAGTCCGGTGAGGGAGTCGTGCAGGGCGAAATGCACGAGCTCGAGCTGGTCGGCACGAAGCATGTCCACCGCGTACCGCATCTTGTTCGTGAGGCGCTGGTTTTCGACGAGCGTGAGGACTTGTCTAGTGAACAGGGCGGCGACGACGCACAGCCCCGCTGTCACGACGAAAAGGCCCACGTGATGCGACTCGGTGCTCTTGATAACGGCCGCCATGATCGCGGCGCCGACGAACAGGTACGGGAGCAAGACGCGCCACGCCGACGCAGCTGCGGTCTCCTCACCTGCGTCGTCCCTTCGGTCGAGCGGCCAAAGCGGCGCGAGCCCTATGAGCAACAGGCCCGCCACGACTCCAGCGGCGAGCACTGCCGGATAGCCGAAGGACGGGACGTGGCTTAGGTAGTCGATGGCGCTCCCGAAGACCGTGAGGCACAACAGGCCCGCAATGACGAGCACGCGTGGCCTCCGCGGCCGGCCCTGTTCCTGGGCGAGGATGCTGATCGCCACGGTCGCCACGATCACGTAGCTGATCGGGTACGCAAGGCCGACGGCTTGGGAGACGAATCCGGCCGACCGGGCGTGGTACACCGCGCCGAGCGCCGTGGTCCAGCTGACGACGAGCAGGGACCCGGCGACGATGACCCCGTCGAGAACCACGCGCGCAGCCGATACGCCGGGCTTGGGCATGGATGGGAACAACAGCAGCCCGATTGTCACGAGCGGCAGCGCGACAAGGAAGCCCGCATCGGCGATCGAGGGGAAGGGTTGAGTCCCGTTGCCTAGGAATTCGTAGCAAGTGAGGGCCACCTCGCCGAGAGCCCAACAGCCGGTGGCGGCCGCGATCCACGCCCAGGCGAGACGTGATGCAGGCTCCGCACGTCGACTGGCCACAGCGCAACTGGCGGCCGCCAGCGCAGCGGCGAGGAGCTTGACGAGCAGCTCCGCGCCGGCGGGCGAACCGTGGTCGATGCTGAGGTGAGCCATCCACAACGCGAAGAGCACGAGGAGAGCTGCCCCCACTCCGGCCGCGATCGCAAACGACCGCGGGGGACCAGCGTTGAGGTTCAGGCGACCGGTTTTGTCGGGCGCGAACTCGCCCGTGGGCGCACCTGTGTTCCCAGTCTCGGCGGTGTCCACTGCCATGACCTCTGCGGTTCCAGCGCTCTCTTTCGGACCAGGCCCCACCAGGGCGTCCGAGAACGTTCTCTCCGCTCGCCCGGCATCGCCCCCGGACGTCCCGAGAGGCCACCTGAGATTACCTGCCCCGGTAGTCGGGCGACGGGCCGATGTCCTGGGCGGCGCGCGGGCGGTTTCCGCCCGCCCATTTCAGGCGGCACCCGAGTGTGTCGCCCCAGACGACCGGGATCAGGCGGGATCTTCGGTTTCGGGTGTCACCCGGCGTTCGGTCTTGCGCTCCGATCGCAGGCGCTTTTCAGCAAGCCGGCGCCTTACCGAGGATCTCGTCGGTGCCGTTGGTCGCCGGGGGTTGCGGACCGCGAGGGCGGCCTGCAGCCGCTCACGCAGGCGGTCGAGGGCGATGTCCCGGTTGCGCGACTGCGACCGCTCGTCAACGGCCACGACACGGACCACTGATCCGAGCTCAGTCATGAGGCGCGCGCGCTGGGACTCGCTCAGCGCAGCCGACTCTTCGACGCTCCAAGTCAACGTCACCTTGGTATTGGACGTGTTTGCATGCTGCCCACCTGGCCCCCCGCTGCCGGAGAAGCGCCATTGAAGCTCACTTGCAGGGATCCTGAGCCGCCTCGTGATGTCTAAGTCAGCGCCGGGATCGGCCACCGTCGGACCTCCTCGAGCACTCGGTGCCGTCAGGTTGGCAGCGCCCTTTCGCCTCAGCTTGGCAGCACAGCCTCGATGGCCGCCACGACCTCGGGCGAGGTGGGCTCGGTCGTGGGCCGGAAGCGGACGATCGACCTCGCCCCCGGGGCGATGAGGAACTTCTCGAAGTTCCATTGGATATCCCCGGCGTTTCCCTCGGCGTCGGCGACCGCGGTCAGCTCTGTGTAGAGCTGGTGACGGCCCGTGCCGTTCACCTCGACCTTCTCTGTCATGGGGAATGTCACACCGAAAGTGGTGGAACAGAACGTCTCGATCTCCTCGCTCGACCCGGGCTCTTGCTCTCCGAACTGGTTGCAAGGGACCCCGAGCACCGTGAAGCCGTGGTCGGCGTACTGCTCCTGAAGGCTCTCGAGGCCGGAGTATTGGGGAGTCAGCCCGCAGCGAGAAGCCACGTTCACGACGAGGACCGCCTTGTCCTTGAAACCGCGGAGGTCGAGCGGCTCGCCTCTCAGAGAATGAATGGATGCGTCATAGATAGCCATGGTTCGAGACTACGGGTGTTGCCTCGCTTAGCCGATCAATCGGGCGGCCTCAGGCGAACCGGACAATGCAGAACGTGCCCATGGCGAGGCAGTAGAGACCGAAGGGCCAGAGAGTCCTCGTCTTGAAGTACCGAGTCAGGAAACGCACCGACACGTAGGCAGCGCCGAAGGCGCACAAAGCGGCCACGAGTGCCTGGGCTCTGACGCCGTCGCCGAGCGGTCCGAGCAGGTCGGGTACCTCGTAGAGCCCGGCCAGGAAGATGATGGGCGTCGCGAGAAGGAACGAGAACCGGGCGGCGTCCTCGTAGTCCAATCCGCGGACCAGCCCAGCCACCATCGTTATGCCAGAGCGGCTGATACCCGCGATGAGGGCGAGTACCTGTGCGACTCCGATGACTCCGGCTTCCTTGAACTCGAGCGTCCGCAGCTCACGAGCAGGCACCTGGCCCCGACGCTCCCGGAGCTTGGCTCGACGTCGGGCCACCTCGCCGCCGAGGAGAATGAATCCATTGACCACCAGGAAGACTGAGGCCGCAGATGGCTTGGAGAGCAGGACCCGGAGCTCGTGCTCGAAAATCAGTCCCATGATGCCGGCGGGGATAGTTGCCGCGACAAGAAGCCAGCCGAGCCGCTCAGTCGGGGTGGAGATCGTCCGCGCACGCGTCGAGCGCGCGAGACCTACGCCGATTGCCTTCCAGTCCCTTCGGTAGAAGGTCGCCAGTGCCAACGCCGTGCCTACGTGGAGCGCGACTACCAGGGCGAGCCAGAAGGACTCGGGCTTGCTTTCGGACGCCAGCAAGTTGTGCCAGCCGAACAGAGCCGGAAAGAGGACCGCGTGGCCGAGGCTCGAGACGGGGAACAGCTCACTCACGCCCTGGAGCACGCCGAGCACCACGGCTTGGAAGAAGGAGATCTTGTCCAGATGGACTGCCGAATGGGAGGCGCCGGCGACATGGGCCGTGAGAATTATGTGCGCGACGTGGCCCCCACTCGAGATCAGCACGGAGGGAGCATATCGGTCGATAGGAACTTGCGATGTGAATCCGTCACGGATCTGAGCGCGGCCCCAGAGGCCCTGTCAACCTCGAAACCGGGCCCCTGTCCGGGGTCGCCATAGAGAGATGTTGGCACGACTTGTGTGTTGGAAAGCCCGTTCATTTCTGCCTTCGAGCACGAAATTGGCAACGTAGACCGAGGTCAGTAAGCTCAATCCCGATTGAATTAACGCGAGCGAGGCTGCGCCAAAGTTGTCCTCCTTGCCCGTCTAACAGGTGGTGATGATGGTGAAATCTGTCGAGGTCTCCCAGTCGCGCGAGATACGGACTGCCATTCCCGGCCCGCGCTCGCTGGAGCTTGCTGCCCGCAGAAAGGCATCGGTGCCCGCAGGAGTGGGTGCGACGATGCCGATCTTCGCTGAGCGAGCGAGTGGCGGCATTGTCGTCGACGTCGACGGCAACCGGTTCATCGACCTCGGCGGCGGCATTGCCGTTCTCAATGTCGGATCGAGCGCTCCCAAGGTGGTCGAGGCCGTCACTGAGCAGGTTCAGCGCTTCACCCACACCTGTTTCCAGGTGACGGGATACGAGGGGTACATCGCCCTTGCCGAGAAGCTCAATGCGCTTACCCCGGGCAACCACGAGAAGCGAAGCATCTTTGTCAACTCAGGTGCCGAGGCGGTCGAGAACGCCGTGAAGATCGCCCGGTCGTTCACAGGCCGTCAAGCAATTGTCGTGCTTGACCATGCTTTCCATGGCCGGACCCTGCTCACGATGACGCTCACCGCAAAGGCGATGCCCTACAAGTCAGGTTTCGGGCCTTTCGCCCCGGAGATCTACCGCGTCCCCTCCAGCTACCCCTATCGCTGCATGGCTGGCGCTGCTCCCGACAGGTGTGGCGACGCCTGCGCGGACTTGGCGATTGCTGCCATGGAAAAGCAGATCGGTGCGAATCGCATCGCGGGCTTCATCATGGAGCCGGTACAAGGCGAGGCCGGGGTTGTCATTCCCTCGCCGGCCTACGTGTCCCGCATCGCTGAGTACTGCAAGGAGCACGGGATCGTGTTCATCGCCGATGAGGTCCAGGCAGGCATCGCCCGGACGGGCAAGATGTTCGCTTCGGAGCACTTCGGACTCGTTCCTGACCTCATCACGACGGCCAAGGGACTTGGTGGTGGCCTGCCGATCGGCGGCGTGACGGGCAAGGCCGAGATCATGGACTCCGTGCACCCTGGAGGCTTGGGCTCCACTTTCGGTGGCAACCCTGTCTCGTGCGCGGCGGCCCTTGGCGCGCTGGCCGAGGTCGAGTCTCAGGACCTCGTGGGCCGCGCCGTGCACATGGGCGAGATCTTCAAGGCCCGCCTTGGCAAGCTCGCGGCCGATGTGCCCGCTATCGGTGACGTACGAGTCATCGGGGCGATGGCCGCGCTCGAGTTCGTGAGCGACAAGAAGAAGAAGACCCCGGACGCCGCTGCGGTCGGCACGGTCCTCAAGGCCTGCCACGCTGAGGGTCTGATCCTGCTCAGCGCCGGAACCTACGGGAACTCCGTTCGCCTTCTTCCGCCGCTCGTGATGTCGGACGAGCTCCTGAACGACGCGCTCTCGGTACTCGAGAAGGCCGTCCGGGCGCTTTGATCTGAAGCTAGCCGCCGACCAGCCGGCTCATGACTTTTCCGAGCCGCGAACTTCGTCCTGATCTGCGTTCGGAGTGGTCGGCCAACTTCACGCCTTGCATACCGGCATTGATGCCGATCCACCGGAGCGGCTCTGGTTCCCAGAGCCGTGACCGGTGGCCGACCCAGCACAGGCGAGTGCACTCGTCATCAGTGCCTGCAATAAGCGCGGCCAGGGTTCTGCCCGCGAGGTTCGTCGTACCGACTCCGTCCCCGACGTAACCGCCGGCCCAACCCATGCCAGTGCCTTGGTCGAACCCGACCGATGGATGCCAGTCACGGGGGACGCCGAGTGGCCCACCCCAGCTGTGCGTGAAGCGGACTCCGGAAAGGGCGGGGAATAGCTCGACGAGGGAAGCCCTCAAGAGCGCGTGCACCTCTGGCTCGCTGTCGAACCTCGGCTCGATGCGCGACCCGAAGTGGTAGGGGGCGCCTCTTCCGCCGAACGCGATGCAACCGTCCGGCGTGCGCTGGCCGTAGACGAGCACGTAGCGGTAGTCGCTGAAGGTAACGCCGTTGCGGAGCCCGGTCTCGGCCAGCGTCGCCTCGTCGACGGGCTCGGTCGCGACCATGAGTGAGTAAAGAGGGACGACGCTTCGATGCGTCCTCGGCAGCCGCGCGGTGAAGCCCTCGGTCGCTCTGACGACCGCCTTGGCGCGTACCGTGCCTCTTGGCGTCACAACGCGTCCCGCGCCGAGCTCCAGGGCTGGGGTCTGCTCGAGAATCTGGACCCCACGCCGCTCGACGACGTCCGCCAGTCCACGCGCGAGTCGCGCCGGATGAAGAGACGCGCAGTGAGGGGTGTACACGGCGCCGAGCACTTCCGTCGCGGCCACGAGGTCGTGAGCTTCGGACGCGCCGAGCATCCTGAGGTCGTCCTCCCCGATGCCCAAGGACCGGGACTCAGCGATCTCCTCCTTCGCCCGCTGCATCTGCGCAGAGGTGCGGATGAGGACCGCGGTGCCGTCCTTGCGGTAGTGGCAGTCGATGCCCTCCTTTGAGGCGACAGCACCCACCTCGTCGACGGTGTGTTCCATCGCCTTGCGAAGGTCCAGCTCTGCTCGCTTGCCATACATCCGCACGAGCTTGGAGGGCGCGGCCGCGAACAACGCCGAGCACCAGCCTCCGTTGCGCCCCGAGGCGCCAAAGCCGGCTGTCTCGCTCTCGAGCACTGCCACTTTGAGAGAGGGGTCGGCCTCGGTTAGGTAGTAGGCGGTCCAGAGCCCCGTGAAGCCCGCGCCGACGATGGCGACGTCAACCTCGAGATCGCCGTCGAGCCCCGGCCGCGGTATGACAGGGTCCGGGAGACTGTCAAACCAGTACGACAACCCTCCGTAACGACTTGGAGAGGACAGCGGCTCGCTGGTCATTGGCTCACCTCGTGAAAGCAACCGTTATGTAGTCCGGGACTATCTCGTACCAAGTCTGGCCTGGCTGGAGAGTGATCGGCTTGCCGTTGGGGAAGGTGAACGTCGTGACGTCCGAGCCGGTCGGGCGGCTCCAGGTCCCCTTCTCCATATATCCCCCTCGCAGCACGTAGACGACACCTGAGCCGACCGTCATGCTTTCGACGTCGGGGCTGTCCGGGCCGCTCTCGTCGTAGGGGCCCCGCGCCGTTTGGACCATCTGGATCACCACGTTCGTGGTGTGGAACTGGACGCCGGTCGAGTCCAGGTCTGCCTGGGTGCCGTAGAAGCGAAGCCACTGCCCGGCCGCCTGGCTCCACTGCCAGACGACATCGGAAGCCCCCGAGAACGGGATGGCGACGGAGACGTCTTTCGACGAGCCGGCTGGGATGTTCTTCGAGAACCGGAAGAGCTGCGGCGGGGGAGTCTTGGCGTTGGGGAACAGGCCCCACAACGCCGAGGTCGACGTGAAGTAATTGTAGGGCGCCCCCTGACTCTCAGGCAGGGCGTCGTTGTTGTAACGATAAAAGGCGTTGGCTGTGGGGTAGATGCTGCCGTTGGCGTCGTAGATCCACGGCAGCGATGCCGCCATGTCCATCCAAGGCTGAATGCCACCGCTATAGGCGAGGATGGCATGGCCGTACTGCTGGAGTATGTTCCAGTCGTCCCAGCGGACCGACCGTGTCGGCCCCACCAAGGCCGAGTTCTGGCACTGGAACACGACCATGTAACGAGTGATCCCACCTTCGGCCATCTCCTCGTAGACGATGTCCGCTTGGCCGAGGCCGCTCTGTGGGCGCGAAGCAGGATCGTTGCCGATCTTTACGGCCAAGGCTGGGCGTCGCGGAACCTTGCCGCCCGGCGCCGGCAGGCCAGTGAGCGGGCAGAGCTTCGAGTTGGTCTTCGACTGCGGCCTAGTTGTCTGGGTTGTAGTTGAGGTCGAAGGGTGCACGGCCGCCTTGGAGCCCCCTCCTGACAGGGCGATTCCTGCAATGACTCCGACGACCACTACGAGCGCGGCGACGACTATCCCAATTCTCTGCCCGCGGCCGAGCCCGTTCAGCCAAGCCCGGAAACCCGAAGGCCTCTTCCGGCCGGCACGCGAGGCGGTGCGTCGGTGTTGGGGGCTTCGCTGGTTCATTTGTCACCATTCCAGGGGCAGTGCTGTCGGGGACTCACCGGCGCGAACGTACCGGAGTCAGCGTGCCCGTTGGGGGACCCTGCACTTCCACCAGTTTGTGTCGGCGCTCTTGGCCGCCACCACTAAGGCCCTGAGGGCAGCCGGCCCAAGCTACCGCCACCCGGGGCTTTATGGCGTGCGCCCCTTTATAGGGACAGGGAGGCTTAGGCGGAGGGCTTAGCTCCCGAGCGGGCGTTCAGCTCGCCAATCAGGTCGTCCCAAACCGGGACGAGGTCGAGCAAGGAGCGCCAGAAGCTTGCCTTGCGCCTCGCCTCGAAGTCCTCGATGGACACGCCCTGTTGCTCGACCCATGTGTAGTAGCCGAGGTTGAAAATCCGGTCACGGTCGGTCTCCGTGCACTCGAGGAGGTTGTCCTCTCCTGCACCGAGGATGTGCTCTCCGAACACCTGAGCAGCCGAGACTTCCGTGAACCCGTCCTTCCAATCGCGCTTCAGCGCGTCCTGGAGCTCGCTTTGGTACATGACCGCGCCGTCGGTGGCGACGGTCAAGATGACGTCCTCGCTGCCGAGGCGCAGCCGCTTGGCGAGCTTGATCGCGGCGAGCACGTTGCACCAGCTCGACAAACCGAAGGACGCGAGCGCCACCAGCATCTCCGGCGAGACCCCGCGGCTGGCCAGGTAACGACGGCCTGCGTCGGTGTTCGCGAGCACGTTCAACGAGTCGGTGGACCGATCCGAGATCGCGACCACGACGTCAGTTCCCATCACGTTGTGGATAAGGGGCACGTGCTTGTCGCCGATTCCCTGGATGTTGTGCTCGCCGAACCCGTTGTTCAAAAGCGTGGGGCACTCGAGGGCCTCGGCGGCGACTGTCAGCGACCCGAAGCGGTCCTTCAGGTGGTCGCCGGCGCCGATGGTGCCCGCCGAGCCGGTTGCCGAGACGAACGCCCGTACCTTCAAGTTGGGGTTGGAAGCGACAAGCTGCTCGGCGACGCGTTCGAGGGCGGAGCCCGTCGCGATGCGGTGGACAACGTGGTTACCGAACTCGCAGAACTGGTTCAAGATGACGTTGTCCGGGTCCTGTGCCAGCTCGTGGCAGCGGTCGTAGATCTCCTTGACGTTGGATTCCGTGCCCGGGGTCTTGATGATGTCGGAGTCGTCGACGACCCATTTCTCGAGCCAGTCGAAGCGCTCGCGGCTCATGCCCTCGGGCAGGACTGCGACGCCTCGGCATCCCATTACTCTCGAGACCGCTACGCCGCCACGGCAGTAGTTCCCGGTCGAGGGCCAAATCGCGCGGTGGCGCGTCGGGTCGAACGCCCCGGTCACGAGCCTCGGAGCCAGGCAGGCGTATGCCGCTAGCACTTTGTGGGCGCCGATCATCGGGAAGCGGTCACCGAAGGCGACCACGATGGGAGCGTCGACCCCGGTCACATCCTTGGTGAGCACGACGTGCTCAGGGACCTCGGTCAGGCCTCCGTCGGTCTTGTTGTACCAGTGCACCCGCCAGAGGTTGGCCGGGGAACTCGCGTTCCTGTCCACTTTCCCGAGGAGCGCGTGCATCGCGCTCGGCGCGCTCGACGGCTTGGCTAGTTGGGCAAAGGTAGGCAGCACGATCTTCTGTTCGCGAAAGCGCTGTGCGGTCCGCTCAACGGCTGCGGCGTCAATGACTTCTGTATCGAGTCCGAAGATGTTCACGGGTAGATTCTCCCCTCTCACACCGGCTCAGGCAACCGGGTCCGTTCGAGTTCGGCAGCCAGGTCTCACCCAGCTGGTGCCTAAAGGCATAGCCGTGCCAGTTCCTCACAGACGCCGAGAAACTGCTCTCTTGACTTATAGCGGGTGTGCGGGCGCCGCCGGGCCAGCGTGCCCATGTCGCCGGGCGCGTTGGAGGCAGTGGCTCGTCCCTTGTTGACTGGACGCGGACGAGGGCGATACTTGTGGTTGTGACGACAAGGAAAGTGCTCCGCGGAGCGCGTTGGCCAGGCGACGTGGCAGTCGAAGACGGATTCATCGTCGAGATCGGCTCGGTGCAGCCGAAACCGGGAGATGAAGTCATCTCGTGCAGCGGCGGCATCATCACGGCGGGGCTGATCAACACCCACCACCACCTCTACCAGTGGCTCACTCGCGGCCGCGCCACGGGCTGCGACCTGTTCGCTTGGCTGCAGGAGCTCTATCCGGTCTGGGCGCGCATTTCCGTCGAGGACGTGGGTGTGGCCGCAACGGTTGGCCTGGCCGAACTCGCCCTGAGTGGGGCGACAACCGTCGCTGACCACCACTATGTCGTCCCGCACGGCGACGACTCGGTCTTCGACGCCATCGCCGCCGCCAGTCGGAGAGTCGGCGTTCGCCTCCATCTGTCCCGCGGGTCAATGGATCTCGGTGAGAGCTCCGGGGGCCTGCCCCCCGACGATGTCGTGGAGCGAACCGAGGCGATCCTCTCCTCGACGGAGTCCGTCGCTGCCAGGCTGCACGATGGGAAGTTCGTAACGGTCGTCGTTGCACCATGCAGTCCTTTCTCGGTCACGGGGGAGCTGATGAGGGAATCCGCCGCGCTGGCCCGTCGACTGGGACTGCGGCTGCACACTCATCTCGCGGAGACTCTCGCCGAGGAGCAGGACTGCCTGACGCGTTTCGGGAAGCGCCCACTCGACGTCGTCGAGGATCTCGGCTGGCTGGACAGCGACGTCTGGTACGCGCACGCCGTCCACCTCAATGCCTCCGAGGTCGTCAGAGTGGGGGCCGCAGGAGTGGGCGTCGCTCACTGCCCAAGCTCGAACGCGCGCTTGGCTTCGGGTATCTGCCCGGTCCGCGATCTCCTCGACGCGGGAGCGCCTGTCGGTCTCGGTGTCGACGGAGTCGCCTCGAACGAGTCAGGCGACCTGTTACCCGAGCTCAAGCAGGCCTTGTTCCTCGCACGTCTCCGCTCCGGCCGGCCGGACGCGATGTCGCCACTCCAGGCCCTCGAGCTCGGTACGCAAGGCGGGGGCAGGTGTCTAGGCCGACCTGATCTGGGGCGTTTGGCGGTGGGCGCCCCGGCTGACGTCGCCGTTTGGCCGGCCGACGATATCGCGGACATCGAGGATGCCATAGCCGGGCTTGTGCTCGGGCCGTCCCGCAAGGTCCTCCATCTCCTGGTAGCCGGCGAGCTGGTCGTGGCGGACGGCACGCTCGTCGGCGTTGACCTCAAGGCCGCGCATGGAGAACTCGCCCGCCACGCGCAAGAACTGTGGAGCTGAGCCGCCGCCAAGACCTCGGGACTTCTGGATTTGTGTACTCAAATCGCTCGACAGCGGAGGGTGCCTATGTATTATTGGCTGCACGCCGCAACATGTTCGTAAAGAGGGCTCTCAGCCTATGACGCCGACATGAGCGGCTTTTTTGCTGCCGCGACGCGGCCGCAGAGACATCGGTGTCGCTTGAGCTTTGGCTCCATGAAGGGTCGGCGTTGAGTCGTCTCTCCGCGGCGGCCGCGGCTGTCTGGCAAGACCGGCGGCGGTTCCTGCTGAGTTGGTTCGCCCTTCCGCTGTCGCTTGTCGCCGCGCTGCTACTGGGCGCGGTCATGATGCTGGCCTTGGGGGCCAACCCCATCTCCGGCTACAACGCCCTGATCGTCGGAGCCTTCGACGGTCGCTACGCGCTCGGCTCGACGGCCGTGGAGGCCGCGCCGCTTCTTCTCGTCGCCGTCGGAATCTGTGTGGCGTTCCGCGCCAACGTCTTCAATATCGGCGGCGAGGGCCAACTGGCAATGGGCGGTCTGGCGAGCTCCGCTACAGCTCTTGCGCTGCCGAGATTGCCCAGCGTTGAGCTCATCCCACTCGTGCTGCTCGCGGGCGCGGCCGGAGGCGCGGTTTGGGGGGCGATCCCCGGTGCGTTCAAGGCATATTTCAACGTCAATGAGATCCTGAGCACGATCATGCTCAACCTCGTCGCCGTGCAGGTGATGAACTGGCTTCTGGCCGGGCCCATGGTTGACAAGACGCAGAACTCCACCTACGGCCTGATCCCGGAGACCAAGCTTCTCCCGCGGGCCTCCTGGCTGCCCATCCTCATCCCGAACACGCAGCTCCACCTCGGGGTGCTGATAGCGGTGCTCGTGGCGGGGGGAGTGTGGATCCTGCTCTATCGCACGAGCTTCGGTTTCCGAATCCAGGCCGTGGGGCTGTCGCGTGACGCCTCAAAGTACGCCGGGATGCCGGTGAAACGCACGATGACCCTCGCCATGACGATAAGCGGCGCCATGTGCGGTCTCGCGGGGGCGTTGCTCGTATTCGGCAGCATTTCACACCGCATGGTGACCGACGGGAGCCTCACAGGGTTCACGGGATCGGATGGGTTCAACGGGATCGTTGTGGCGCTGTTTGGGGCCCTCAACCCGCTGTGGACGATCATCTCGGCCTTCCTCTTCGGTGGCCTGATCGTGGGCGGTGACGCCTTGCAGGTCGCGACAGGCGTGCCCGCCGACATGGTGACCGCCCTCGAGGGGCTCGTCGTGGTGTTCGTCGTCTCCCTCGAGTACATGAGGCGACGGAGCCGTGCCATTTCCTCAGCGCCCCTAGGACGTTCCAGGGTTCAGCCGAACGAGACAGGCGATCCGGGCACGGCACCAGTCGCGGCGCGAGCGCGGGACGACCCATGAGCCACTTCTTCACCTACGCCGTGCTCACTGCGACCGTCGCTTCGGCGCTCGGCCTGGCCACCCCCTTCCTGTTGGCTGCGCTCGGCGAGACCATGGGGCAGCGCAGTGGAGTGATCAACCTCGGCGTCGACGGGATCATGCTCCTGTCGGCGTTCTCGACCTACTTCACCGCGCTCAAGACCGGCAACCTGTTTCTCGCGATCCTCGTCGGGATGGGAACCGGGGCGGTGATGGGCGTCCTGACTGCGTTCATCAGCGTCACGTTGAAGGCAGAGCAGGGCATCAGTGGGATCGGTGTCTATTTGTTCGGCCTCGGGTTCAGCGACCTGTTGTTCATAAAGCTCGTCGGAACACCGCTGCCGATCAAGACGCTCAACCCGATCAACATCCCCCTGCTCGACAAGATCCCAGCGGTGGGTGGGATGTTCTTCGAGCAGCCGATCCTGGTTTACATCGCCTTCCTTTTGGTACCCGTGGTCACCTTCGTGCTCAACCGGACGACTTACGGCATGAAGATCCGCGCCTCGGGAGAGAACCCGGCCGCAGCCGACTCCGTGGGCGTGAACGTCGCCAGAATTCGCTGGTCGACCGTGCTCATCGGCTGCACGTTGGCCGGTCTGGCTGGCGCCGCCCTGCTCTTATACGACGGGATCTTCCAGGAGAACCTCACCCAGAGCGAGGGTTTCATAGCCGTCGCGCTCGTCTACTTCGGTGCTTGGCGCCCGACCGGTGTCATGGGTGGATCGGTGCTGTACGGGCTGGCCATCGCTGTCGTTCTCGAGTGGAAGTCGCTTGGCATCATCCCACTCAGCGCTTCCGACCTCGCCGCGACGGCGCCGGCGGTGATCACGATCTTGGCGTTGCTCACTGTCGCCCGCAGGTTCAGGCAGCCAGCCGTTCTCGGGAAGCCCTACGAAAGAGGAGGGTGATGTGACCGGCTGTTTCTCGAGAGAAGCTTACAGTCGTGTTACGAGGGGGCTTCTCGAGACAGAAAGGTGATCCGACGGGGTAGGCCCTGTTTCAACCACGGGCAGTGTCTGAGTTCGAAATCTGCAGGAAGCGCAGTCATCAACAAGGGAGAAGAACAATGCATATGAACCCATTCAGAAGGGGCGCCTTGGTGCTTGCCGCCCTTGCCGTCTCACTTGGCGCCGCTGCCTTCGGGTGTGGCTCTTCGTCGAGCACGACGACGACGACCATGCATTCGACAGGCGTCACGACTCTGAAGGTGGCTCT
The DNA here is from genome assembly GCA_050015475.1 of Acidimicrobiales bacterium. GTDB lineage: Bacteria > Actinomycetota > Acidimicrobiia > Acidimicrobiales > Bog-793 > Fen-455. The sequence continues at coordinate 4,206 of JBEKBI010000028.1, read as the reverse complement.
CGTCGCACCGAGCGCGACGAACGACCTGGCCTTCACTCAGTCGATGTACAGCGCCCTCGAGAGCCTGAAGACGTCAGAACACCTGATGATCTCGGTTTCGGCGAACGAGTACGTCGTCTCGAACGCAGCGAGCATCATCCGCGAGTACGCGTCCGAGGGCTACAACCTCATCATCGCCCATGGCTCCCAGTACGGGTCGATCATCGAGCAGCTGGCACCCCAGTTTCCGAAGGTCGCCTTCGCGTGGGGAACCGCAGGATCGACCTTCGGCATGAAGAACGTCTTTGCCTACGAGGCCTCCTCGAATGAGGGCGGTTACGTCCAGGGCTACATGGCCGCGTTGCTGAGCAAGTCGAAGGTGCTGGGGATCTGCGGGCCGATCGAGACCGGTGACGCCAAGTTGTACGTGGACGGTTTCGCCGCTGGCGCGGCGGCCGCAGCCAAGGCCAACAACTTCATGGTGTCGGCGCACGAGGTCTACACGGGATCGTTCAGCGATGACAGCCTCATGGCCACTTGTGCGAAGACCTTCGTGCAAGGTGACCACGCAGACGTGCTCACCGGCAGCTCCCAGTCAGTTGTCGGGGCGATCGGCGTCGCGAGCTCAGACAACCTGGCCTGGTTCGGAACGCAGTGGAACCAGGCGAGCCTGGCACCGAAGAACGTCGTCTCCTGCCAGGTTTACAACTGGGACCCGATCTTGAAGCAGATGATCACGGCGATTCGCGGAGGCACCCTCGGTGGGGCGACCTACGTCATCGGCCTAGGGAACGGCGGAGAGATGATCCAGTTCAACCCGGGCTACATGCTCTCTCCCTCGATCAAGACTGAGGCGCAGAAGCTGATCAGTGCGATCACCGACGGGACCATCACGGTTCCCCAGTAGGCAGCACTTATAGGGCGGACGAGAAAGGACGATCGTGGTGACCATCCCGGAAGCGGGTCCAGCTAAGGGGGGCGTTCCGCTCCTCCAGATGACTGGCATCACAAAGCGCTTTCCGGGGGTGGTCGCCAATGACCACGTCGATTTTGAGGTCCGCAGCGGCGAGATCCACACCCTCTTCGGGGAGAATGGCGCAGGCAAGAGCACTCTCATGCGTGTGCTCTACGGCCTGTACCGCCCCGATGAGGGTGAGATCTCCATCAAGGGCGCGAAAGTCACTGTGACCTCGCCGGCCGACGCTATCAAGCACGGCATAGGGATGATTCACCAGCACTTCATGCTCGTGGACACCTTGACTGTGGCCGAGAACGTCGCGTTAGGGGAGAAGTCGCAACGCGGGCCGCTCACGGACCTGGGCCGGGTTTCGGCGAGGATTCGCGAACTTGCCGACACCTACGGGCTCAACGTCGACCCGAAAGCGCTCATTTGGCAGCTGTCAGTCGGAGAGCGCCAGCGTGTCGAGATCATCAAGGCGCTGTACCGGAACGTCTCGCTGTTGGTCCTCGACGAGCCTACGGCCGTTCTCACGCCGCGCGAGGTGGACGAGTTGTTCGTCGTGCTGCGTCAGATGACCGGGAGTGGGCAGGGACTCGTCTTCATCTCACACAAGATCCACGAGGTGCTGGACATCTCCGACCGCATCACCGTGCTTCGAGCCGGCCGCAACGTCGGCACGATACCGGCGGCCGAGGCGACCCGGGCCCGGCTAGTCGAGCTGATGGTCGGGCGCAGTGTCGCCCTGGAAAGCCAGCCCCCAGTGGGCACGGCCCGTGACGTACGGCTCTCAGTCAAGGACCTCCGTGTGAGGGGCGACCGCGGGATCGAAGCTGTACGGGGGCTGTCGCTCGAGGTCTCCGGCGGTGAGATCGTCGGCATCGCGGGGGTTTCCGGGAACGGGCAGCGAGAACTCTCGGAGGCGATTGCAGGTCTTCGCGCGCCCGTGAGCGGCTCCATCCGCTTGGAGGACACGGAGCTTGCGGGAGTGACCCCGGCCCGCGCCCGCGCGGCCGGACTCGCCTACGTCCCAGAGGAGCGCATGCGGGACGGAGTCGTCCCGGAGTTCACGGTCGCCCAGAACCTCCTGCTCGTCGATAATCGGAGCCCGAGCTATTCCCGTCTCGGGTTCCTGCGCACCCATGCCATTCGCCGCCATTGCCAGGAGCTGATCTCGGCCTTCGACGTGCGCACTCCGTCACTGGACACGCCGGCCAGGAACCTGTCCGGAGGGAACATCCAGAAGCTGATCATGGCCCGCGAGCTGTCGGGAAGTCCGCGGGTACTGCTCGTTGCCCAGCCCACGCGAGGCATCGACGTCGGAGCGACCCGCTACATCCACGAGCGCCTCGTTGCCCAACGCGACAGCGGGACGGCGGTGCTCATCATCTCCGAGGACCTCGACGAGATCATGACCATCTGCGACCGTGTCCTCGTTATGTACGAAGGCACGGTCATCGGGTCGGCGGACCCGCGTGTCAACACACGCGAAGAGATCGGCATGTTGATGGCCGGCGTCGAGTCCGGCACTCCGTCCGCCCCTGACGAGCCGGCCGCGGCTTCCTCCTAACCGGAGCGCTTGACAAGCACGCACAATTCGCCCGTGCTGGTCGCTTGCCTTGACATGAACTGAGGCCGCCAACGAGCGGCGCCATTGTCAAGTGCTGACGGGGGCAGCTCCTGCGGCCAAAGCTTGGCGACGAGCGTGGAAGCGGCTTTCGTTCAGGACTGCTCGGGTTCAGGCGACGCCATGTGGGCGAAGTCGTGGCGGAGAGTGGGCTAACGCCTTGTTATACTGAGGAAAACGCGACCGATGGCAGTGGGGCTTCGATCCGACGGGATGTCGGTGCACGCTGTATGCCGCGCCCATTTTGGAGGCGCGAAGGCCGTTAATCAGCTAGATGAAAGGGGATACGCGACATGAGAAGTTTCCTCGGGCGAGACATCTTGTCCTTGAAGGACATGGAGCGAGAGGAGTACTTCCAGATCTTTTCCGTAGCCGACCGGCTCAAGCCGTTCGCTGCTGAACGGCGCAACACGGACCTGCTCAAGCACAAGACGCTGCTGACGGCGTTCTACCAGCCGAGCACGCGCACGCGCCTGTCGACCGAGGCTGCGATGCACCGCCTTGGTGGGCATGTTCTTGGTTTCTCGGACGCGAAGATGACGCGTGCCGGCGACTTCTACCAGGAGAGCATCAAGGACACAGTCCACATGCTCGAGTACTACGGCGACGTCATCGCCATGCGCCACTTCGAGCAGGGTGCGCCGCACGAGGCGGCGAAGTGGGCTTCTGTGCCCGTCATCAACTGCGGTGACGGCTGGGGCGAGCACCCGACCCAGGTGCTGACAGACCTGTACACGATCGCGGGGCAAAAGGGCGGCCTCGACGGGCTGAAGGTCCTCCTCGTGGGCGACATGCGCATGCGCACGATGCATTCGATTCTTTACGCGTTCTCCCAGTTCGACGTCGAGGCTTTTGTCGTTGGCCCGCCGGAGATGTCTCTGCTCCCCGAGTTCAAGGCTGAGCTGGACCTGCTGAACGTCCAGTACCAGGAGAAGGAGAGCGTCGAGAGCTGCATCGCTCAGGCCGACGTCATCTACATGGAGCCCGTCGTGCAGGCGGACTACACCGTCTCGAGGGAAGAGGTCACGAAGGACAAGGGCCTCACGCCCGTCGCCTACCGGGTCACCCGGGACCTGCTCAGAGAGAAGGCTAAGAGCGACTCGATCATCCTGCACTCGCTGCCTCGTATGGACGAGCTGCCCCCCGACGTCGACGCCACTCGCCACGCCCGCTACTGGGTTGAGGCCTTCAACGGCGTCGCCATGCGGATGTCTCTCCTGTCCCTCATCCTCGGCGCGATGGAGTAGGCGCAGCCATGCAGACGCACCTTCGTGGAAGGGACATGATCGACGCCCAGGAATGGACGAAGAGTGAGCTCGATACCCTTCTTGACGTGGCCTTCGCCTTGAAGAGGGAACGCGCGCTTAACCAACTGACTCCGTACCTGAGGGACAAGGTCCTAGCGATGCTGTTCTTCTTCTCGAGCACGCGGACTCGCGCTTCGTTCGAGGCGGGCATGGCCCAGCTCGGCGGGCACGCCCAGTTCATCGAGTCCAAGAGCACCCAGATTGCGCACGGCGACACGGCCAAGGAGATCGGTGAGATCCTCGGCCGCTACAACGACGGGATCGCCATCCGGCAGTGCGATTGGGGAACGGGCAACACCTACATCCGAGAGGTGGCCGAAGCCAGCCGCGTCCCT
>JBEKBI010000027.1:0-48646 GCA_050015475.1 Acidimicrobiales bacterium | reverse complement strand
CCGATATTCGAACTAATACGTTTTCGACTGACGTTGTGACTATATGCAGCGCCTCGTTGGTTGACGCATGTCCTGTGGATGGAGGTCCCGCTCCAGATGCTTTGCGCCTGATACGCGCAGAGGCGGGGCAAATGGGGCGCTACGCGACTGTCGAGCGTAGAAGGGTGGTCATCCGGGCGGTCCCATCGCGTGTTGTCGGCCGTTGCCGCCGAGGGGTGGCGTCCCACTGACGGTGTAAGAGACGTCGGACGCGGGCTCCTCGCTCGGCTGCGGTGCGATGGACACGGGCGGTTCGAGGAGCTGTCGGCGCAGATCGGCGAGCAGACGCGTGGTGGCCGGGGTGTGCTGCACGCCACGCCATCCCTTCGAGGCCCGGTCGAAGACGGCCCACACGAGGCTCAGGCAGCTGCGCTCGCCGGGGAGCCGGCCGATTACCTTGACCCGCCGCCTGCTCTCGTCGAAGGTGCGCTCGATGAAGTTCGAGTGCCGGATGCGGGGCCAGTGCGCCTTGGGGAACCGCAGGTAGACGGTGAGCGACTCGACGTCGGTCTCGAGGCACTTGACGGCGGCCGGGTAGAGCTTCTCGTAGCGCCTGGCGAACCGGTCGATGCGCCGGCGCACCTCGTCCACCGCCTCCTGGCCGGGGTCCTGGTCGATCTCGTCGAAGAGCTTCCAGTACTCAGCCTTCACCTCGCCCTGGGCCGCTGTGGGCACCTTGGCGAGGATGTTGCGCGCCCGGTGGATCAGACAGCGCTGGCGAAGCGAGCGGGCGAGCACCTGCTCGCACGACCCGATCAGGCCCGGTGCGCCGTCGGAGACGACGAGCAGCGGCGGGGCGAGGCCCCGTCGGAGCAGCCCGGAGAGGAACTCGGCCTAGGCGTCGAGGGACTCAGACGCCCCCGGGGTCAGCCCCACCAGCACAGGCTTGCCGTCGGTGGTGATCCCCCAGGCCACGAGCACCGGCTTGGCGGCACTGCCCTGGTGGAAGAGGAAGTGGCTGCCGTCCAAATAGAAGTAGTCGAGCTCGAGGTCCGACAGGTCACGGGCCCCCAAGGTCTCGAGGTCAACCTTGATGGCCTCGCAGATGCGGCTGACCGTCGACTTGGACAGGGCGGCCTCGACCCCGAGGGCGTCGGCGAGGGTCAGCTCCACGTCGCGCACCGACAGCCCCCGGACGAACCCCGCGATGACGAGCGACTCGAGGGCGTTGGTGCGGCAGACCCCGGCCCCGAGCAGCCTCGAGGCGAACTGCTCGTCGGTGCCCCGGAGCTTCGGGCGCTCGGGGGTGACCGCGCTGGCGGTGGTCTTGATGGTGACCGGGCTGTAGCCGTCGCGGGCCCGATCTCCCCGGGCACAGCGGTCCCGACCCAGGAACTCGGTGACCTCGGCCTCGAGGGCGGACTGCATGAGCAGGCACACCCCGAGTTGGGCGACCTGTTCGAGGACCTCGCCGAGCTCACGCTCGGAGGCGAACAACTCGTCGATCTGCGCGCGGACGCGCTCGGTGGGTGATACTCGTCGTGACACGGGTGTGGGCTTCCCTTCTTTGCTTGTCAGGCTTGGAAGGAACCTACGCCCGCTGTCGATTTACACCAGGGATTGGACGCCACCGCCGCCGGCGAGGAACAGGCCTGCCGGGTTGCCGCTCGCCTTGCACTGGGCAAGCTCACAGAGAGCGCCTCTGACGAGTCACCCCGGCCGTGCGGGCCCGTGAGCCGCAGGAGCGCGGTCGCGGCCGTCAGGCGATTCAGTTGATCCTCGCCGAGGCGGGAGCGGCGTTACTCGGAGATGTACGGACGGCCGCGTCGCACGAGTAGTCGACGAGGACGTGATTGGCGTTCGAGCCATCAAGGCTCACGGGCGGCAACGTCGCGAGCTCAGGCTGCCGGTCTTGGCAGGGACAACGCCTTTACACCACGATTACGTCTATGCCGCGGCGTAGCTGATCCACGAAGGCCGGGTCGACACGACCATCGGTGACACGAACGTGAACGGCATCAAGGCCGACGATCGGAGTGAACCCGGCGGTACCGAGCTTGGTGGCGTCGGCAACGACCACGACCCGACGAGCACGCGCCGCCATGGTGGCACCCAGCTCAGCAACCAACATATGGGCAGTGGTGAGCCCGCCTTCCAGGGTAAGGCCGTCGTAGCCGACGAAGGCGAGGTCGGCTCAGCTCGCGCAGGTCTGCCAATGTCATTGGCCCGACCGAGGCCTGGCGGTCGGGAAGGAACAGTCCGCAGAGGCGGCTCAAGTGAGGCTGCGGCCGACTCCACACCTCGTTTATCACGGGCAGTGAGTGGGACACGAGGGTGACCGCATTGGGTCCTCGGAGCGCGCCGGGCATCCGGGTGGCCATCTCGACGACCGTAGAGCCAGAGTCGCGCAGCACAACATCCTCCGGGTTGACGAGCGCTGCCGCCACCCGGCCGAGACGCCCGTTTCCTGGGCGTTCTGGTGACCCACGGCGGGGAAGGAGATGGCGGACCGGGCGCACCGTCATCCAGGCCCGCGACCCGGGGCGCTTATTGCAGGCCTTGTGCAGCGTCGTCAAAGAGGCCCCGAGCGTGGACCACGCCGTCGAATACTACGGTCTCGACGCGGGTGCCCTGGCCTGATTCGCACCCCGTAACACCTGCCGGGGGACGATCCCGGCCGACCGGACCAGCGCAGACAACGCGTATGTGCCTCGGCGGTGAGGCTTGCGCAAGGTGCCTCCGGCCGTCGTGTGGCGAGCACACGCTCCGGTAGTTCGTCTATCGAACTGTCGCGTCTAGACTGCCGCTGTGACGAGCGGTGGCCTGATGGGCGGACGCAGGAGTCGGACGGCCAGCGAGCAGAACGCAGATCTACCGGGGAGCGTCCCGGGGGACCGGACTGTCAAGGCAGTCGAGGCACTTACCAGAGCATCGACGATCATGGAGCGGGCCGCAGGTGACTTGAGCCTTTCCCACTATCGCGTGCTGTCGGCCGTTTCCGCAGGGGAGGAACGGGCGAGCCGGGTTGCGGCTCGCCTTGCACTCGGCAAACCCACCGTGAGCGCCTCCGTCGAGGCGCTGTGTTCGCGCGGGCTCTTGAGTCGCGCGAGCGTCGCTGGTGACCATCGGGCGATCCAGCTGAGCCTCACCGAGGCGGGTGCGGAGTTGCTCGAATCTGCGGGCATGGCAATGGCGGCGGAACTGGAAGTACTTGCGGCCCGCACCGGGCGGCGAGTCGAGTTGATCGACGCCCTCGTGTCTCTCGGAGCCACAATCGATCAGGCGGCCGCGGAACGACGCCGATGAGCTTGTTCGGACGGAGCGCGGCCGCGACCTCACCGGGCAGCACGGAAGACGAGGGGGTCGAGGGTTGCGGGGGTTGGGTCCGCCGTCTCGGCGGCTACGTGCTGGTTTACAAGCGCAACCTTGTGATCGCCTTCGCGGGCGCCATCGTCGGCGGCGTGGCACAGGTGATCGTTCCCCTCATCGAGCGCCAAATCGTCGACAACGTCATCCTGAAGCACTCTTCCCCGCTCGCGCCATGGATCGCGGTACTGATCGGCCTGGGCGTGGTGACCTTCATTGGTGCCTACTTCCGTCGCTACAGGGGCGGCCGGGTCGCCCTCGACGTCCAATATGACCTTCGAAACGCCATGCAGGACCACATGCAGCGCCTCGACTTCACCAACTTGAACAGCATGCCGACGGGTCAGCTGGTTGCCAGGGCGAGCTCCGACACGACGCTCGTACAGGGATTCCTGAGCTTCCTCCCGATCATGAGCGGCAACGTCCTCATGCTGATCCTCTCCCTCGGGGTCATGGTCTATCTGTCGCCGCTCCTCGCCGTCGTGAGCGTGCTCGTCGCGCCTTCGCTGCTGTTCGTCTCCTACCGGATGCGCTGGCGGATCTTTCCCGCGACTTGGGACGGCCAGCAGAAGGAAGGCGACGTCGCACAGATAGTCGACGAGGACGTGAACGGTGTTCGCGTCGTCAAGGCCTACGGGCAGGAGCGTCGTGAGTTGGAGCGGGTCTCCACCGCCGCCACCAACCTCTACGGATCCCAGATGCGGGCTGTGCGGCTCCAGTCCCGCTACCAGCCCTTGCTTGAGGCCATCCCGAGCCTCGGTCAGGTCGCGGTTCTCGCACTGGGCGGATACCTCGCCATCCGTCACGAGATATCGCTCGGCACCTTTCTTGCGTTCTCCACCTATTTGACACAGCTCGTGGCGCCGGCCCGCATGCTCGCGGGCATTTTGACGGTCGGCCAGCAGGCACGGGCCGGCGTCGAGCGGATCTTCCAATTGCTCGACTTGAAACCGGCGATCGTCGACTCGCCGACTGCGGTCGAGCTGTCGGCAGTCACCGGCGAGGTCGTTCTTGCCGACGTCACGTTCGCGTACGATGACGGGGACCCGGTCCTGCACGGGATCAATCTGCGGATCGAGCCCGGCGAGACCCTCGCTCTCGTCGGCCCGAGCGGGAGCGGGAAGTCGACCGTCGCCAACCTGGTTCCGCGCTTTTACGACGCGACGTCGGGCGCCGTCAGAGTGGACGGACATGACGTCCGGGACGTGACGCTTGTGTCCCTGCGGCGCCAGATCGGCGTCGTCTTCGAGGACTGTTTCCTCTTCTCTGACTCTGTGCGAGCCAACATCGCCTACGGGAAGCCGAATGCGACTCCTGAGGAGATAGAGGCCGCCGCGCGGTCGGCCGAGGCGCACGAGTTCATCACCGAGCTGCCTCGCGGATACGACACGACCGTCGGCGAACGCGGGCTCAGCCTGTCGGGCGGCCAGCGCCAGCGCATCGCGCTCGCCAGGGCGATCCTCTCGGATCCCCGCATCCTCATCCTCGACGACGCCACCAGCGCCATAGACGCCAAGATCGAAGAGCGCATCCTCTCCCGGCTGCGGGTCGTCATGGAAGGCCGGACAACGCTTCTTGTCGCTCATCGCCTCTCGACGTTGCACCTCGCGGACCGGGTGGCCGTTCTCGACCAAGGCCGGGTGGTCGAGGTGGGTTCCCACGAGGAACTCGTGGCGCGAAGCGCGTTCTATCGCTCGCTTTTGTCGGGGCTCGAAGAACAGCAGTCAGAGGCGGTTGGCGACCGCATCGAAGCCCTGGCCGCCCTCAGCCCCGCAGCCGCGGCCCCCGCAACTCAGGCTGGGCCGATACCGAGGTACGGGAGCGTGACCGCGCCGAGCATGGGTGCCGGCCTCGGGCGCGGGGGCGGGGGATGGCGCGTGAACCTTGCCCCGACCCCCGAGCTTCTGGCACGTGTGGCCGCGCTCAGGCCGATCCGGGATTTTCCGACTGTGGACCTCGAGTCCGAGACCCGACGGGAGCGCCATTTCAGCCTCCTGCGGCTACTCGGGGAGTACCGCAGACCACTTGGGCTCGGGTTGTTGCTCGTGGGGCTCGACGCCTTGGCGTCGCTCGCTGGCCCGGTCCTCGTGAAAGAGGGCATAGACAGAGGTGTCGCGACGGGATCGGTCGTGGCGGTGATGGTCGCGTCAGCGATCTATCTCGCCGTCACCTTCGCGGACCTGTTCGACGAGATCGGTTCGACTTTCGTGACAGGCCGGACCGCGCAGCGGATCATGATGTCTTTGCGCATCCGCATCTGGTCGCAGCTCCAGCATCTGTCGCTCGACTATTACGAGCGGGAGATGGCCGGCCGCATCATGACGCGGATGACCACCGACGTCGACCAGTTCGAGTCGCTGATCGAGAACGGGCTGCTCTCGGCCCTTGTGAGTGTCTGCACCTTCGTGGGAGTCGGCGTGGCGCTCTTCGCCCTCAACGGGCACCTGGCTCTTGTGACGATGAGCGTGATTGTTCCGCTGGCGTTCGCGACGATCGCGTTCCGGCGCCAGGCCGCTCGGAAGTACGACCTCGCTCGCGACCGCATCGCCGTCGTCAACGCCGACTTCCAAGAGAGTGTCGCGGGAGTGCGCGAGTCACAGGCGTACGTGCACGAGGCACTGGCGACTCAGCGCTTTCACGAGCTCGGCAGGCGGTACCTCGAGACTCGGGTCGCCGCGCAACGCCTTGTTGCCACGTACTTCCCGTTCGTGGCCTTCGTCGGAGACATCGCCGACGCCCTCGTGCTGGGCGTTGGGGCAAGTCTCATCGCGAGTGGACGGCTGACCACCGGCGGCCTGATCGCGTTCGTGCTCTACATAGACCTGTTTTTCTCGCCCATCCAGCAGCTTTCCCAGGTTTTCGACTCCTGGCAGCAGACACGCGTCTCCGTCGGCCGTATCGCGGAACTGATGTCGCTCGAAACACTCACGCCTGACGCGCCCGAGAGAGTGACTCCCTCACGCCTGAGTGGTGCGGAACGCCTTGAACATGTGAGCTTCGCCTACCCCTCGGCTCCAAGCGTTTCTTGGGCCGGGGCTGGCGGCAAGCGGAGGGGGCCCGCGGACCCGCGCCTTCTCATCAGCGAGGACGTTGCGCGGCGTTCCCCTCCGCAGGCGCTGAAGGGGGTCGACCTCGCGATCGGGGCCGGCGAGACTGTGGCGCTGGTGGGAGAGACGGGAGCGGGGAAGTCGACAGTGATGAAGTTGCTTGCTCGCTTCTACGATCCCGACGAGGGTCGAGTCCTAGCAGACGGCCACGACCTGAAGTCAATCGAGCTGGGGCAGTATCGGCGCCAGCTCGGGTACGTGCCCCAGGAGGCCTTCCTGTTCACGGGCACGATCGGAGACAACATCGCCTACGGGAGGCCTGAGTCCGGCAGGGATGAGATCGAGTCGGCGGCGGTGTCCGTCGGAGCCCATGAGTTCATCCTCGGCCTTCCGGGGGGATACGACCACGTTCTCAACGAGAGGGGGCGGTCGCTTTCGGCGGGCCAGCGCCAGCTGATCGCGTTGGCGAGGGCCGAGCTCGTCGACCCGGCCGTACTCCTGCTCGACGAGGCCACGTCGAATCTCGACCTCGCCACCGAGGCCCGCGTGACCGCGGCCATGCAGCGCGTTTCTCAGGGCCGCACGACGATCCTGATCGCGCACCGACTGCAGACGGCACGCGGGGCGGACCGCATCGCTGTGCTCCACTCGGGCCGGCTGGTGGAGGTGGGCACCCACGCGGAACTGCTTTCTTTGCAGGGAAGGTATGCGTCGATGTGGGAGGCGTTCGAGTTTCTCGGCAAGCGCTCGGCATCCGGCGCCGACGACCAAGCCGCCACTCTGGCGGACTTCGAGTCGTAGGGTGGTGCCGATGACTGGAATCGCTCCCGAGTGCCAACCGGAGGATGTCGGTCTCGATGCGGCCGGACTAGCTCGCATCAGGCCGCACTTCGACCGATATGTGGAAGAAGGGCGGATACCGGGGTACTTGGCTGTGGTCACCCGTGGCGGCAAGGTCGCCTACGTGGCTGGCGGTGGCTTTCGTGACCGCGAGAACGGTGCGGCGATAGAAGCTGACACCAGATTTCGCATCTACTCGATGACCAAGCCCATCACCTCGGTCGCTGCGATGATCTGCTGCGAGGAGGGACTGATCGCTCTCGACGACCCGTTGACCAAGTTCGTGCCGGAGTTCGCCGAAACGAGGGTCTACACAGGCGGCTCGCCAGAGGAGCCGGAAACGGCGCCGATGAAGACGCCGATCTCCATTTGGAACCTGATGACGCACACCGCGGGCCTCACCTACGGCTGGATGTTCAACCATCCCGTCGACGCGATCTACCGCGCCGCCGGATTCGGGTGGGGAACGCCCCACAACCTCGACCTGGCGGATTGCTGCAGTCGCCTCGCTCGACTCCCGCTGCGCTGCCAGCCCGGCACACAGTGGAATTACTCCGTGGCGACCGACGTGCTTGGTCGCGTCGTCGAAGTCGCGAGCGGGCAGTCGCTCGACCGGTTCTTCGCCGACCGCATCTTCGGGCCCCTTGGCATGACTGAGACGGTCTTCTATGCCGATGGCGAAGCTGCAGAGAAGCTGGCCGTCTTGTATGTCCCAGACTTTGCCACTGGCCGGGCGACGCGCTCTGCCTACGCGAACGAGGTCGCCCTGCACCCACCGAGCGTGCTTCTGGGCGGGAGCGGGCTCGTGTCGACGGCGGCTGACTATCACCTGTTCACGCAGGCCTTGTTGCGTGGTGGCGAGCTCGGTGGCGTGCGAATACTCGAGAAGACGACTGTCGCCGAGATGACCCGCAACCAGTTGCCCGGTGGAGCGGACATGGCGGACTTCGGCAACCCGACGGCCGGCCAGTCTTGGCCGGGGCTTGGTTTCGGGCTCGGCTTCTCGGTTGTCATAGACCCTAAGGCGACGAAGGTCGCCTGCAGCGTGGGCGAATACGGCTGGGGCGGTGCGGCGAGCACCGACTTCTGGGTGGACCCGACGAGCGAAGTGACGGTGTTGTTCTTCACCCAGCTCTTCCAGTCAACCGGCTACACGATTCGCCGCGACCTAAAGAGGCTCGTCCACTCGTCGATCCGACGCTAGGGACCCTCGAGGCTCCGCTGGCTCGAGAGCCGGTCGTCAGGGCATAGGGCCGACACGGGCCGGAGCCGGAGTCGCGCGCTCAAGAGCGCCCCAGCCAGTTTCTTCTTCATGCGCGGCTTGGTCCACCAGCGCTCCGCCTCGAATGCCGAAGAGCCGGTGCGCCCAGAGCAGGTAGGCGATGATCACCACGCTCACTACGAGAGCCGCGATCTTGAAGTAACTGATTTTGGCCGCTAGTTCCCATATCTCCACGGGGAGAAGGACGGTCACCTCGACGAGCGTGAGGTATTCGGCCCAACGTCGCTCCAGCCACAACCCGACCGCCTCGACGGCGTTTATCGCCGCGTAGGCACAAAAAGCCGTGCCGTAGAGGTAAAGCCTGGCTGTTGACAGCGAGACGAGGTGGTTGATCTCCCGGAGAAATCCGTTGCGGCTGGAGACGAAACCTACGCTCGCCTGCAGCGAGTTCAGGATCCGGATGTAATCGCCGCGAAGATCCTTCTGGTGTATGGCAAAGACGATGATGCCGACGCCGAGGGCGGCGAGAAAAAGGAAGTGGAGCAATCGGTCGATAGCGATGAGGCGCAGGACCCAGCGGTCCCTGAGCGGTCTGCCTCTCAAGGGCAGAGCGATCTCGTCACGCGCTGGTGGGAACTGCTTGGGCGGAGCCACGGGGGGAGTGAGCGGCAGCCACGAGTCACACCTGAGGCACCTATACCATCGCAGCCCCTCCGCCTCGCGGACGACGAGATGGTCCTCGGAGCGCACTTGGGCAGCGTCGGTCCCGACGAGCTCATGCCCGTGAAGACCGCACCCTATTAGCTCCCAGCGCAGCTTCGGGCGGAAGCGCCTGGTGCGCTCCGTGCCCGGAAGGCGACTCAGCTGCTGGTACGCGCCCGATTCCTGCCCCAAGGGTCGCTTCGGCTGATCTCTCGCCGCGGTGTCGCCGACTCCCACGTAACTAAGTCTCGCAGTTGAAGCGGCCCTCGGTACGCATCGGGGTCGCGTCGGCGACGCCGGAGACCCGTTCCTCCGTCTCGACGTGTCGTGAGAGCGCGGGCGGGATCGCGGGGCAGTGGAGGCGAGTCGCTCGTGTGCCTACCCGGAGCGCCCGATACGCGTCACAGTGTGTGCAGTGCCCAGCGCCACGGGGCGCAGGCTATGAACCGGGGAGTCGACATGATCACAGCGTTTTCGGTGAGCCCTGCCGGTACGGAGGAGGTGAGCGCCGCCGTCGCCGAGGCGGTGAGGCTGGTTCGCTCTAGTGGGCTGCCCAACGAGACCAACGCCATGTTCACAAACGTGGAAGGGGAATGGGATGAGGTCATGGCCCTCATCAAGTCCTGTGTCCTGCGCCTCGCCGAGGACTCGCCGCGGGTCTCGGTCGTGATCAAGGTCGACTACCGCCCCGGCGTCACCGGTGCTTTGCGGGGCAAAGTCGAGGCCATCGAGCGCCGCCTCGCCGAGCAGCAGGCCTGAACAGCGCGCCCAGCTCGTTGTCCGGCTTCAAGCGCCGGCGCCGGAGACGGCCTCGGCAGGCGAAGGCTACGTGGCCGGGTCCGGCTCGGACCCCTCCGCGTACTCGAGGGCCCAGAGCGCCGCTGCTTCGGCGACGCGCTCCTCGGCCTCGCGGAGTTTGTGCGAGAACGGGCCCCGGGGATCTTCGATCAACTGCTCTACGACGTCCTGATACGCCGCAGAGGCGTCGCGGAGCGCCTGCTGAGCGGCTCGGGCCTTGTCGGAGAGGTTCGTCATGGTTGGGCCATGATACGACCGCACCCCGCCGTCCGACTGTCGTTGGTCCAGGTCCGCCAGCGCGGCCGGCCGGCATGGGTGCCTATCCCAGACGAGGACGAAAACCTCCGAAAAGGCTTCTTTTCGCGCTCGGAGCGCTTCCGCCGAACGGCCAGGTCCCCTTGCCCAGCTGCTCGACGATGAACGCCGCCATGATGCCTACGGTCGTGTCAGCCGGCAGGGTTCCCGCGTGCTGCCAGGTGGCAGGCTCGCCTTCCGGGGGGTTCGGCTCTGGCCACCCGTGGTACCAACACTCGGGGTCGAGCCAGAATCCGACGACCGTGCTCGGCGAATACACGCGCAGCAGCTCCTCGTTGTCGGGATCCCACTCCACCGCCGTCGACTCGGCCTTGAGGCCGATGAGCTCGCTGAAAAGTTGGACTAGGGATTTCTGAAACGCCTTCGCGCGACGGTCACTGTCCTTGCTGTTCCCGCTGCGGACGAGCGCCGAGTGGTCTTCGTCGATCAGCAATTCTGCACTCAAGTACCAGGCCGCTTGGCGTGCCCGACCCGTCGGCGCGCTCGCCATGTCGGGGAGATCGGTGTCGAGTTCCGCCGCCAGGGCGTCATGCTCGGCCGCGCTCAAGTGACCACACCAGTCTCGCCAAAGCAGCGGCCGCAGGTTTCCGAGCGGGAGGCGGTCGGCGAAGCCGGCAGGATCGGCTATCGCCAGCTCGGGGGCCGCGGCCTCGCCGTCGAGCAGAGACTCGATCAGCGCCTGGAGTGCTCCGGATATCGGCGAATCTCCGAGCAGGACACCCGTGGTCAATCTAGGGAGCCGACCAGAGGACAGCGGTGAACGAGACGAGCCTTGTGCTCTTGGGGGACCGGCGGCGATCGTCGAGTCTGGACCCGCCTGCTCGTCGGAGTAGATGCCTTGGCCGACCAGCTGAAGCCAGCGATGCCAGCGGTAACGCGAGGCCACGTTGAGGACACTTCTTGCCACCGAGGCGAGTTTCTGGTCCTCAAAGGTGGCGACCTCATAGCGGCCGGGTTCGGGAAGATCCGCCCACGAAGCGACCAAACGATGGTCGCCCCCGTCGCTCGTCACTTCGTATGTCGTCATTTTCGGCCCACCTGGTACTCGCACATGGTCGCTTTAGGGTGAACAGGCTTCTTGCCGCCGAGCCGCCGCATACCCGCACCGATCTCACGGTCGACGCCTGGCGGGTCCAAGCTTGCCACGGCATCGCCTCCGTTGCGGCCTCGCTGCCGGCCGAGCGGCCGGTGTGGGTGCACGGCGTAATGGAGGGACGCCCGTCGCGTGGACCTCCATTGCCGTCGATTGCCCTTTCGGCCGAGGCCCAGCACAGCCCGCGCTGGGCTGAACGGAAGCATTGAAGGGAGGCGTACACTCCGCGAGGTATTGGCCTTGGGGGTTTATATCAGGACACTCCTGTTCTCTCTCGCAGCAGGGGCGGCCACTCTGGCCTTTGTCGTCCCCGTCCTGGTCGGAGACATGGCGGCAGTCCCGACGCGCCACTTGAGCTCGTCGGGCGGGACCGTCACTTGGGCGGTCAGGATCCACGATGCGAAGACGTGTTCATGGACTTCGTCGCCGAGGCTGTCTGGGTTTGACCGGGCCATCCGGTGC
The DNA here is from genome assembly GCA_050015475.1 of Acidimicrobiales bacterium. Classification (GTDB taxonomy): domain Bacteria; phylum Actinomycetota; class Acidimicrobiia; order Acidimicrobiales; family Bog-793; genus Fen-455. The sequence goes on along the minus strand of JBEKBI010000027.1, from coordinate 36,822 downwards.
AGGTCCGGCATTGTCCGGCGTTCGGCGCGCTTTCGGGCGAACTCGTCGACGCGGGCGGAGCGGTTCACGCTGTTCCTCACCGTGCGGGGCAAGTTCACGACGGTCGACCGGCTTGAGGTTGTGGAGGCTGGGCTCGTCGCTCCACCGCCACCGACGACAGGCACTTACTGGGTTCCGCCAATCGGGAACCTCGAGTGGTCTTGGGAGCTGGACCACCCGCTCTGCAACGGTGCCGGGAGCCTGACTGCGGCCCAGACTGCGAAAGTCATCGCCGCCACGGCAGCCGACGTCGCATCGAATCCCACGTGCGCGGCCGACCTGGGCATCACGTCGGGAGCCACGCCAGTAGTTGCGGTGGACGGAGCGACGCCGCCAGCGACCGATCCGAGCGTGTTCGACATCGACGGATTCGACAACACCGGCTCTGACAACGGAAATAAGTCCGGTTCACTCAGCTCCTCCGATTCCCCTGTCGTCGCCGAGCTGCACGCTCTCGGGGACCATGTCATCTGTTACATCGACGTGGGGACTGCGGAGAGCTGGCGACCGGACTACAAGCTGTTTCCTGCAGCGCTGCTTGGGAGAAGCAACGGCTGGCCCGGAGAGCGTTGGCTGGACACCAACCCCAACGGGCCCGACTATGCCGTCCTGCGCAGGATCATGACGGCCCGTTTCGAGATGTGTGCCAGAAACGGCTTCGACGCGGTGGAACCGGACAACCTGGACGGATCAGAAAACGACACCGGTTTCCACATCACCGTCGCGGAGGGAGACGAGTACGCGGAATGGGTGGCGAACGAGGTCCATTCTCTCGGGATGTCGGTCGCCCAGAAGAACTTCGAGGACCAGTCGGCTGTATTGGAGCCGTACTTCGATTTCGTGATCGAAGAGCAGTGCTTCCAATATGGGGACTGCACCGATCTCGCGCCGTACTACGAACACGGCAAAGCAGTGCTTGAGGTCGAGTACAGCAGCGGGGGCATCTCGGGTGCCGACTTCGGTGAAGCCTGCACGAGTGGGTTGAACGGGCAGCCCTCCGCCGACAGCCTCGGGTTCGACTCGCTGTATCTCGACGTGGATCTCGACGGTTCCCTCAGAGTGCCTTGCCGGTAGCGCGCCGGACTGAACTTTCCGGTAGCGGAGTCCTCTCGCGGACGTGGGGAATGCGGTTTAGACGCGGACCACCCAGATCTGCGAAGAAACGGGCGGTGGACGCGATTTGCCGACTTGAGTTCAAGCCCGACCACTCGGCGGTCCGCGCCGAGCCGGCCAATAGTTCCTGGGTCCGTGCAGGTGCTCGTTTAGCCTGGCTCCGGATAGCTCAACATGATCCTCAGAGGTGGCTCAGGGACAGGAGGCTGTCTTTGAACGACGCCGACAGATCCGCCGCTCGCGAGCGGCGAGAAGGGTTGACTCAATCGTCGGTCCCCGGCCATGTGGTGTCTGCGGCAATCGAAGAAAACTCGCCACGGTGATGCATCTCGCGTGCCCGGCCCCGCTGAAGCTTTCCGTTGGCAGTGGTCGGTATGGTGCCTGTGGGCACAAGCAGGACTTGCGAGGGGGCCAGCCCGACAGCGTTGATGATGGCGGCGGTCGCAATGCCAGCAAGGTCACGTGGGTCCGGAAGCGCCTCTACAACCACCACCAAGTCGCCTTGTCGCCCGTCCTTGGGTGAGAACGCCACGCAGCTTCCAGGCGGGATGCCAATGGCGTGCTGCACTGCCTGCTCGATGTCCTCGGGGTGGTACTTCTCGCCAAGCCGGACGATGACCTCGTCCGCCCTACCTGTCAGGAATAGCTCACCCTCAGCCACGTAGCCCAGGTCTCCCATACGGAACCAATCCCCTTCGAATTGCGCCTCGCCACTGACGTTGACATACCCATCCGTCACTCCGGCACCACGCACCCACACCTCTCCCAGGTGGCGTTCAGGCAGCGGCCTGGCAGGGGACCCTATGCGGAGCTCGACACCCGCGAAAGGAGCTCCGCAAGAGTCGACCTTCTTGGCCGGGCGGCCAGGTTTCGGCGCCAAGGCGCGCGACGACCTGGCAAGTTCGTCGAGGTCCACGACGTCAACGCGGAGCTTCTTGCCGCGCTCTGTCTGGCTGACTATTCCGGCCTCCGACGAGGCGTACGACACACGGATCGACTTTGGCGCCAGACCGAGCGGCGCGCATACTTCGACGACACGCTCTACCACGTCGGGATCGACCACCTCCCCCAAGAAAACCGCCTCCTGCAAGCACGAGAAGTCGACACCGTCTGACCTCTTAGCCAAGCCTCGCACAGCCATAGCCCAAGTCGAGGACGGGCCTCTGGTGAAATGCGCGTGCGTCTTAGCAACCAGCCGGAGCCACTCCGCGGGATCTCGCACAAAGCGTCCCATCGGTAGGACGTGATGGTCGACGGGAGTGACAATGTCGACCAGGACGCCCAAGCCAGCCATGTGGTAGAAGGGCAACCACGAGACCATCGCAGGCACGCTCCCAGGCGGAGCCGAAGTCGCGCGGTTGCGAGACCACAGCACAGCCCTGGCATGTGTCATCCGGACACCCTTGGGTGCTGCGGTGCTACCTGAAGTGCACAACACAATCGCCAGGTCAGAAGGCGAGACTTGAGCGGCCTGCTGACCTGTGGGCGAGGGTGCTTCGGAGGCCCAGTTCAACCTCGGGCAGCAGTCACCGTCGAGGAGCTCGAGGTAGCGTTCCTCCCCAACGATGACCGAGCACCCGGTCGACGCGGCCAACGAAGCCACTTGGGAGGAGAACGCGGCTGGGTCCCGAACTCGCACTGGGGCGGGGAGAGGAACCAGGGCGCTTCCGCCAAGCCAAATGCCCCAAGCCCACTCCGCCCACTGCGGGGCATTAGGCCCGATGAGGCCCACGATGCTCCCCTTGCCAACTCCCGCACGGCCAAGTTGGGCAGCCCTGCCGAGGGCTCTCACTCGCAGGTCCGCTACTGACAAGGCGACTGGGTTACCGCCCAAGTGAAAGAAGAGCCCACCACGGCCCTCCGCGGCGGCCTCGCCTAGCATCCCAGGGAGGGTCGACTGGCTGGCAGTCATGCTTACCCCGGTGTCTCACAGGGCTGGCCTGCAGCTCCTGCACGCTTGGCGTCCACGAGGGCGGAGAGAGCACGAACGCCGGCGAAGTTCTCCGCAATGACATCCTCGTGTGTCAATGAAATCTCAAAGGTGTCCTCAGTCCAGGCGATCAAGACCTCAATGGCTAGCGAGTCCAGCTTCCCGGTCGCCAAAGGGTCACCGCTGGGCGCAGCATCGTCAAGCAGCTCGCTTCCAATGAACTCTGCAATCTGTTCCTCCGTGTTCATCGGGGACTCCTTCTCGATGACTTGTGTTTCACTGCCATTCGCTGTTCCCACGAAAGCCGAGAATGGCAATCCGGAGATCCCAGTATGCCAACTTACGTTAACGTAAGTGACGCCAAGCTAGCCCCGAGACGAATGCCACCGAGGAACCACGGGACCCCGGGGAAACGCTCCCGAATGGGAAGGTGACACGACACCTTGCTTCGAGGGTGTCGTTGGTGTCGCACAATGAGGCGAGACGCGTGAAGCCTCCTATGGCCGGAACAGAGCCGAGACCTCTTCAGGCTTCGTCGTCCAAGTTGGGCTCCTCCCACCGTCGGGTAGCCAGTCGGGCCACCGCAACGCCGATCAGATCACGGCCCGCTCGCGAACTTGTCTCTCGCCTGACGCAGACCGTGTCAATTGTGGCACTGGGTATGCTCAAATCTCGGCCCCGGGGTGCGCCGCCGAGCGGGCGCAACGTATTCCAGGGTTTCCTGCTCCACACATCTGACCAAAGTGGCGCGCCAGCATGGCAATGCCAGCCTCAGCAGGAGGTAGGGTTTGTACCCGTGAACGGGCAAGCCCGACGAGATGCTGCCCGCCGCCCAGGCTCGCCCTGTTTGGAGATGAGCTCGAGAGGGACAGGCGCGCCGACGAACTCCAAGAGGCGTCGCGGGCTGGATCCGGAATCGCCGGGGAGTTTTTCCGTCACGGTCAACGTAACCCGGATCTAGAAGGCGCTCATGCCAACTGTTTCAACGTCAGGCGATTGCGGGGGGACGGACCGCGCAGCGCAGGAGGGGACGAAGGCACAACCTCCTGCCTGCAACAACAGCGGGCAGATCGCTCGTCCTGTTTGGTTTGGGGACGAGGAACGCCCTGCCTTTGGGTGGTTCCACAGCCCCGCAGATGGCTTCGTTCGTGGCGGCGTCGTCATCTGCCCGCCCCTGGGATTTGACTACCTCCACGGCCACTATGCCTTGAGGCTGCTGGCTGAACGACTCGCAGTGGCAGGTTTTTGTGCCCTGCGTTTCGATTACGAAGGCACAGGAGACTCAGCGGGCGGCAACGACGACCCCGGCCGTCTCGACGCATGGATCGCCACGGTCAGGTTTGCCGTCAGCCTGGTACGGGAAGCCGGAGTGGACGAAGTCTGCGTTGTAGGCATGCGTGTTGGCGCTGCACTGGCCGCCGAGGCGGTTGCGACCGAGCACCGGATCGATCAGGTCGTTCTGTGGGATCCCTGCAGTGGCAGGGCATTCCTAAGAGAGCAACGGGCTATCAGCACCATCACGCTTGGTAGTACGGCGGGTTCGCCCGACGGGTCGTTGGAGATCCCGGGCGTCGTGTACGACGCGACCACGGCGACGGAGATCGAAGGCCTCAGCATCGAGAAGTGCTCACTGCCGCTCGCTCGTCGGGTGCTCGTGCTCACACGGGCCGACCGACCCGCAAACCGTCAGCTTCTCGCAGCGCCACTCGCGGGCGAGGAGCTCTTGCACGAAGAGGCTATCGGCCAAGCGGAGTTTATGGACCGGTATCCGCCCTTCCAAGAGTTGCCGCATGTCGCGATCGGTCGGATCGTCGGATGGCTTTGCGAGGGCGCTTGGCGGCAGGCAGTTGTGACCCGCGCTCTCCAACTCGACGGCCCGTGCGTGGTCGGCCGCGGGTCCCCAGGTTGCCGCATCGTCGAAGCGCCCGTCAGCGTGCCTCCGGTGGGCTTGTTCGGGATCCTCACCTATGGAGAGAACGTGCCTTCTGCGTCGGACACACCGACAGCGATTTTCCTCAACGTCGCCAATCAGCACCACGTCGGGCCGAGTCGGCTCTGGGTCGAGTTGGCGCGGGAATGGGCCATGGCCGGTATCCGCTCGCTCCGGCTCGACATGAGTGGCCTGGGCGACAGCCCGAGCAGGCAAGGGGAGCACGGCCGGTGGGAATGCAACAAACCGGACGCGTTCGATGATGTCATGGACGCCGCTTCGTGGGTGTCACCCGGCGATCCGTCCAACGTGGTCATTGTCGGTCTGTGTTCTGCTGCCTACCAGGCGCTCGAAAGCGCCCTGGAAGTCCGGGCCCGCGGAGTCGTAGCCATTAATCCCATCGTCTCCTTGGTACCGGTGGAGCGTCGCGCCGGTCTCCCGCTCGACGCGCGCCGCCGGATCGTCCTGCCAAAAGACGAAGTGACCGTGATCTCCCGGCGAGGCGAGCACCTCGCGGGCATGCGGGAGCGTTTCCCCGGTCTCACCTGGAGAGCCCGCATGACCGCGTCCCTCGGGGGACGGAGGTCCGGTAAATGGCTCACCGAATTAGTGGGACAGGGCACCGAAACGTTGCTGGTGTGTGGTGATGCGGAGCTCAGGCCGATCCGCCAAGGGGTGACGGCTATGCAGTTGCACCGGCTATACAGGACAGGGCGGCTTCGCCTTGAGCACCTGGCCGGTCTGCAACACGACCTGTTCATCGCCGACCAGCGGAGCGTGGTTACCCGCTTGGTCACCGAGCATGTGTTGTCCCGGTTCTCGGGCCAGTCCTACCAGCCACGGGCATCCCGCACGAGGTGAGCGCATCGGCAGCCGGCTCATCATCGCGGCGCCCGCGGGCTTGACGGCTCTAGCGAAGCGAAGAACCGCCTGGGGGCGTGTCTGTCGTCGTCAGGAGAAGCCACCGCATGGTGACGCTCAACGCTCTGGGGCCGATAATCGTGGCGCCGTCTGACCACGCCAAGGCTCTTGCCGACGTGCCGAAGTGCCGACGTGGCGGGGTCAATTTGGGCGGTCGGTTCGGCCAGCAGTCCTATCCTTGAGAATCGGTGAGAGGATAACCTCTTGGTATGAGCTTTCCTCAGACAAGAATGCGCCGGCTGCGGCGCTCACCTCAGGTTCGCGAGCTGGTGGCCGAGACGCGTATCAGCGTGAACGACCTCGTGGCTCCCCTGTTCGTGAACGAAGAACTGGCTGCTCCCCGCCCTGTCGCGTCGTTGCCGGGCTTTGTCCAGCACACAGTCAAGTCGCTCGTGACGGAAGCTCACCGCCTCGCCGGCCTGGGCGTACCGGCGCTGGTGCTCTTCGGTGCCCCCGCTACGAAAGACGACCAGGGCAGCCAGGCTTGGGCACCCGGTGGCATCGCCCAGGTTGCCCTCTCCGCCCTGCGGGACGAGGTCGGCTCGCAGATGGTCTTGATATCCGACGTGGACCTGGCTGAGTACACCGAACACTCGCACTCGGGTCTGGTCGACGAGCGGGGTGAAGTGGCCAATGACCCAACCCGGGACCTTTACGGCCGGATTGCCGTGGCCCGTGCCAAGGCTGGCGCCGACCTTGTGGCTCCTGCAGGGATGATGGACGGCCAGGTAGCGGCCATGCGAGATGCCCTGGACAACGAGGGCTACGGCGAGGTGGGCATCCTTGCTTACGCCGCCAAGTTTGCCTCCGCCCTCTACCGGCCTTTCCGGGAAGCAGTGAGCGAGACCCATCTTAATGTTGACCGACGTTCCTACCAGATAGACCCCCGCAACCTTCGGGAAGCCTTGAGGCAGGTGGAGGTCGACGTGGCCGAAGGCGCCGACATCGTGATGGTCAAGCCCGCCCTCGCGTATCTCGATGTCATAGCAGCCGTGCGGGCGACGGTCGGGGTTCCTGTCGCCGCCTACCACGTGAGCGGTGAGTACGCGATGGTCAAGGCCGCCGCTGAGAGGGGCTGGCTGGACGGCACAGCGGTGGCTCTTGAGCACGTGGGCGCCATCAAGCGAGCCGGGGCGGACATTGTGCTTACGTACTTCGCCGGCGAGCTGGCTGAGCTTCTCAACGGTTGAGAGAGCCAGCGCGCTCTAGATCTTGCGCCGACGGGACTAGCTGGTCTCGGTTTGGTGGGAAGCAACTCGATGACACGCCGGAGACAAGACTCAATGGCAGCAGACGACTATGACGCCTTGCTCGCGTGCCAGCGAGTCGAGGTCGGCGCGGGATTGCTCCGTCACGCCCGGAGACTCCGATGGGCGAGAGCCAGGATCGATGACGAGCGGCAACGGCTTCTGCGGGAGCTGTTGTCCCACGCGATCGAGCACTCGTCGTTTCATCGCGGTCGGCTTTCTGGCATCGACGTCGACACGTTTACCGAGGCCGATCTGGTCTCCCTTCCATCGATGACCAAAGACGATCTCATGGCAAATTTCGATGAGATCATCACTGACCCACGTCTCAACCGGGAGGTCGTCGAGAGCCACATCGAATCGCTGAAGTCCGACGCCTACCTCCTCTCGGAATTTCGCGCCTTTTCAACCGGAGGATCGTCGGGAGGGCGCGGCGTGTTCATATACAACTGGGACGAGTGGATCACGCTGCTCTCCATTGCGAATCGGTGGCTGGTCCAACGAGCGAGCGACGTAGACCGGAAGAGCGATTTCGTCGGCGTGAGCATCTTCGCCGCCGGTGCAGTCCACACATCAGGTGCGATGCAGGACTTCTTCCAGGACGACCATAAGCGGGACATCCGGCTCTCAGCCGCTTCGCCGATCGGAACGATCGTCGCTCATCTCAATGATGTCCAACCCGATGGAGTCATGACCTACCCATCGACGCTCAAGGCGCTGTGCGAAAGAGCCCGCAGCGGCGAACTACGTATCGCCCCGAGAGAGATCCAAACATGCGGCGAACTGCTCCCGCCGTCCCTGCGAGCGGACACGCTGGAACTTTGGGGCACTCCGATCTACGACTACTGGGGCACCACCGAGGGCGTCTACGCGTTTCCGTGCCAACTCAACACCGACAAGCACCTCCCTGACGACGTCGTGATCGTGGAAGCGGTCGACGCCAATGGGGCCCCAATCGTCCCCGGCGAAGTTGCGGCCAAAATGCTCGTCACGCGCCTCTACAACAAGACTCAACCACTCATTCGCTACGAGATCGCGGACTCAGTCACGATGCGTACCGACCCCTGTCCGTGCGGCTCCGCCTATTCACGTATCGGTGACCTTCGCGGACGTCTCAGCGATGCCTTCACCTACGCCAACGGCGCCGTGCTCTCTTTCATTTCGGAGCTGTTCGACCCCCTCGAACGCCACAGAGCCGTGATCGACTACCAAGTCACCCAAACCGCCAACGGTGTGGACGTCCTCATTTACAGCCGTGCGGAGCCCAACATCGAAGCCCTCCGGAGCGAGCTGATCGCCTCCCTCCAAAGCGCGGGGCTGGACGACCCCCAGGTCACCCTCGCTGTCGACACACACATCGAACGGCTCGCGTCAGGCAAGCTGCGCCGCTTCATTCCTCTTCCCTAGCCCAGGCGTGCTGTCCTCAACCGTGACCAGCACCCCTGTGAGTGTTCGGTTGAGACCAGACGAATCAACTTCGGTCCGAAGTAACACACCTGACCAGGCGCCCCCAGCGCCCCCAGCGAGGTCTTCACGTTTGCCGGTGACCTGGCCCTTTGCGTCGTGATCGAGGAGCCAACCGCGGGCTAAGAGCTGTCCGACCACGCTTTGTCCACAAGAAGGACTGGCCTCAGGGCTTGTGTCTCGTGCGGGGATCTGCCTCGAGGGTTTCGATGCCGATGGCCTCCAAGCGGGCGAACAGCTCCCGAACGCGCCGGTGGTTGTCTATGAAGACCTGGTAGTCGGCTGCCTGTTCGGGGCTCAGCCAGCGTCCCACCGTCTTCGCGGCAACCTTGCGGGTCCACTGGTAGTAAGGGCCGTGCGGCTGGGGCGGCTCTGCCATGCAACGGCACCCCGGGCGTCCGCAGTGGGTGCGGCGCGAAACGATCGAACCGGGGAGGACCTCGCCGGTTCTGGCGATGCGGGCGAGCTCGGTGGCGATCCTTGCCGCCTCGCCCTTCTGCTCGCGGTTTAGGCCCACGCCGAAGCTTGTCACGGGGGATCCGCCACCACTGCTCTAGCGTACTGTGTAACTACAGTCCGGTGAGCTGCCCGAGCCCTGAGGCCCAACTTGCCATCGTGAGCTGGCGACCGCGATTGTTCGACGACGACGTCGCCGAGTTCGCGAGATGTGTCGTCACCTCGGCCGGGCCCAAGAGCAAACAGCGCGCCAAGGCCTTGTTGTTCGCGGCCGCGAAGCTCGCCAAGTTCGCGAAGAGCCTCGGTGTCTCACTCGAGGTCGACACGGTGCTGTCGCGGGCCTTCATCGAGCGCTTCTTGGTCCTGGCGCCGCTGAACCCGCCGACTCGGCGCACGTTGAAGACCAACCTCGGCCATCTCGCCTCTAAAGTGCGCGGACACGGTCCCGTATTGACGCCGTGTCCCCGCGAGCATGCCAAGGCCCCCTATGACGAGGCCGAGATCGCCCTGTTCCTCGCCCTCGCCGATGCTCAGCCGACACCGGCGCGTCGTCACAAGGCCTCGGCCCTCATCTGTCTTTGTGCCGGGGCCGGGCTTTATCCAAGCGAGCTACGCGACGTGGTGGGGACCGACGTCGTCGTGCGCTCGGGCGGCGTGCTCGTCGTGGTCAAGGGCAAGAGGCCACGCGCCGTGCCTGTCCTTTGCGCCTTCCAAGAGCGCCTCGTGGAGGCGGCCGGCTTTGCCGGTGGCGGCTACATCATCGGCGGGAGCGACGCGAGACGACGCAACGTGACGAACAACCTCGTTTCTGGCCTTGCCGGGGGGGATGACCTCGCACGGATCGATCTCTCTAGGTTGCGGTCGAGCTTCTTGGTGGCCATGGCCGCGAGGATCGGTCCTCGTGCCTTCATGGACGCGGCCGGGGTCACCTGCTCGCAGCGCCTCGGCGACCTCGTGGCAGAGCTGGCGAGCCCATCTGAGCGACAAGCCGTGGCTCTTCTTTGCCGAGGGCCCGTGCGGTGATCGGAGCTTGCCGTCTCGAGGCGGTCTTGGACGGCCCCTCGGTCAAAGAGGCCATCGCAGCGATCGAGGACGGGCTCCCCAGAGGTGTGCGAGCCCGCCAGCTTTCGGTGCGGACCTTGTTGCTCGGCATGTTGCTGGCCGCGGCTGATCACCGCCCGGCACACCTGTCCCGCGTCCACGACGCCCTCTTGGGTCTTGGAGCCGAGGACCGCCTGCGCCTCGGCGTTCTCGTCTTTACGCGAAGAGGCTCCCACCTGCTCACCTATCGCCAGGTCGAGTACACGAACTCACTTGTCTGCGCCGTGCTCGGAAAAGACAGGCCCGACGGGGCCGACTCGGCACTGTTGGAGGGCCTGCAGATGGCCCTGTTGGGGTCAAGCGTGCCGGGTTGGGCGCAGTCGGCTTCGAGCTCGCTCGCCGTCGACTGGTCGGACATAGAGAGCTTCTCGAGACCACCGCCCAGAAGGGGCGGTGACTGTGCCGATCCCGAGGCCTCCTGGGGGCACCGGCGCGGCAAAGGCCCGGGGCAGAAGGACGAGCTGTTCTTCGGCTACTACTTTTCGCTCGCGACGATGGTGGGCGACGAGGGCGGACCTCGTGTCCCAGAGCTCGTGCGGGCCATGGCGCTCAGCTCCTGTCGTCTCGACCCGGTGCCGAGCATCGTCGCGGCCCTAGAGCACCTTTGCGCCACAGGAGTCCCCATCGGCGACGTGCTCGCGGACTGCGGTTATGCGCACCGCAGAGCCGAGTGTTTTGCCCTGCCGATGCGGGCGCTCGGGGCCAAGTGAGTCATGGACCTTCACCCGAACGACCGCGGCCCGCAGGGCACCTTTGCCGGTGCGATCTTGCACAACGGCGCCTTGTACTGCCCGGCCACCCCGAAGGGGCTCTTCGAGCTCGGCCCGCTTGCCCGCGACGCCTGCTCGGCCGAGGTCGAGGCGCACGACCGCCTGAGCGCGGAGCTGTCCTGCTACGAGCTCGGGCGGATCTCGGCTGACGACGCTGATGGATACCACCGCGTCTTGTGCCCGGCCGTCATGGGAAAGTGCCGCTGCCCGTTGCGCACCGGCTCGATGGAGCTCTCCTTTGACCGTCCCGAGGTCGTCTTCGCCCCACGGCCAGCTCCGAGATGCTGTGTGCAGCAGACCATCACGGTGCCCCCGAGCGTCAACGCCAAGACCGCCCAGAAACACGACTACCCGTCCAAGGCCCACCGGCGCTCCTATGCGCGCCGCACTGCCGTCGAGCGTTCGAACTCGAGGGTGAAAGACCCCGCCAGCATCGACGTCGCCAAGGGCTGGTGCCGTCTCATGGGGCTCGTGCCGATCAGCTTGTCCCTCACCTGTGCCCTCGTCGTGCGCAACCTCGCCGTCTCCGACGCCTTTTGTGACCGCGCAACTGAGGAACAAAGGCGCAAAGCGGCCAGGCTCGAGCCGAGGACAAGACGGCGACGGCGCCAGAGCCTCCGGGATCTCGTCGGAGGGGGCGTCTCTCAGTAGTCCCGGTCGCCAGTGAGGACACGGGCAGGCCCGCGGAGCTCAAGGGCCAGACCGGCCACGACATCGTTACCGCGACGGACTGTCACACCCAAATGTGAAGATAAATGCAGCTGAACTGTGAAAATCTCCCAGCGCCCAGCGCCCAGCGCCCCCGGCAGGACTCGAACCTGCGACACGCGGTTTAGGAAACCGCTGCTCTGTCCCCTGAGCTACGGGGGCCGGCCAGGGCTAGCCCGGCTGGCACGTACTTTACGATTGGTTTACGCCCTGCGTGCCTTTTGTAACGTCTCCAGCGCGAGCCGGAAGGTCGAGCAATGCCGGCACAGCGTACCCGACGCCCCATGCGCCCCGTTGTGAGGGCCGAATTCCCAGAGGGTGAGTCCGGCAGCTCGAGCATGGTTGTTACGTCGTCGGTGAGGTCGGCCGTGACGAGTCGCCCGGCTGCCTAGCCGCCGAACAGTCCGAGCCAGGCTTCCGGGCTGCGGGGAGACAACACGGGGTTCCGCCGTTTGGTCTCCCCGAGGGACGCGCATTCCTTGGCGGAGTAGAGATGTCCTGGGTACACGAGGGTGTCGTCGGGAAGCTTCGACAAGCGGTTGACGAGGCTGTCGTACATGGCGGAGGGGTCGCTACCCGGAAGATCTGTACGGCCGCAGCCCTGGAGAAAGAGCGTGTCACCAGCCACGAGGTGGCCGTCGACGAGGAAGCACTGACTGCCCGGAGTGTGGCCTGGAGTGTGGATAATCCGGATCTCGATCTCGCCTACCCGGACGATGTCGTCGCTCACGTGGGCGACCAATTCCGCGCGCCCGACCCCGGTCGAGCGCTCGACCCATGCCGCCTCGTCCTGGTGCACGTGGATCGGGACCTGGATCTGCTCAAGCAGGGCGGCAATCCCCGCGACCTCCCGTCCGAACAGGTCGCCTCCGACGTGGTCGGCATGGTAGTGCGTGGCGAGCACCCCGCTCAGGCGCATCCCGTCCTCCCCAAGGATGGCGATCACGTCGCCGGGAGCGTAGGCGGGATCGACGGCGACGGCCTCACCCGTCTCAACATCCCCGATCAGGTAGACGAAATTCACCATCCGCCGGGCCAAGCGGTCGTCCCTGGCGAGGTCTCGGCCGGCCAGCAACTGGCGGAAATAGAGGCGGTCGGCGGTCACGTCTCGAGCGGCTCGGGCGACCAGTCAGCCAGCTTGGAGAGCCGCGGGTCGTTCGAGAAGATCTCCGCGAGTGGGAGTCGGAGGCCAAGGCGGCGCTGGAGTCTTTCCACGGCCAGCTCTTGGTCCCAGAGGACCAGCGTCACCGCCACGCCTCCCTCACCTGCGCGGGCCGTGCGTCCAGAGCGGTGGAGGTAGGCCTTGTGATCTTCGGGCGGGTCGTAATGGACGACGACATCGACCCCGTCGATGTCCAGGCCCCGAGCAGCCACGTCAGTCGCGACAAGCGCTCGCAGCTTGCCCTTTGCGAAGTCATCGAGCGCCTTCTCGCGAGCCGCCTGCCTCAGGTCGCCATGAATGGCAGCCGCACGAACTCCTTCCCTGCGGAGCTCATCCACGAGACGATCCGCCCCCCGCTTGGTCCGGCAGAAGCACAAGGCCTTGGTCGACCCCCCGACGATGGCGGCGCACACCTTTGCCTTGTCGAGCTGGTGCACCTTCAAGAAACGGTGCTCCATCTCCTCGACCGTGACCTGTTTGGCCTGCACCTCGTGGAGGACAGGGTCCCGCAAATACCGCCGTACGACCTGGTCAACTGCCGAATCGAGTGTTGCCGAGAACAGCAGGGTCTGGCGCTCGGCCGGCATGAGCCGCAGGAGCCACTCGACCTGGGGCAGGAAGCCCATGTCTGCCATGCGATCTGCCTCGTCGACGACGAGGGTCGATATCTTGTCCAGCCGAACTACCTTTCGGTCCGCTAGGTCGATGAGGCGACCGGGCGTCGCCACGACGACGTCGACTCCTGCGGCGAGCTGCCTGGACTGGCGATCGAGGTCGGTGCCGCCGTAGACGGGGAGTACCCGCCGGTCGACCGCCTTGGCGAGAATCTCGAGCACCTCGGCCACCTGGACGGCGAGCTCGCGAGTTGGGACGAGCACGAGCGACGTCGGTGCTCCCGATTCACCCCGGGGAGTTCGCATGAGCATCGGCAGCCCGAACGCGAGTGTCTTGCCAGATCCCGTCTTCGCCTTCCCGCAAACGTCGCGACCCGCCAGCGCGTCTTCGATCGTAAGCACTTGAACGGGGAAGGGGCGCCTGATGCCTTGGCTTTCCAACGCCTCGACCAGTTCGGGCGCAACACCGAGACCAGAGAACGTGGTCCCGACTTTCGTGTCTATCGTCATGCACTTCCTCACTGTCTCCACCAAGGGTACTGGCGATCGCATAGCACCAGGAACACGGCTGCCGGCGCGATCATGGCGGCATGACAACTTTGGACGAAGGCGATGCAGCCCCCCTGTTCTCCCTGCCTGACCAAGACGGCAAGGTCGTCAGGCTCCAGGACTACCTTGGCCGGAGGGTAGTGATCTACTTCTACCCTGCCGACGACACGCCTGCGTGCACCAAAGAAGCCCGTCAGTTCAGCGACTTCGTCGAGGACTACGCGACGCTCGGCGTCGAGGTGCTCGGGATCTGCGAAGCATGGCCTGCGCATCTCTCTGCTGAGCGACCCGGAGCGCGAGGTGATGACCCAGTACGGCGCGTGGGGCACCAAGTCGATATACGGCCACGAGATCGTCGGGGTCATCCGATCGACGTTTCTCGTGGGCAAGGATGGCCGCATCGAGCGGGCCTGGTACAACGTGCGCGCCGATGGGCACGCCGCCAAGGTCCTAGCGGCCCTCGCTGAGTGAGCACTTGGAAGGGGTCGGTCCAAGCGTGCCTGGCGACAGGACGCCTCAGCTGTCGCGACTACATAGACGATAATCTGAAGTTTCGGTGATGTGACCCCAGCTGAAGGAGACGTCAGTGGGACAGGAGGAGTCCACGGTTACTGAGGAGATAAGGGGCGTGCTTCGCAAGCACGCACGACTGGTTGTCGATGCGGCTGGTCTCAGCGATGAGGCTGATCTTTTTCGACTCGGCATGACCTCGCACGCCACTGTGAGTGTGATGCTAGCTATCGAGGGCGCCTTCGGCGTGGAGTTTCCGGAGCAAATGTTAAGGAAGAGCACGTTCGAGTCAATCCACTCGATCCAAAGTGCGATCGATCAACTGCTGGATGAAACTTCAGGGCATTGACGGTGTTTTCGGCTGCACCCAGCCGAATGTGGCTTGATCATCTCTAGGGCCCGACGAGGCTACTGCCGCGCGAACCACTCGCTCTAGCTCAGCCGTGTTGTATGTCCAGTCTGAGAGTGCTTTGTATCGGACTTGAACTTGGGAAGCTTGGAATTCGGGACCAGGTTCTGAAGTGCCTGGGCACTGAGCAGCTCCATGACTTCTGAGCGTCCGGCAAAGTTGAACAGCGAGTGTTCTGCAGAGCTAGCGACTTTGAAATGGCAGCGTCCTGACCGTTGGAGCCGCCTCACGAGCCAACGGGAACGCTTTTCGAGCACGGAGAACTCGGGTTTCGCGCAGATCACGAGCAGCTCGGTGCCGTTGTCGACGGCGGTTGCGAGTGCTCCGCCGAGAGACGGATACGCCCGAATCTTGTCAAGCACCCACCACCCCGCGGCTGGCAGGATTGCGCTGCTTACCCGTGCCAACTCTCCGCTCGCTCTGAATCGCTTAGCAATTGGGCTAAGTGGTCGAATAGCCTGTTGACGCGGTCCCAAGGAGTCCCTCGCGCGAGTCGCAAGCGGATCCCGTGGCGCTCCCGGGTTGATGAGCCATGCCTCACGAAATCTCAGCGACAAACCGGCTTCCAAGATGTGGTAGGCACCCGAACAAAGTCCGACGGGCACGACTCCACCAGGGTCTTCGGGAGCCATGAAGCGTGCTGCGTCGATTAGGTCTTCGGCAGCTTCAGCTGGGAACAAAACGTCAGGATGCCGGCCAGGCCGTGTCGGGCTGTCACCGAGCCCACCAAGATCGACGCGGAGCACGCGCATATTCCGCGCAGCCCAGCTTCGCGCTAGCTCGACCCACACACGGGCCGGCCCTGAATGTGGAAGCATCCCAGTGTTTACAAGCAGTACTGCTCGCATAGGAGCGAGTTCTGCGTCTTGCGGCTCCGTGAGGATTCCGAAGAGACAGTCAGGGCCAATTCGCACAGTTCGTTCCACGACAGAGCGGCCGTCCCGAGGTCGAAGAACTGCGGCCTGGCAGAAAGGCTCCGGTTGAGTCGGAACGATGTCCGCGTCGGCGTCAATGTGGAGCATCCGCGACAGCCACGACGCTATGTGGGCGATCACGTGCTCGGGTATGATTGCGTCGCCGGGCTGCACGTCAATGAACTGCTCCTGACCAACCGCCTCGCCGCGCTCGAGGTTCTCCGTCGACAACCTTTTCAGGACCTGCGCGTTGGAAGGTCGGTCAGGCCGGTTGATCAGCAGCAAATGCCTAGCCAACGAGCCCGCGGGCACTTCGAGGCTAAGAGCGCTTATGGCTTCAGCGACGCCTGCCGGGAGCAGGAGACCTGGGATCTCGACTCTTCCGTCCAATGTCGAGCCTTCTGCGGGCGTCGTGTCCATAGCAGCAGCAAGCATGCGCTGTTCTCGGAGAAAACGACGCCCAGTGTCGCAGGGATCCCACAGCACCAGCGCTTCGATGTTGCCAACAGCAGAATTCGCGGCCAGGGTCGCACCGAGTCTGAGACCGACCATCCCAACGCGAGAGACCCCCGTCTGCCTCACGTATTCGGTGGCGGCACGTATGTCTGACAGCCAGGTATCCGTGGTGATCAAGTCAGCAAGATCTCCCGCCGAGTCACCCGTGCCTGTGTAGTCGAACTGGAGCGTCACTACTCCTAAACTTGCCAAATCCTCGGCAAGACATCGATAGGCGCGGTGAGATGACAACGCTTCTACACCGATGGGCCTGCAGAGCACTACCCCGGCGCTTGCCTTCTCTGGAAGGTAGAGCCAGCCGAAGAGGGGCCGGTTAGCCGGTCCGAACCAAATTGGGATTGCGTTCAAAGCTTCATCTTCTCGGATGTCCTCGCGTTAACACACAGCCCCGTCTCGGGAGCGCACGACGCGTTGAGATGCAAGTGTGATCGTTATCACACAGGCATCCCGAGGCCTCGCGGAGCACCATTATTACGCGGCTGGAGTTCACCCGGAGTTACTCTGGGCACGTTCAGCGCTCGGAGGCCGCCGCGGTGACGGCCAGAGCCGGCTTACTCCCCGCGGCCATCGATCGGAGTTAAACCGATTTGTGCTGAGCAACGCGCGCGTGATTCGTTCCGCCCAAAGCCCACTCAGTTTGTATGAGCCACGGGCACGTTTGCGCCCATTTCCGGCCGCTGTCGGAAACTTAGACTCATCTCCTACCGCGCCAGGCTTTCAACAGAGGCCGTCGCTTCGGGTATCAACCGCCAGGGCGTAAGCGAGAAAATCCGGTGAGTTGTTCGTGATCAAGGGCAGGTTCCCTCGGCAGCGAACACGACAGCGATGGCTAGATTCTCGAGGTGGTCGAAGCTCACGACGAACCGGCTCAGACGCGCCCGGCTGGCTAACTCGGCCGCTAGGCCACTGAGCCTCACGCAGCACGTGGCGTTCGTCTCGTGGTGAACCTCGATCGATTGCCAAGGCGGGATATAGACATTCGGTCCCAGGGCTTTCAGTGTCGCCTCCTTCGCGGCAAAACAGACGGCGAGATCAAACGCCCGCAGCTCCTTTCCATCTGACGCACACGCTATTTCGTGAGGAGTAAACACCCTGGTGAGGTAACGGTTGCCAAAGAGTGACAAGGCCGATTGCACCTCGGTGATGACAACAGCATCTATGCCAACGGCCATTCTCGGGTGATCTGCCTGCTGTTTCGGAATCCGTCCAGCTCGCTCTGCATCAATTACCGAATTATCCATCACTCCCACTCGAGCTCAGCAGCAAGTTTCTCGGCTCTTCCGATGGCGGTTGACGAGGCTGCTCTATCGGCTCTATCGGGGCCACTTCGGCCAAGGGTAATCTCCAAGGACGGTGCCGTGTGGTGTGCATAGTGCTCTCAAAGATGTTCGGTGAGAGACGTCCGGAGGTGCCCACAGCGGCTCACGCCAACCGAGTTGCGGTGTCATCTGCCCGTGTCGGCGCTAGACGGGGCGCCTCCCGACTCCGGTCGGTGGGGACGATTTCGGAACTACGCGACGTCTTCTGGCTTGCGAACGTGAGCTCCCAGAAGCGTCTTCGCCGACCATCCAGGAGGAGCGGGGCTGTCGTTGGGATTGGGAGCCCTGCTTCGTGGCGTTCGTCTCATCGTGGCAACTGCACTATCGCGGCGTGCTCAAATCATCACGCTCTGGACAGCGCTCAGGCTGCGTGCGAGCGGTCTTGGCGTGCAACACTACCGTGACAGCACGAGGTCAAGTAACCCCCGTCCATAAGGCCCCAGCTGGTTTTCGGGCGCACTCGATGTCGACCCATGAGCCCCATTGCGACTGGTTCCCGAGTTCCCGGACAATGACATGCCAACCTGTGAGGTACGAGCTTGGTCGGGTGGCCCGCTCCAGGGCTCGCCCGACATCGTCCTCCCGGCCGAGGCCCGCCGCCTCGCGAGAGTCGGGGGGCCTCGTCGGGGCTTCCGACCCACCGGAGGATCATCGGGCGCTCGCGACTCGCCCGCGTCGCGACGCCATTTGACTGTGTAAGCGCGATGCTGGGCGCATTCTCGGGATTTCCGGCTTGTCAACCGGTAGTGGCGCTACTCCGGGATGGTCTCTTTCCTGCACGAGGAAGGGCCGAGTGCTTCCGAGAGGGCGTCCTGCCCCGTCTGGCGGAGCCCTCCTAGGGTGATGGTAAGGTGAATTTCATGCCCCCCGAAAAGCTCTACTGGTCACACCTGTACCAGGAGGTCGTCACTTCTGGTCTGTGTTCAGGTTGCTCGGCCTGCGTGGTCGTCTGTCCTTATGACGTGCTCGGCTACGACGACAAGAATGGCGTATACCGCCCCTTCCACGTTGCCGAGATGGGCGGTGCAGAGGACTGCACCCATGGTGAGAAGGGCTGCACCCTTTGCACCCGAGCCTGCCCTCGCTTCCGTTCATGGGAACCCGAGGTAGACACGTTCCTGTTTGGCCGTCCGAGGGAGGAGGGCGAGGTCTATGGAGTCACTCAGGACGTGATCCTGGCTCGCACCACCGACCCCGAGCTTTTGGAGGCCAGCCAGGACGGTGGTTTGGTTTCGGCGATCGTCATCTGGGCACTCGAGCACGACATCATCGATGCGGCTCTTGTTTCGAACCTCGAGGGTGACGGTTCGACGTGGAAGGCGACGCCCGGCGTGGCCCGCAACCGCGCCGAGGTGATCGCGTCTGCCGGTTCCCGCTACACCTATTGCGCGAACCCGATTGCGTACGCGAGCGCGATCGAGGGCGGCGCCGAGCGCATCGCGCTCGTCGGCACTGGATGCCAGGCCGCGGCACCGGCCACGATGTCAGCGCACAGAGCCGGCAAAGTGGCGCGGCGCTTCGTGCTGTCGATCGGACTGCTGTGCTCGAAGACCTTCAACGACTCGATCTTCCCCGAGCTGTTCGAGGCTCGCTACGGGATCAAGCGCGAGGACATCGTGAAGATGAACATCAAGGGCGTCTTCCAGATCTGGACCCGCGACGGAACGTTGCACGAGGTTCCGCTCAAGGAGGCGCACGAGTGGACGAGAGAGGGTTGCAAGCACTGTCCTGACTTCGCCGCTCAGCACGCCGACGTGTCGACGGGCGGGATCGGGGCCTTCCCCAAGTGGACCCTCACCCTGATCAGGACCGACAAGGGCCGGGACCTGATCGCGGACATGCAGGCTGCCGGCGCGATTGAGGTCCGGTCTGCGGTCGACGAGGATCCCGATGCGGTCGCCTTGCTCCACAAGCTCGCCCGGGCGAGCCGCCGTAGGTGGCCCGAGGACGCCGATCCGGCGGCTGGCAGGACAGCGGCCGTCAGCGCCTAACTCGGTTCAGGAGCTCAGCTCGCCGGCGCGGGCCAGTACGCGGTCGAACATCTCAGCTGTCAGCAGTCCGGTGGACACGTTGCGCTGACTCGGATGGTATGCGCACAACAACACCCGCGGGCCGATGGCAGACGAGTGCCCGGAATTATCGACGCGCCGCGCCAATGGTACCTCGAGGCCATGGGCGAACGGTTCCTTGCGCGCGCCGGCTGTCCGCCCGAGTTCCGGCAGCAGCAACAGCGCCTGGTACGCGAACGCGCCCAGCGCCAGGAGCACTCTGGCGTTCCTGAGCGCTCGCAGCTCGGAGGATAGATAGCCGATGCAGGCTTCTCGCTCGGCCGGCAAGGGCTTGTTGTCAGGCGGAGCGCAGCGCACCGCAGATGTCACCCACGCCCCCCGAAGGGCAAGACCGTCGTCGATCGACCGGCTGAGAGGCTGGTTCGCGTATCCGGCCCGATGCAAGGCCGCGAAGAGGAAGTCGCCGGAACGATCTCCGGTGAACATCCGGCCTGTTCGGTTGCCCCCGTGCGCCGCAGGAGCGAGACCGACCAGCACTAGCCGAGCCTTCGGATCGCCAAAACCGGGCAGCGGCCGGGCCCAGTATTGCTCCTGTGCATGGGAGGCCGGCGGGTTCGAGGCCGTCTTGTCGCGCCAGGCCACGAGCCTTGGACAGCGCGAGCAGTTCACGACTTCAGCACTTATGCGATTGAGGTCCTGGAGGGCTGATGGCACGAAGCAAAGGCTACGGTGTCAAACATGCCGAAGACTCTTGCGACGGCTGTGTGCTTTGTCCGGCACGGGACAACGGCGGCGACGGGCAGGATCCTCTCCGGTCGTACGCCCGGCCTGCACCTGTCCGACAAGGGTCTCGACGAGGCGACGAGCGTCGGAGATTCGTTCGCGAAAATCGCGGTGTCGGCTGTGTACTCCTCCCCGCTCGAGCGGGCAAAGGAGACGGCCTCCGTCATCGCGAACCGCGTCGGCAAGCCCGTGTCCATCTCCTCCGGCCTGCTCGAATGCGATTTCGGGGATTGGACCGGTGAGCCGCTGGCCAAGCTGCGCAGGCTCGCCGAGTGGAAGATGGCCGAGCGGTGGCCGTCGGGGTTCCGGTTTCCCGACGGCGAATCTTTTCTCGAGCTCGAGTCGCGCGTCGGCGAGACGGTTCGTGAGCTTTGCAGGGCGCATCCAGGCGAGATCGTCGTAGCCGTTTCCCACGCGGACTCCATCAAGGCCGCCCTGGTGAGCGCTCTCGGCCTTCCTCTTGACCACCTTCATCGGCTCGTGATCGTGCCCTGTTCGGTCAGCACCGTCCTGTACTCCGCCGAGGGGCCGGCCGTGGTGTCCATGGGGTCGGAGGCGGCACCCCTGGGATTGACGAGGCTCCGCGAGGTGTCGCGATGACAGGCGAGTTCGAGCTGGCGAACCCGGATCGGGTGACAGTCGGCACGGTGGGTCCCATCGGAGAGCGCGTGTTCCTGCTCCAGGCGCGCGAGGGGTTGACCCTGAAGACCCTCAAGCTCGAGAAAGCGCAGGTGTCGGCCCTTTCACGCCACTTGGGCCGAATGCTCGCCGAGTTGGAGAGGCCAGGTCATCTGCCCAGCGGCGAGGAGCTGGCGCTGGAGCCGTTCGGAGAGCCGGAGTTCGTGGTCCGCTCGCTCGGTGTGACTTACGACCCCGATTTGGACCGGGTCGTGCTAGTGGCGGATGAACTCGTCGAAATCGAGGTCGAGGCCGATATCGAGGCTCTGTTGGGCCTTGGGGACGAGATGGACCCCGGCGTCGGCGCAGGCGCGACAGTTCGGTTGGCAATGACGCGGGAGCAGGCCGCTGCGCTGGCCATTCGAGGCACGGAGCTTGTCGAGGCCGGCCGGCCCCCTTGCCCGCTGTGCGGGTACCCGCTCGATGCGAGGGGCCATCTGTGCCCGAGGACGAACGGCCACCGCCCGCCACTGACTTGAGCGGACCTGACTGGGTCGAGCTTCTCAGTAGGGGAGAGCTCGAGCTCGCGGGGAGGCTTCCGTGGAGCTCCAACTATTCGTTCCTCGCGAAGGTTCGCTTGGGCAGGACCGAAAAGCTTGCCGTGTACAAGCCGGGGCGTGGCGAGCGCCCGTTGCGGGACTACTCGGCTGGCCTTTTCCGCCGAGAGGTGGCCGCTTACGAGTTGTCGGCGGCGCTCGGGCTTGAAAGGGTGCCGGAGACGGTGCTGCGTGGCGACGGCCCACACGGTGAGGGCTCACTGCAGCGCTTCGTCGAAGCGGACTTTTCAGAGCACTACTTCACCTTGATCGACGAGCCCGCCTACCGCGAGCAACTCCGAGAGATAGCGGCGTTCGACCTGCTCGCGAACAGCGGCGACCGCAAGGGTGGGCACCTCATTCTCGACAGCGCGGACCACATTTGGGCGATCGACAACGGGTTGAGCTTTCACTCGGAGACGAAGCTCAGAACGGTCATGTGGGACTTCGCCGGCGAGACACTGCCGTCGAGCGTGCTAGCGGGCTGCGAGCTCGTTGTCGGCGGCGTACCGGT
Source organism: Acidimicrobiales bacterium (assembly GCA_050015475.1). Lineage (GTDB taxonomy): Bacteria > Actinomycetota > Acidimicrobiia > Acidimicrobiales > Bog-793 > Fen-455. Next base: position 14,630 of record JBEKBI010000027.1, on the reverse strand, counting down.
GGGCGTCGGCGAGCTGCTTTCCGAACGCGAGTGCGACGCTCTAAGAGAGCGGGCCGCGGCCCTGCTACTACGGCAGAGGTTCCCCGAACCTCCAGATGGCTACAGGGCTTATCCCTGGCCGCTCGTGTGAACTATCGGGGCGAGGGCCTCGCGCGAGTCGCGCCATGCCGAGGAGGACCGCACAGCTCGACGCTTCGCATACAGGTCCGCATCCGCGACCGCCAGTAGCTCGGCCATGCCGCCGCATCCGGTCGAGAGATAGCTGGCTGTACCCCAGCTGAAGGGCGGCGCCCCGAGGGAGACAGCCCGCGCGATGAGCACGAGGGCATCGTCCGGGGACGTGTCCGGCAGCACTAGGCCAAACTCATCCCCACCCAGGCGGTAGATGCCGTCCATGCTCCGCAGCGCTTTGCGCAAGACGTCGACGAGCAGGATCAGTCGCTCGTCCCCGGCCGCGTGGCCCGCGGTGTCGTTGACCACCTTCAGCCCGTCGAGGTCGATGGCGACCACGCTCAGGTCGAGCTCGGCACGCGCGCAGCGTGCCAGCTCCCGCTCGAAGTCACGCTCGAAGGCGCGCCTGTTCGCACAGCCGGTCAGGGGATCACTGAAGGCCGCCCGTTGAAGCTCGTCGGTGGCGCCGCGGCAGGCGTTGACCATAGTGAGGTCGATCAGTCGATTGATTGTGCGCTGGCCAGACTCGGTCGCGAACATCGTCCGGAGCTGGACGAGTTGTTCCACGACGAGCACGGGGGATCCGACTCGCGTGCCCCACCGGGTTGCCGCGGCGGCGAGATTACGTCGCCGTTCAATCGGGACCGCCGGGCTTGCCGGATCTGCGGTCGGCGTCTTGTCGGTAGTGCGCCGCGCCCGCGCGGTCTGGAGAGCGTGAAGCAGTAGCTCACGCTCGTCAGCATCCGCACGACCAGAAGCGCACCGATGGGCCTGGCATTTCTGCCACCAAGCCTCGGCCAGCGCTCCGATCGTGGAAACGCCTGGCGTCACACTGCTCGGCTGCTGGACTGATCGCTCGACAAAACGAACCTACCATCAGCACCACCTGCCGACGCGGATGCTCCTGGCTGAAGGCCAGGTGAGTCAACGGGATCGTCCGTATTGGTCGTCCCATCTGGCAAGCTTGCACGGCTAGGAGGATCTTGCCCGTGCCCAGGGAGACTGAGTCGACCGAACCCGACGGATCCAGTGCGCCGCCCGAGCGCCCCTTGGTCTCGATCGTCCTCCCCGTCCTCAACGAGGAGGCCCTGCTGGGCCGGTGTCTGGGCTCCGTCGCCGAGCAGACATACCCCGCAATCGTCCAGGTGGTCGTCGCCGACGGCGGTTCGACGGACCGCACCCGGACGGAGGCGGCGAAGTTCGCCAAGGTCATCGTTGTCGACAACCCGCGGCGTATCCGCCCAGCTGGACTGAACGCCGCCATCGCGGCCAGCACTGGCGAGATCATCGTGAGGGTGGACGCACGAACCAAGCTCGCGCCCGACTACGTCGAGCGCTGCGTCGAAGCACTCGCTCGATCTCAGGCTGCGATCGTCGGTGGTCAAATGAGGTATGAGGCTCACAGCGCCGCCCAGCGCGGCATCGTCGCGGCTATGACCTCCCGATTCGGCGCGGGTCCGGCGGCCTTCCGGCGCGAGGGCGGAGAGCCCCGGTTCGTTGACACCGTCTATCTGGGGGCATTTCGCGCCAGCACTATTCATGAGATCGGCGGCTACGACGAATGGTCAGGTGGCAACGAGGACGCTGAGCTCGCGTGGCGCGCCCAACAGTTTGGTGGGGTCTACCTCGATCCCTCGATCAAGTCCGTCTACCTGGGGCGCGAGGGCCTCAATGCCCTCGCACGCCAGTTCTATCGTTACGGGCGCAACCGCGCCCGCACGATTCGCAAGCATCCCAGCTCCCTCTCTTACCGCCAACTAGCGGTTCCCGCCCTGTTTGCGGGTCTCGTCAGTCCGTGGCGACAGGAGGTCCTGGCCGCGTACGCGACGGTCATCCTGGGCAGAGGGGCACTCGAGCTCACCCGGGACCCTGCGGCAGTCCCCAGTTTGCTCGCTGCGTTCCCCACCATGCACGCTGCCTGGGGTCTGGGCTTCATGCGCGGAATCCTCGGTCCGTCGGGGACGCGCGAGTGAAGGTCCTTCTCGTCGACTGGCTCGGTCGAGGAGGGATCGCCCAGACATCCGACGAGTGGATACGGGCCCTTTTGGGGGCGGGCCACAGCGTGAGCCTTGCCACGCGCCCTTCGCGGCAGCTCTCCGAGGCCCACCACGGTGCGGCGGTACTTCCGATACCCCATCTGGCGACCACCGCAGCGATGTCAGAGCACCTGGGCGTGGTCTGGGCGGCAAGCCGTCACATCGCCCGGTCCAGGCCTGACGTCGTAATCATCCAGAACTACGTGCTCCCCGAATTCGAGATCCCGGTTGTGGTCACCGCGCGTCGTCACCGGGTCTTCGTCGTCGTCGTGGCTCACGAACCGGAGACAAGATACGCGCCACGGCAGCAGCGGCCGTTTTTGGCTGGCGAACTTAGGCATGCGGACCTGGTCGTTTGCCACACGCGATTTGTGGCCGACGCGCTCAGCAGCGCTGTCGGGAAGCTCCCGATCGAGACGATCCCTCTTCCGATCCCAAGCGCCGTCGTCGACCAGGCCGGGGATGTCGACCCAGTTGTCCCATCCGCCCCGGAGCCACTTGCCTTGCAGTTCGGACACTTGAACCGCTCCTACAAGGGCACCCCGGTCGTCACAGATCTGGTGCGCTCCGGTGTCCCGGGGTGGAGATTTGCCCTCGTCGGAACCGGCGCTCCGGAACGCCTGCCCGGCGCTGTGTGCGTGTCGCGTTTCCTGAGTGACGCGGAGCTCGCCAGCACCGTGTCGCAAGCCCAGGCCGCCGTTCTGCCCTATACCCGCGCTTCCCAGTCGGCCGCGGTCACGCTTGCTCAGGCGATGGGATGCGTTGTGTTGGCCAGCCGCGTCGGCGGCATTCCGGAGCAGGTGCCCGAAGGTACCGGACTGCTCCTTGAGCCGCAGGCCCCAGTATCTCGATGGCGAGAAGCACTGCTCGGACTCGATGAGGGTTCCCGTGCAGAAATTGCAAATGGGGCACGCCGGTTTGTCCTCTCGAATCACGAGAAGTTCGTGGCAGGGGTGCGGGCTGCAGTTGCGATCGCCTGAGCACGTCAGGAGAGCAGGCGTCGAAACCGACGATCCCGCCCGGAAGCCTCAGGTCTTGGTGGTGGAGTTGGCGTGGGCCGTGACTTCTCGCCACGCTTGCGCGGCTGCTCCGAGCCCGGCGACGCGGCACCGGAGCGCCTCGGACGAACCCGGCCGCCGAAGGGCGACTCGGACGAGAGCCATCGCAACCAGCCGCAGTTGCCACACGATTACGAGAACCCACGCGACCGCTGCTTGTAGGCGGCCCCTTGTGCGCCTGAAGTATCTCACGGCATTACGAGCAAGCAACCTGCACTTGTCGGGGTAAAGCACTGCTCGACCCCCGAGGTCAGTGATGAGGGCTTCCGGGCAGTAAGCGACGGAAAATCCGCCGATCCTCAGCCAATGGAACCACTCCGATTCCTCCCAATACAGTGTGTAGGCCTCGGGAAGCTTCCGTTCGCGCAGCAGAGACGTTCGAGTCGCGACCACCATCGCAGACGCGGCGCCGATGAGCTCCTGCCCGGAAGGCTGGCGCCACTTTTCGATCCGGATTCCGGGCAGGGGCAGCGGGCGATCGGGGAGCAGGACCCACTCGGCGAGGAACCGGCCGAGGCCTGGAGCGCTTTGCACGGTCCGCACTTGTGATCCGTGGTCGTCTTGCACCCGTGGAACGGCAACGTCCGCGGACCCGTCCCGCAAGGCCGCGCCCAGCGCTTCGAGCGAGTCGGCCGGAACGATGACGTCGTCGTTAGAAAAGACCAAATATTCGGTCTCGACCGCCCGCGCGCCAGCGTTCACGGCCGCTGCATAGCCGGGGTTGCCTTCGATTGTGACCACTGAAGCACTGTGGCGTCGACTTATCTCGTCGATTTCCCGATCGGCTTCAACGTCCACCACGACGATCGCAATCCCCGTGCCGTCGAGCCCTTCGAGTAACCGCTCAAGGCAAGCAGGCCGGTGATACGCGACGACCACGAGGGACAGGTCTGCAGCGGGCGTCACCACGAGCGAAACGTACCAGTCGCCTGAGGGCTCGGTTTGGCACTGGCGATAGTGGGGACCTTCTCAATGAACTGGGCCGTATGGGTTCCTGGCCGCGCTCCGATAGGGCTCCCGGAGAATACGTTCGGCTGAGGGCTGGTCAGCGGTGCCGTTCGTACGCCCGTCGTAGGAACATCGGCGTCACGCTCTTGATCAACAGGCGAGCGGCCACACGCGGCTTGGGGTTGTGCGCCTCCCACAGGGCCTGCTGATGAGCGTCCCGGCCATCCCGCCCAGTGATCTGGCTGAGCCACCACTCGTCGACTACCGGTCGCAAGCTCGCCGGCACTGCGATGACGACGTCGTCGAGAATCGTGATGTACCGATCCGCATCGGTTCGGAGCAGGTCGATGACGTCTACCAACGATGGCCAATCTCCTGCCCGAAGCTGTGGCAGTGGCCCGAGAAATACCCGCGCGTCGTCGATGAGTATGCATGACGCCGCCGCGTGACGAAACGACCTAATCGCTTGCAGCTCGCCGATCAATGGGCACTGTGTGTTCTCGCCGGCCGGGTTGAGGACGTCCCGCGACCGATGGTCGACCATTCCACCGTGCGCGTCCAGCCAGAAGACCACGGGCTCGTCGACCTCTGCCAGCAGCTTCGTGAGCACTTCGTCGGAAGACCCGAGGAGGAACGTGATGCCAGCCCGGTCGCCGTGATCGGTGATGGCACGCTCATAAAGAGCCTCGTCCAACTCGACAGTCCACACACGCGAGACGGCCTCGCGTAGCAAGAGCGTGCCTTCGGCTTCGAAAGTACCCGTTTCAATGGCAGCGTCGATTCCACTCGTGACCACGAGGGCCTTCATCAGATCCGGCGGACAACTGAAACGCACTTCGCCCATCAGGCAGCAATCCTGCTCTGACTGGTCGAACATGTCAAGCGACAAGACCCGCCAAATCACTGGCGAATCGCTGTGTATCTGGGCGGCAACGGTCCCAGATTCCCACCCCAATGTGCGATCAGAAGCGGGTGCGACCATCGCCATCCGCGTCGTCGATCCGCCTCGCCAACGCGTCGCGACGGTCCCCGGGCGCCCTCGCAGAAGCCGACGAGGTCGGGGAAATGGGCGCTGAGCCCCGCGGGCGCGCGGCAGATGGCCGGAACTGTCGGAACGAGCACCACCACAGGTTCTTTCGATAAACGTGGACACCTTGGAGCTCACGGCAACGTCAAATACGACGCGAGGGCGCTCACGACTGTTGAGCCGAAGGCCCTTCCGACTCTCGGCGGGCAGGAAACTGTAGGTTTGGTGCATTGGAGTAGCGTGCTCTGCGAGCGAGAGCGAGGCAGCGGTGTCCAGCGTCAGCGTGGTCGTAGCCGTAAGGGATGAGGAGGCGCTGCTCCCTGGATGCTTACGGCGATTGGGCTTCGCGGACGAAGTGATTGTGGTCGTCGACAGTCGTACAACCGATGCCTCTCCGAGCTTGGCGAGGGATGCGGGTGCCAAGGTCTTGTATCACGACTTTGCCGGATTTGCTGGCCTGAAGAACGCGGGCTTAGACGCCGTCACGTCAGAATGGGCGCTCGTGGTAGACGCGGACGAGCGGGTTGGCGCCCGACTGGCGACGGAAATCACAGCAGCACTGAGCAAGCAGTGTGATGCCTATCGCATCCCCACAATGAACTACTTCTATGGCCACCAGATGAGGTGGGGTGGATGGAACGAGAGCCACATACGCTTGCTGCGCACAGGATCCGCGAGATACGTCGGTGACCTCCACGAGATGTTCAAGTTCGTCGATCCTGGAGCGAGTATCGGCACGCTTTCTGAACCGCTCCATCACTTCAGCCATACCAGCATTCTGGATAACCTGCGCAAGACCGCAAGCTACAGCGACGTCGAGGCGCGCGCGAAGGCGGTTGCGGGAGCGAAGCCCGTCACGAGCGCTCAGCTCTACTTCATTGTGTTGCGGGAGATCCTCCGTCGACTAATTGTCAAACAGGGATGGCGAGACGGGGTGCCAGGGACCATTGAGTGCTTGTATCAGCCCCTGTCGCTTGTTGCAGTGCGAACCCGGCTCTGGGAGATACAGCAGTCTCCGCCTATCGATGAGCTGTATGACCGACTCGACCAGTCGATCGAATGACCAGTCCTTGGGCTTAGACGGTGGGTAGCGGACCACATGATGGTTTCTAAGCGAGCGTTGGTCTATGACCCATACCTCGGGACGCTCGGCGGCGGTGAACGCTACATGTTCGCCGTTGTCCAGCTGCTTCGGGCGAGGTTTGAAGTCGTGATCGGTGGGAGCACGGTACCGTCCTCTGCGCTGCTACGGGAACGAGGGTTCCCCGGTGATTGCACGATAATTCAGATGAATGACCGTGCGTTCACAGACACAAGTGGCGATTTCGATCTCGTCGTTGTGGTCGCTAACGGCGTTCCGCCCCGAAGTCGGTGCGCGGCGTCGGTTCTAATCCTCCAGTTCCCGTTTCCTGAACGACGTCCATGGAGACAGGCCGAGGCTCGGCTCAATCGCCGGTGGCTCTCCGGGTATCAAACTGTCGTCTATTCGGAGTTTGTGCGCGAGTGGACTCAGCGTCGGTTGCTGATCCCCAGTCGTGTGATTTTTCCGCCGATCGAACTCGGCAGCTTCTGCCCGGAAGCTAAGAGGCCGCTTATTCTGTCGGTCGGACGGTTCTTCACCTCGGACCACACCAAGCGCCAAGGGGTACTGGTGGAGGCGTATCTTGAGCTGCCTGAAGCCGTGCGTGGCGAGTGGTCCTTAGTCCTTGCTGGGGCGGCAGGCGGAGACCGTGACAGCGAGCGGTACCTTCATCGGTTGCGGCACGAGGCCGCCGGAGCGGCTATCGAATTCGCGGTCAACGTTCCGCAGGCGAGGTTGCTGGAGCTCTTGAACGAGGCGAGCATCTTTTGGCACGCGGCCGGTTTCGCCCGGGAGGAGTCACGTCCCGATAGGGCGGAGCACTTCGGGATGGCAACGGTCGAGGCTATGAGCTGGGGCGCTGTGCCGATGGTGTTCGACGACGGCGGCCAGCGAGAAGTCGTGAGCGACCGCGTCGGCTATCGGTGGCGCACTGTTCCGGAACTCGTGAGCCATTCGGTTGACTTGATATCCGATGATCTGGCGAGGAGAGAGCTTGCTCTCGCCGCGGCCGCCGCGAGTGAAGAGTATTCAGTCGCCAGATTTGAAGCGGCCTTTAACGCGCTGGTCGACGAAGTGCTCGACGGCGTCAGCTAACCGAGGCTTCTTGGAGCAGCAGGGAACCGCTGGTGAAAGTCTCGCCAAGGTCTTCCCCAGCCGGAGGGACGGACGTCGAGAGATACAGACATCCGACAACGTCGGAAGGGTCTTTGAAAGGGTGCCGCCGCTGCCATGTCCGCCTCTGGCGGATCTCCACCGAGCGGGCTTCGGCGATTCAATTGCGAAGGGACATACAACCGGGGACGCGAGAGGTGGGGAGCTCTTCCCATTGAACCGTGCGGCGTGTGCGTCTGGGCGCGCTCGAGTGACGATCCACCAGCGCGGCAATAGGCCTCGCTCTCCAGGTGGCGTCCGAATGCTCATCCGGCTGGGCTATGCGGGTGCACTTACCTCGGTTCGTCGCGTGGAGTTGTCAACGAGCTGGACGGACCCGATCACGCGGCCAGCTTCCGAGTCCGTCTGCGCTTCAACAACGCCACTGCCGCTCCGTAAATGCCCGCCACCACGACTGCCTCCGCGACCACCCACGGACCGGTTGTGGGCAGCTGTAGTGACAACCGCACCGCTTCGGCTATCCCTCCGATCACGCATCCGAGCGCTATGTCCACTGCGACCGGCCTGAACCGAAGGACGTAACCGGTGCTCTTGCGGAGAACGCGGACGGAGTAAGCGAGGCCTAACAGCTCGCTCACCACGAGTGCGCCGGCGGCTCCATCGATCCCAAACAGAGGGATCGCGGCCAAGTTGGTGGCTAGGTTGACCACGAGGACGAACAGGCTGATCTTGACAATCGCTCGTTGTCTTCCCGTGAGGAAGACGATCATCCCGACTGTGCTTGTGACGAATCCGATGCTGGAAGCGATGACCAGAATTCGTAACGCTCCGGTAGCGCCAAGAAACTTGGCCCCGCTGATCAGCTGCAGCGCCTCGCGCGCGAAGAGCATGCCGGCGAGGGCGGTGAACACTCCGACGCTCGCCAGAGTCTCCACGAGTTGCTGCGAGAGGACCCGCCGCCCGGCGTCGTCCTTGTGCATGAAATGGGGCGTGGCGGCTGCTGTCACCATCGCCGGGATCGACCAGAAGAATCCAGCAATCTGACTGTCCAGCCCGAACCAGGCCACCATCGAGGTGGACAGGAATGCCGCCACCAGGAGCGTGTCGAACTGTCCATAGAAGACGCTCATTAGTTGAGAGACGCCGAGCGGAGCGGCGCTGCGCGCAGTCGGAATGACCCGGCCTATCCCTTGCCGGAAAGAGGGTCGGCAATAGAAGGACACGACTGCCACTGCCAGTAAGGCCATGGCGGCGGCGGCTCCCGACAGCAGCGTCGCGTACGCGCCCATCGAGTCGTGCTGACTGACGATAACGGCGACCCCGATCAGCACGAGAGCGCTGCTCAGGATGTCGAAGACAGCGCGAATGTCGTTACGCGACCGAGCCGTGAAGACCGCTGAGATCACCGCGAACAGTGCGTTGAGCGGGATCGTCGGGAGCAATAACCAGATGAGAAGACGCGTCTCCGGCCTGCCGCGGAAGACGACGGCGTCCAGGGCGGCGGCGATCGCCGTCAGCGCCAGTGCGACGACGGTAGCACTGAGGATCCCGGCACCGAACAGTTCTGCCCGCTTAGCGCCTGGCCTTGCCAGCTCTCTGGCGCTGAGATTGCTGATTCCGAAATCGCTGAAGGAAGAGAAGATCGTGGCGAACGCGATAGCCGTCACAATCGCGCCCCACGATCGCGGGCCGAAGTACCTGGTGGAGAGGTGGAGAGCTACAAGGGTGATGAGTCCGCCCACGCCGCGGCCGACGAACCTGACGGCCGCGTTATAGCTGATGCGCTGCCTGATGCGCTGGATGGCGTCTCGGCTTAGCCTCGAAGTCTCGCCTGGGTCGTTCCCGCTAGGCGTGAGCATCGACCGCACGCGAGACGAACCCTGCGCACCTTCTTTGATAGCAAAGCCCTAAGAGAGAAGGAAGATTGTTGCGACTGGTCCGACCCGCACCTTTGCTGGACGGCATTGTAAACGGCCCGTTCGTCTGCGATTCACGGCATCGCACCACCGCCCCAGGATAGAGGAGGGTCTCTCGTGCGGTGAGGACTGAGAATCGTCTGTGCCGCATTTGTTAGCGGGCTTTGTTCTCGAAAAGGGTGCGCAGGGTTCGGCCCATGATTTGCAGGTCCAGTGCCATGCTCTGGTGACGAAGGTAGAAGAACTCGTACTGCAGCTTCTCGAGGGCGTCGCGGTCGCTGGCCCCGTAGTCGTAGTTGATCTGTGCCCAGCCAGTGAGCCCAGGACGCACTAGATGACGCACTTGATAAAAGGGGATCGCCTTTGCGAGCTGATCGACGTAGTGGGGCTGCTCCGGCCGCGGTCCGACGATCGAAAGATCGTGGCGAAGGACATTCCACATCTGAGGGAGCTCGTCGATATGGAATCGTCTGAGGATCCGGCCGACCTTGCTCACGCGGGGATCGTCCGCCTCCGTCCAGGTCGATGACCCGCCACCGGGTCGCATGGTCCTGAACTTAAAGATCATGAACTCGATGCCATCCTTGCCGACTCGGGGCTGCGTGTAAAAGAGGGGTCCCCGATTTCCCATAAGGTCAAGCGCTGCGACGAGCGGCACAGCCATAGCCAGCGCCAACATTCCCATGAGCGAGATGACGATGTCGAGTGCCCGCTTGCTCCGTGCGTAGGCCGGTTTGTGTATCTCGTTGATGTCGAACAGGAGAGAGATGCGCTCCAGTTCCGAGATCGGCATCTTGCCCAGCCAGGCGTCGTAGAAGAGGGAAAGGGTCCGAATCCGCGTTCCCGTCGAGTGGAGCTCAGCGGCCTGGGAGACGATGGCGTCGCGCTGCTGGGCTTCGCGATCGAGCACTAGGAGGTTCGCCTTGTTGGCCTCGAGAAACTCGGCCAACGGCCTCGGCCGCTCGGCACTAGGCATGGCAGCATCGGGCCCCGTGACTTCGATCAGCTGGCAGGGTCGCTCGGTAGAGCCCTGGACGTCGCGTCTGAGTCGATCTGCTTCCTCATCAGAGGCGATCGCGAAGACCCGATCCAAGCTTGCGCGCCTACGCTTGGCTGCACTGGTGACGCCGGAGACGAGCACGAAAACGGGCACGAGAATGGCCGAGCTGACGAACACCACGAACCGTGGGAGGAGCTGAGAACCCATCAAGAGTTGGAGCAAGGAAACGATCACGTCGGCGACCAGGAGAGCGGAGAAGGCACGCGCGAGGCGACTCGACAGGCGACCACCTGAGTCGGGCAGTCCGGCCGCGTAGCTCGTTATCCAGACCAGCGCAATGAAGATCAAGATCCACCCGAAACGGGGCTCGCCCGTCAGCGAGTAAGGGTGCCTTGCCAAGTAGCGCGAATGAACAACCTCGGCAGCAATGACGACCGCTAGCGTCAGTACCGGAAGGAGCATCTTGACAGGACGACTCATCACGGACCATTCAAGCTCAGAAGTCTCCGCTAGCGGTGCCAAGGAAGATCGCGCCGGCCCCGGCAGTGGCGAGTCGGGCGCGGCTGACGAGTCCCTGGAGCCCTTTTTTGGCGGTGTGACCGCGCTGGGCGTCTTCGCTGCTATCGCAACTCTCGTCCTCTGCTTGGCCTATTCGTCCAGCGTCAGCTCGCAGACATTCACACCCAAGTTCGCCGTGCTGCTCCTCTTTGCAGCAGTCGGTATCGTCCCTTTCGCGCGGCTGGTGCGGTCCGGCTCACGTCTTCGCTGGCCCGCGCGGGCTGCCCTCGCGTTTCTCATTGTGGCGGTCGTATCCGCGCTCACCTCCCCTGCACCGACTATCGGGTTTTTCGGCCTCTACCTGTGGGGCACCGGCTGGCTCCTCTGGCTCGGCGCAGCGGGAGCCTTTTCGATCGGTGCCTCACTCGGACCTGCGGACAGGCGGTGGGTATTTGGCGCGCTGCTCGTGGGCGCGCTCGGCAACTCGATTGTGGCGGTGGCTCAGATCCTGGTGCACGCGAGCATCGGGAGCCTGTCGCTGTACGACGGCGCGCAGGCGGATGGTCTCCTTGGCAATCCGATCTATTTGGAAGCGCTCTCGCTCGGTGTCCTGGCGTTGATTCTCGGTCGTGTGTGCCGGTCGCCCCTGCGATGGGGTGCCGCGGTAGTGCTTCTCACCGCTGGACTCGAATTCACGTCCGAGCGCTTGGCTGTTGTGCTTCTGATCGTGCTGGTCCTGTATGCCGTTTATTCATACGGCGTGCGTCGCGGTGGCGTGTTCACCTTGCTCATTGCCGCGGGATACGGGATTGCCTACGTGAGCGGCCGGTCGGTTCTCGGGTCGCGCGTGGCCTCCGGCACGAACGAGAGCACTTTCGGCGTACGGCTCCGAATTTGGGTGGCCGGCGCGCACTACCTGGTCCATCATCCTTGGTTGGGCGTGGGTCCGGGTGAGTTCCGGACGGCCATGGATTCCACAGCGACACTGTCGTTTTTTCAGCACGTGTTGTCGGGCAGGATTCTGACTGACGGCCACGACATCTTCGTCGAGATCGCAGTCACCACCGGCGTTTTGGGCCTCGTCTGCTTCCTGTGCTGGCTGTTTGGTTCGGCTCGTCTAGCTGTGCGCGGCGCGTTCCTCGGCTTTGCTGCCACGATGTTTGCTGTCGAGATCGTCGAACCACTGAACGTTGCCATTCTTCCGCTGGCGTTCCTGGGGCTGGGTCTCGCCACAGCGGTGCTCTCGCAGCCTGAAGACGTCGGTGGCGATGTTCCACGCCCTAGGGAGCAGACGCGACCCACCGTCGGGGCAGCTGCGCCTCACGGCAATCGGCTAGGGCACATGTTTGGCCTCGCCGTGTCCGTCGTCGCCGTCGCGGCGGCGCTTGTCGTGGGAGCGACGGCGGTGATCGGGGACGTTTACCTCGCGAGGGCAACCGATTACGGCATGGGTCGACCCTTCAATTACGCAGCGGCGCGAGACGCAGCCCGACTGCTTCCGTACTGGCCTGAGTCCGCGCTCGCCGTAGCGCAGGTCGACGCCTTCGACAGTGTGACCACCCCCGGACAGCGGGAGTTGGCCTTGTTGGCGGATTCGCGCCACTGGACGGATATCGCTGTGGGCAGGGACCCGACGAATCCCCGTCTCTGGACGCTGCTGGGATCAGCAGACGTCGAACTCGACCACTACCGACTTGGCCGCGCCGAGCTCTACCGTGCGCTTGCGTGCGATCCTTGGTATACCCAGGCATTCGAGGGCCTTGGCCAGATGGAGGGGGATGAGGGCCATTGGGTCGAAGCAGTCCACTACTACCGATTGGCCATCATCACCGTCGAGGCGGACCCTCCAGATCTGCGGGTCGTGCAGCGAGCGCTTTCCGGCGCTGAGTCGGCAGAAAGGGCTCAGCAGAGGCGGCACGAGTCAGGCGCCCCGACCAGGACATAGGGAATTTCTCAGAGCTGGTACGGCCGTCCCCCGCAGCAGGCGGGGCCCCATGCGCTACCCGCAACTTCTGCTCCTCTCTGACGCCGTGATCTGGAGGAAGAGAACGCTAAAGCCTGGAAGGACTATGGCCGATACTGTACTGTGAGTAGTCGAAGTCAGAGTAATGACCCGAGGAGGAGCTTTATGTCCAATGTTCCAGCCAGGCGCCTAACACGGCACCCTGGGATCGAGCAGGCAGAGGGGGAGGAGGGCTTTACCCTTATCGAGCTCCTCGTCGTGTTGCTCATTATTGGCATCCTGCTAGCGATAGCGATCCCAACCTTCCTGTCGGTCACCAAGACGGCGAACAACACCGCAGCCCAGTCAAACCTGCAGACAGCGTTGACCGGTGCGAAGACGTACTTCGAGCAGGCGAACCAGACCTACAGCGGTGTTTTCAACAGCAGTACCTATTCGAGCATCAAGGCCACTGATACGGGCTTGTCGTTCGTTAGTGGCGGCCTCAGTTCGCCCTCCACTGCATCGAACGTCATTTCGATCTACTCCCCGGCGAGCGGTGCATATGTTGTGCTCACCTCATATTCCGCGGGCACCAGCGACTGTTGGGGCATCTTGGATGCCACAACCAACGCGACCTCGATGTGGGGAGAGACCACGGTTGGCACGTTCTACGGAGTGTGGAAGGGCGCTACGAAGACGAGCTGCAAGGCCAACAACAGCACACCTCCGGGGTCCATTAGCGTAACCGGGTTCCCGGCCGGATAACGACCGAGAGGCTCTGCTCCTCAGGCGGCATTTGAAAGACATGCCGTTGAAGGGATAAGTCTGAAAGAACCCTCCGTGACCTTCGGTCACGGAGGGTTCTTTCGCGCCTGGCGCCATTTCGGGAGCAGCCCCGTGGGAGTCGACTAGGACCGCAGGCTGAACCTCTTGTCCGACCACGACATGAGCGTCCCCCACTCAAGCGATCTCGAGTCTCGCTCCTACGTGCGACGAGCGGTGGGAGCTTCTGTAACTCTGCCTTGACGAGTGGCCGGCATCGCTTGATCGTAGGGCGCGATTCCTTTGTGCGGAACACTGCACCACTTGGCGAACACGTCCTAAGGCGCGACGGAACGTGAGCAAGCGAGACCATACGTCTCAGCACGATGTCCCAAGTGAGCTCGCCGCCACCAGGCTGTCGAACGGCTGCGCTGAAAGTGGGTGGTCCTCGGTCGAGGCGCGTGACTGGGAGCGTGCGGCCCTTGTCCGGCGATCGCCTTCCCGAGCTGTCTGTCCCCACGTGGCGAGCGACAGCGTCGAGTGAATCGCCTGACGACTGGAGTCACGGGCCGCGAGCGGCCACCGGGGAAGTCTCGTGCACAAAAGGCCTGGGGGGACGGCGGCCAGTGATTCCGGCCAAGCGCGCGCCGCTGCGGAAGGGTCAATCTGCGATCCGATTTAGCGGCTCCATCGTCCGGATGGCCCGTCCGACTCGTGGTGGCGGGACTTCCCGCCGACACGAGCGGTGAACGGGCCTTGGACACACGGCCGCGGCGAGCTCCCGCCGACGCCCATTGGACTCGCCACCCACAGTCGGCACAGCGTCGACCGCTGCACGGCGATGGTAGCGGGCTGCCGGACTTCTCCCTGCCGTTAGCGTTCCGACGCGTCTTGTCAGTCGGGCGACTCGTCCGGAGCCGCGGTCGCCAACTCAGCTCGGTATTTGGTCGGGTTGATGGCGCTCACCGAAATTCCCCAGAGTCGCTCACCGAAATTCACCAGTTGAGCCCTCGGTGTCTTGGTTGTCTGACGGTCACGCTAGGTGGCATCACCTCCCTCTGTCACGCGTCCTGAA
>JBEKBI010000026.1:0-27371 GCA_050015475.1 Acidimicrobiales bacterium | reverse complement strand
CTTCATGCACCTACTGGCGATGGTGGCGAATGAACGGGGAATCGTCTCAGCAATGAGGACGATGACCGTCGTGTCGGGCGGCTCCTCGATCGTCTTGAGCAGCACCGGCACCGCCTTGTCGGCGAGCTCGAAGTCGACGAGCACGACGACCTGGTACCGGCCGGCCCGTGGCGTTCGCAGTGCCAAAAGCCCCACGTCTCGGGCTTGCTCGACAGTGATTGAAGCGCCGACCCGTTCCACCACCTCGAGATCCGGATGTCGGGCCGCGAGGGCCTCCTGACAAGACGCACACACTCCGCAGCCACCCGTTGGGCAGATAAGCGCGGCGGCAAACGCCAGGGCCGCCTCGCGCCGGCCCGTGCCGGGAGGGCCGACGAAAAGGTATGCATGCACGGGTTTACGCAGCGACCCGCTGAGGAGCCGCACCACCTCCGGTTGGCCCTTCACCCACTCGAGAACCGGGACGGCGGGCGGCTCGGTCATCGCGGTCACGAGGCCTTGCCTATGCCAAGGCGCGCCCGGACGGCACTTAAGACCTCGGCGGCAACTTGGGCAATGGTGGCCGAAGCGTCGACGACGACCCAGTGGTCGGCGTCGGCGGCGGCGATCTGTCGGAATCCCTCGGTGACTCTCGAGTGGAATTCGGGTCCCGCGGCTTCGATGCGGTCGGGGGCAACGCCGGGGAGGCGGGCCTCGTGGTCGGCCCGACGGCGCTCCGCGACCTCGTTCGAGAGGTCCAGCAACACAGAAAGGTCGGGCCATCTGCCACCCGCGGCCACGTCACAGGCGTGGCGGACCTCGTCGATCGGCAGTCCGCGCCCGTAAGCCTGGTACGCGAGCGTCGATCCGGCGAAGCGGTCGACGACGACGTGGCGCCCCTCAGCCAGCGCCGGCTCAATGCGCTGAGCCAGATGCTCGGCCCGCGCCGCGAGCATGAGGTAAAGCTCCGCCCTCGGGGTCAGCGCTCCAAGGGAAGGGTCGAGGAGCAGAGTGCGGATTCTCTCCGCGGCAGGACTCCCTCCTGGTTCTCGGCTCAACTCGGCACCGATCGCGGCCGCTAGCAGGGCGCACTGAGTGGACTTCCCGACGCCTTCGCCGCCCTCAATCGCCACCAGCCGTCCTTCGGTGCGCACGGATCGAAGATTAGAGCCTCCCGCCAGACCGGCCGATTGTCCGCGCCGCGACTCGGCGGACCCGCCCGTTCACGCCCCCGCGGTCGCCATTCCCCTGAGCTTGTCCACGAGCTCGGTCAGGGCAGTGTCCTGGGAGGAAAGGTGCTTTTGGATCTCGACGGCCTCATGCAACACTGCCTCGGCGTCTTTGTAGGTGTCCTCAGCTCGTTTGTCACTGGCGGCCGCTTGGATGTTCTGGCCAACGATGATGATCGGCAGAAGCACCAATTGGAGGAAGTTCGAGCTGATCCAGGCGATGATGATCGTCAGGTCATGGCTCTTGATGGCCGAGGGAAGGCTTATGAGGGCGACGATGGCGAAGATGTAGGCGCAAATCATCGTGCCGACGCCAAGGGTGATCATGAGGCCGACCCTGGCATTGAACCTGGCGAACCCGCTCTTGCCCTGGACCCGGTGATCATTGGTCCTGGTCGGCTTTACGGCTCCGCCCAGCACGTCTCTGGTGTGGGGGTGGATCAGGTGCCTATAGCTGATGATGTCGGACATGCCCGAACAATAACGACCAGGCTTTTCCGGGTGCCCGGCTCGAGCTTGCCGGGCGACGATCGGGGCCGGGCTCAAGCGTCAGTGAAGCTCGACGGCAAGGGTGACCTTGGTACCGGTCAAAGCCCTGCCGACAGGGCAGCCGTCCTTGGCCCGGGTGACGATCGCCGCAAAGTCGTCAGGCGACACGCCGGGGACGACACCGCTCACGACCGCGCGGATGCCGGTGACGCCTTCGCCTGGTTGCATGTCGACCTCCGCAGCCGTCTCCAGCTCGTCGGGGTGGTGGCCCGCCTTCTCGAGCATGTAGGCGATCGTGCCGCAGACGCACGAGGCGTAGGCCGCCGCCAACAGCTCCATCGGGCTGGTGCAACCGGGTGGGCCCTCCGCGCCGACCGCAGCAGCCACCCTGAACGGGCCGATGTGGGACGAGTCGAGCGAAATGTCACCGTTGCCGCTCGAGAAGGGCCCTCTCCACTCGGCACGAGCGCGACGAGTCGTAGCCATGAGATCGAAGATACAACTGGCCCAGTTATCGGCGCCTCAGGGAGCTTCGAGAGGCGCGCCAGGTGCATCGCAAAGTGGCCAAGCGACGGAACCCGAGCGGCCTACCAGTCGTCGTCAGGAGCCGCCGAGAGCTCCGAACTCGGATTCCTGATCGCCGCGCCGGGCGCCCGACGCTCCGCGGCTTTCTTCGTGGCGGCCGACTTGCGGGCAGTGGCCTTCTTCGCCCCTGCGGCCTTCTTCGCGCCGGCTGTCTTGCGTGCTCCGGCCTTCTTGGCTCCTATGGCTTTCTTCGCGCCGGCGTCCTTCTTCGCCCCGGACTTCTTGGTGCTGGATGATCTGCGCGCCGTCCCGCGCTTCGAAGGGCCCGCGGCACGACGGTCAGCCAGTAACTCGGCCGCTCGCTCGAGTGTCAGGTCGTCGGGATTGTCGCCCCGGCGCAACGAGGCATTCGTCGTCCCGTCGGTGACGTACGGGCCAAACCGTCCCGATCGGACGGTGATGGGCGACCCCGAGGCAGGGTCGGCACCGAGCTCATGGAGGGGCGCGGCGGCGGCTCCGTACCGCCTCTTTTTCGGCTCCGCGAACACCGAAACGGCGTCAGAAAGTGTGATCGTGAACAACTGATCCTCGCTGTCGAGACTGCGGGTCTCGGTACCGCGTCTCAAAAATGGGCCGAAGCGCCCGTTGGCGGCGATGATCTCGTCGCCGGTGCTCGGATCGACGCCGATCACGCGTGGGAGCTGCAGGATCCGCAAGGCCTCCTCGAGGGTGATGTCCGCTAAGTCCATCGTCTTGAACAGCGAAGCCGTCCGTGGCTTTTCGGCTCCTTCCGAGGCTTCGCCGAGCTGGACGTAGGGACCGAAGCGGCCGGCGCGGGCGACGACCGTCTTGCCGGTGACGGGATCGTCACCGAGCACGCGGTCGGACGACAGATGCTCTAGCAGCTCGGCAGCCCGCTCCAAGGTGAGCTCATCAGGGGCCAGATCGTCCGGCACCGCCGCGCGGTCCTCGCCGCGCTGCAGATACGGTCCATAGCGGCCCACCCGGACGACTATCTCCCGTCCTTCGGAATCGGTGACGAGCCGGATCGAGTTCACTTCCCGGGCGTCGATCTCGTCGAGGTGCATTACCACGGCCTCTTTCAGGCCGTGGGTGCCGTCAACGGCGAGCGAATGACCCGGTGTCCGGGGCGGCTGGGCGGCTTCCGCTCGTTGTTCCCCGAAATAGAACCGCTCGAGCCAGGGGATCTGCTCCTCGGCGCCCGAAGCGATGTCGTCGAGGTCGTCCTCCATCGACGCCGTGAAGCCGTAGTCGACAAGATTGGCGAAGTGCTCCTCCAACAGCCCGACCACGGCAAAGGCCGTGAAGGAAGGGACGAGCGCCGTGCCCCGCTTCCAAACGTACCCGCGGTCCTGGATCGTCCCGATGATGCTGGCGTAGGTCGACGGCCGGCCCACGCCGAGCTCCTCGAGGCGGCGGACGAGCGAGGCCTCCGTGTATCGGGCGGGTGGCTTCGTCGCGTGCTCCTCGACTTCGAGACCAGCGCAATCCAGACGCTCGCCGGCGACGAGACTGGGCAAGCGGACATCCTGGTCGTTGCCTCGCCCGTTATGCCCGTCTTCGTTCTCGTCCTCGTCCTCGCGGTACACGGCGAGGAAGCCGGGGTTGATGATGACCGTGCCCGACGCCATGAAAGTCGTGGTGGTGCCTGCCGGGGCGGCCACGGAGTCGGCGTGCGTGCGTCCTTCGATCCGCGCCCTCGCAGTCATACCGGTCGCGTCGTTCATCTGCGACGCCACGGTCCGCTGCCATACGAGCTCGTAAAGGTTGCGTTCCTCGCCCCTCAGCTCACCGGAGACCTGCGTGGGCGTGCGGAAGCGATCCCCCGCCGGCCGGATGGCCTCGTGGGCCTCCTGGGCGTTCTTCACCCGGCTGCGGTAGACGCGGGGGACGCCCGGGACCGATTTGTCGCCGTAGAGCTCCCGGGCCTGGTCGCGGGCGGCTCTGACGGCGGTGTCCGACAGCGTCGTCGAGTCGGTGCGCATGTAGGTGATGTAGCCCCGCTCGTAGAGCCGCTGGGCGACCTGCATGGTCCGCTGCGCGGAGAAATGAAGCTTGCGCGCCGCCTCCTGCTGGAGCGTAGAAGTGATGAAAGGAGCCGCCGGCGAGCGTTTGTAGGGGCGCTCCTCGACGCCGGCGACGCCGAACTCGACTCCAGTTAGGGCCGCGACGAGATCGGAGGCCGCGTGCTGGTCGAGGAGGACGACTTCGTCGGGAGAGGTGAGCGTGCCTGTCGCGTCGAAGTCGTCACCTGTCGCGACGCGGCGTTGTCCGATCTCGACCAGGCGAGCGGCGAAAGCCTGTTCCTCGGCCGAGAAGCTGCCTTCGACGCTGGACCACCCCGCCGAGCAGAATCGCATGCGCTCGCGCTCGCGCTCGACGACAATGCGGGTGGCGACGCTTTGAACCCGGCCTGCGGAAAGGCCCTTGGCGACCTTGCGCCATAGCACAGGAGAGACCTCGTATCCGTAGAGCCGGTCGAGGATCCGCCTCGCCTCCTGCGCGTCGACAAGGCGACGGTCGAGCTCGCGGGGATGCTCGATGGCGGCTTTGATGGCAGCAGGGGTGATCTCGTGGAAGACCATCCGCATCACCGGCACGCGAGGCGAGAGCACCTCCACGAGGTGCCAGGCGATTGACTCCCCCTCGCGGTCCTCGTCTGTGGCCAGGTACACCTCGCTCGCAGCGCCCACAAGGCGGCGCAGCTTCGCCACTTGTTCCCGCTTCTCACGCGAAACCACGTACAGGGGCTTGAAGTCGTTGTCCACGTCGACGCCCAGACGCGCCCAGGGCTCAGTCTTATAGGCAGCCGGGACGTCCGCAGCCGACCGGGGGAGGTCGCGTATGTGGCCGATCGAGGACTCGACGACGTAGTCAGCGCCCAGATACCCGGCGATGGTCTTAGCCTTGGCCGGGGACTCCACGATCACCAATGGTTTAGGCATTTGCACTCTTGCCTGTAGGAGCGGTCGGCCGGAGTTGCACCGTTCCGCATTGAGTTTCAAGCCGCAGGCGGCGCCGGCGGCGATGTCGTGAGACCGAAGGTCGGATCACTTGTGCGGCTACGCCGCCTCTGCAGATGCCATCTCGGGCTCTTGCATCGACGCCGAGCGCTTTGAAAAGGCGATTGCGACCAGCAGGATGGCGAGGGCGATTCCCGCGATGGCGAAACGGGCGACGTCGTCGTGCCTAAGTGTGATCACCGTCGGCAAGACGAGCAGCGACACGAGGTTCATCACCTTGATGAGCGGGTTGAGCGCCGGACCGGCGGTGTCCTTGAAGGGGTCGCCGACGGTGTCGCCGATGACGGCCGCCTTGTGGCAGTCGGATCCCTTCCCGCCGAGGTTGCCGTCCTCTATGTACTTCTTCGCGTTGTCCCAGGCGCCTCCGGAGTTGGACAGGAAGTTCGCCATCAGCTGACCGGTCAGGATCGTGCCGCACAGGAAAGCACCGAGAGCGATGTAGTTGATCCCGAACCCGACGATCACCGGCGCGAGAACAGCGAGAAGGGCCGGGGTCGCCAGCTCGCGCTGGGCTGCCGCCGTGCAGATGGAGATGACTCGGCCGTATTCGGGCTTCTCGGTGTAGTCCATGATGCCGGGGTGCTCCCGGAACTGGCGGCGCACCTCGTGGACCACTGTGCCCGCCGAGCGTCCGACGGCCCGGATGGCAAGCGAAGAGAACAGGAAAGCGATCGACCCACCGATCAGTAGGCCGAGGAAGGTCGTGGGAACGGCAACGTTGATCTGCGTAAGCGGGTTGTGGAACAGCGCATCGCCCGTCACGTGCTTCAGCTGTGGCAGTTCGTTACCGATGGTCTCGATGAAAGAGGAGAACAGGGCCACAGCGGCGATGACGGCAGAGCCGATCGCGACACCCTTGGTGATCGCCTTGGTCGTGTTGCCGACCGCATCGAGGCTGACCATGACGCGCTCGGCCTCGCCCGTGAACTCACCCGACATCTCGGCAATGCCGGCCGCGTTGTCGGACACAGGCCCGAAAGAGTCCTCCGAGATGATCATCCCGGTCGTGGACAGCATGCCGATGCCGACCAACGCCACTAGGTACAAAGACACGGTCAACTTGCCGCCACCGAGAGCGACTGCGGTCGCGACGGCGACGACGATGGCCATAATCGCCCACACGCTCGATTCGAGCCCGATGCTGATGCCTGACAGCACTGTCGTCGCCGGCCCGGTACGGGTCGACTCGGCGATCTCCCTGACGGGGCTCGCCTCGGTCGAGGTGAAGTGCTCCGTGATCAGGCTCGCCACGTTCGCGAGCGCCACGCCGATCAGCACTGCCCAGAAGACTCTCAAGCTGTGCACGTAGAACTGGGCGACGAGGAAGGCGCCCACGAGGGTGAGCACTGCCCCGCTCCTGAATCCCCTGTTGATCGGGGCCATCGCCGTCTTGTCCTTCGGGCGCGCCTTGACGATCAATATCCCGAAAGCGGAGGTGAGGATCCCGATACCTGCCACGATCAACGGATAGAGCAGGCCTCGCGCGGGCGGCAGGTTGAGCGACTGGAAGGCGGAGTACCCGAGGATCAACGAGGCGATGATCGTGATCTCGTAGGACTCGAACAGGTCGGCTGCCATGCCCGCGCAGTCGCCCACGTTGTCCCCGACGTTGTCCGCGATGGTGGCCGCGTTGCGGGGGTCGTCCTCGGGGATCCCAGCCTCGATTTTCCCGACCAGGTCGGCGCCGACATCCGCCGCCTTCGTGAAGATGCCACCCCCGACACGCATGAACAGCGCTATCAGCGAAGCACCGAAGCCGAAGCCGACCAGGACCGCGGTGGCGCTGTTCTGGAAGATGAACACGATCGTCGTGGCGCCGATGAGGCCGAGGCCGACGCAGAGCAACCCCGTGATGCCGCCGGTCCGGAAGGCGACCTTGAGAGCTGGAGGCAGATGGCCCTCGCGTGCCGCGGCTGCGGTACGAACGTTGCCCCGGACGGAAAGGCTCATGCCTATGAGCCCCGTCAGGCCCGAGAAGGCCGCTCCGCACAGAAATGCGATCGCCCGGGCGAACCCGGACTGTATGAACGTCAGCGCCACTGTCCCGTCTGGGCGGACCACCTTGGTCGCCGTGAAGAACACGAGCACGAACAGAGGCACCACGATGATGGCGATCGTCTTGAACTGGCGCCGCAGGAAAGCCTCGGCGCCTTCTTGGATGGCGCTCGCGATCTCACGCATTTTGTCGGTGCCGGTGTCGGCCGCGAGCACGCCACGCATCAGGTAGAGGGCGGTCGCGATCGCCACCACACCCGTAGCAAGCGCGAACACGAGCCAGGCCCTCTCGGCGCCGCCGAGAACGAAGGCCTGGTAGCCGGATGTCGCGAGCAACTGGGAAGGCACGAACTCTCCTTTGGTCAGGTCAGGTCGGGTCGGAGAATACGGTAGGAGTAGGCACAGATTCAAACGCCGCGCGACTGACTACGCAATTACGGACTGTCGGGACCCGCAGTTCACCCGCCCCCCCAAGCGGTTGCGTTCAGCTCCGCGATCGGCGCGGCGGCCCCCAGCGACCGAGCTGCCACTCCCGAGCAGGCTTGGTCTCTGCCGGGTGGGCAGCGCCGAGCGGAGGCAACTCAGCGTAGCCGGGAGTTGACAGGATCCAGTAAAGCGGATTCACCATACCGAGCACGCGGCCCCGGGCCGCCACCATGCCCTCGACCACGACATGGGCCCCGGGCTCGATGCCGGCAACGCGCCGGCGGCCCTGGAAGACGACCATCAGCTGGCCTGTCGCATCGGCGATCGTGCACTCAAGCGACGGCACGCCCGCCCGTGGCTGGACCCGCACCGTGCGTATACGGCCCGCGACTCGGGCGGGCTGGCGCGGACGCAGGGTGCCGATCGGAACGGCGTCCGCCGCCAGGCCTGTGCTGGACACTGTGCCGAATGTCGCGGCGCGCTCGGCCACCGTCTCTGCACCTGCCTCGAAGGCGGCCTTGCTCGGCTCGATCGTGCCGAACTCGGCGTCGTGCACCGCCGCAGGCCCCTGGCGCCCCCCTGCCTTCCAAGGGACGAGTTGCCGTCGCCGCTTGCCGAGCTCGAAGGGCACGATCGTCGCGTTCACGTTCGGCAGCTGGCCGACGAGCCCAGCGAGCTGGTCCGCCGTCCGGTCGTGCAGAACCCGATGCCACGCGCCCGCGTAGACGCGGTGGGGCAAAAGGACGCTGACCTCGGTCTCGCCGTCAGCCGCCACTTCGGCGATCAGCTCCATGGCGGCCCGCGTCAGTCGGCGGTCCGGACATTCGATGAGGTCGAGCGGGAAGCGCGAGAGCCCAAGGTCTGTCCATTGGTCCTCAAGCTCGGCCGCGCGCGAGGTGTCCAACACGAAGTGGACCGCCCGAAGCTCGTCCGGGTTGAACATGCGGGCGTATTGCAGCGTCCGCGCGGTGGAGAGGTCCAGCCGGTCGACGAGCACTATTACGACGTGACGCCGGAGGATCGGCGCGGCAGCGGCACTGGCGACGTTCTCCTCCAGCTCCTCGCGCTCCTCGTTGTACTGCTTGTGAAGCCTGATCAAAGTGGGGACGAGGACGATGAACAGTACGACGACGATCCATACGCCTTCCCGAAACTTCACTATGACGAAGATCAGCACGACGCTCAGGGACAAGACCCCGGCGAAGCCGTTAATGACGAGCTTGCGCCTCCAGCCGTGCTCCTTGAACCGGATGTGGTGCTTCGCCATTCCGAATCCGGCGAACGTGAAACCGGTGAACACCCCGACGGCGTAGACACCGACCAAGATGTCCAGCTTGGCGTCGGTGCCGATTAGAAGTGCCTCGGCAGCGACCGTGAGGATGATGATCCCGTTCGAGAACACGAGCCGGTGGCCGCGCCGGGTGAGCTGGCGCGGCAGGAACGAGTCCTGGGCGACGAAGCTCGCCAGGTTCGGGAAGCCGTTGAAGCTCGTGTTCCCGCCCGTCCAGAGGATGAGCATCGTGGCGGCCTGTAGGAAGTAGTAACCGAACCTCCCGTACCAGGCCGAACCGAAAACGTATCCGGCCTCCTGGGAAAGCACGGACGGGGAGCCGGACAAGAAGGGAACAGCGTGGGTGATGTGAGCCAGCAGCGACACCCCGGACACGAGGGTGCCGAGGATGATCGCCATGATCACCAGCACCCGCCGGGCGTTCACGCCCTCGGGAGGACGGAAGTTGGCGACGCCGTTCGAGATCGCTTCAAGACCAGTAAGTGACGACCCACCGTTGGCGAAAGCCCGTAGCACGATGATGACCCCGGCGCCGTAGAGCAAGCCGCTCCCGGGCGTCCCAGCCGGTACCGCGCCGTGCAGGTGGATCGAGTGAGTGTGCAGCTGGCCGAGGGCAGCCCGGATGAGGCCGATGATGATCAGCATCCCGGTCGAGAAAACGAAGAGATACGTCGGAAGAGCAAAGGTGTGGCCCGCTTCCCGAATGCCGCGCAGGTTGCCGAAACACATGATCGCCACGACGGCGCATGAGATGTAGACAGGCGCCCGGTGATCGAGTCCGCTTGCGAGCACCGGGAACGCCGACGTCACGGCGTCGGTTCCTGCCGCCACCTGCACAGCCACGGTCACGACGTAGTCGATGATCAGGGCGACGGCCGCGACCTGGGCCACCTTCACACCGAAGTTCTCCCTCGCCACGACGTATGAGCCGCCGGCGCGGGTGTAGATCATGACGACCTCTCGATACGAGAGGGTGACGAAGAACAGCACCACGATGACCGCGAGGGTGATCGGGAGCAGCAGGCTGAAGGCCGCCACGCCGACGGCCCTGACGAGAACGTAAAGGATCTCCTCGGACCCATATGCGGTGGAGGAGATGCAGTCCGGCGAGAGCACTCCGAGCGCGACCGGCTTGCTCAGGCGTTCGACGGACAGACGCTCACTAATAAGCGGAGGGCCCAGCAGCGCCCTCTTCAGGCGGTAGCCGAAGGTCTCAGGGAGAATTACGACATCGCCGGGACCTTGGCTGGCGAAAGTCGTGGCGCGACCGCTTGCGTCGTGGCCCGAGGGCGGTGGCGGTGCAGCTTGCCCCACTCCGGGCACCGAGGGATCGCCGGTAGGCCCGTCAGGCACGGCCTCGAAGTTTAGTTGGTCCGACCGTGGGTGATTAGTTGTGCTCGAGGGTGCGAGCGTGTTCGATAGTCACTGTGCACGTAATTGTCATCGGATGCGGGAGGGTCGGCTCTGGCCTGGCGGTCGAGCTGACCAAGGCCGGTCATACGGTCGCCATAATCGACAAGACGCCGAAGTCGTTCCGGAGGCTGCCGGCTGACTGGCCAGGGCAACAGATCCACGGATCCGGGTTCGACCGGGACCTGCTGGAAGAGGCAGGAATCAGGCGCGCGGACGGACTCGCAGCGGTAACGAGCGGAGACAACACGAATATCCTCTGTGCCCGCATCGCCCGCGAGACCTACGAGATATCGAGGGTCGTGGCCCGTATCTACGACCCACGCCGCGCAGAGATCTTCCAGCGCCTGGGCATCCCGACGATACCGACCGTCGCCTTCACGATCGAGCACGTGCTCCGCCGAATCATCCCTGAGAGGGCCATCACGGAATGGTCGAGTTCCACCGGCCGTCTGCACCTGATCGAACATCCCTTGCCGGAGGAATGGGAAGGTCGCAAGCTTCCCCCCGAGGCTCTCAACGGCAACCAGATCCGCGTGGTGGCGGTGACGAGGGCGGGCATACCGGCAATCGACACCGAGGATTTCATAGGCCAGGAGGGAGACGTGCTCCATCTCCTGGCCACGGGCGACGCCGTGCGTGAGATGGAGGGCTTGTTCCCCGGCGTCTCGGTCGTGCCTAGGCCGCGACGTGAAGGAGACCCTGAATGAAAGTCGCCATAGCGGGTGCGGGAAACGTCGGTCGATTCCTCGCCGAGGACCTGGCGCGAAACGGCCACGAGGTCCAGCTGCTCGACTCGGACCTCGACCTGATCGCCACTTTGCCGCCGGTCGAGGGAATTCGCTACATCGCCGCGGACGCCTGTGAGGTGAGCTCGCTGAGGTCGGCACATTTCGACGAGATGGACGTCGTCGTGGCCGTGACTGGCGACGACGAGGACAACTTGGTCATCTCGCAGCTCTCCAAACAGGAGTTCGCGGTCCCCCGTGTCATTGCGAGGGTGAATCACCCGAAGAACCACTGGCTCTTCAACGAGATGTGGGGCGTTGACGTGGCCGTGTCGACGCCGCAGCTGCTCGCGGGTCTGGTGGAGGAGGCCGTCTCCGTCGGCATGCTCGTCCGGCTCCTGCAGTTCGACGGCGGCCACACCCGTCTCATGTCGGTCACCTTGGACGCGGATTCGCCCGTGCTCGGGACCGAGTTCGGATCACTCGGCCTGCCCCGTGGTGCCGCCGTGGTCGCCCTTGTCCGGGACAACCGCGTCATCGTGCCGCGGTCGGACACACCGGTCGACGCCGGAGACGAAGTCGTGCTGCTCGTTAGCGCGAGCTGCGAAGATGACGAAATCCGGGCCCTTCTTCTCCAGGACCAGTGACAGACTCCTTCGACGACGGACAGCTGGGCGACGGTCCCAACCCCGAGCTGCCCGATGACAAGGGCACTGGGACAACTGAGCTGAGCGCGTCTCAACCGGACCCCGCTCCGGAACCTGAGCCGGAGGTCGGGCCGCCAGCGCCCAAGCGGCGCCGAAGCCGCAACCGAGGCCGTCACCGCAAGAAGCCGGCTACCGGATCAGGGGCCGGACCGGAGCCGGTCCGGAGCGTGGCCGAGCGGTGGTTACCGACGACTTACGGGCCCCTTCAGGCCGCCTTCTTCGACCTCGACAAGACTGTCATCGCCAAGGCATCGATGGTCGCGTTCGGCCGGCCCTTCTACCACGGAGGCCTCATCAACCGCCGGACGGTGCTGCGAGCGCTGTACGGCGAGATGGTGTACCTGCATCTAGGGGCGAGCGAACAGAAGCTCAACCGGATCCGGGAGAGCGTGCTCGACCTGATCAAGGGCTGGAGACGCGACCGCGTCCGCGAGATAGTCGCCGAGGCAATCGAGGCGACCGTCGAGCCGATCATCTTCGCCGAAGCTGCCGACCTGATCGACATGCATCACGCCGAGGGGCGCCTCGTCGTGATCGTCTCTGCGGCACCCGACGAGATAGTCATCCCACTCAGTCGGTTCCTTGGAGCCGACGACTGTATCGCCAGCAAAGCGCGAGTCGACGAGGAGGGCCGGTACACGGGCTCGATGCAGTTTTACGCCTTCGGGCACTTCAAGGCCGCTGCGATCGACGCCCTGGCTGCAGAACGGGGCATCGACCTCGCCGCGTCGTATGCCTACACCGACTCGTATACAGACCTGCCCATGCTCGAGGCGGTAGGCCATCCCGTCGCCGTCAACCCGGACCGAGTGCTGAACCGCTACGCCCGCGAGCATGACTTCGAGATCCTTCACTTCAGCCAGACCGTCAGCCTCTGGAGTCGGGTACGGGACCGGATAGGCGCGGTGCCTCCGCGGCGCGGTGTCGCAGCCTCGGCAGGGGCGGTCGCACTCGGCGCGGCGGCAACTGCTGTCGGGTGGTGGCTGAGCTCGCGCAAACAACAGGACTGACTCACCCGAGCCCAGCCGACGAACGCCAGCCGGAGCACGGCGGGCGAGCGACGCGCCTCTCGCTGAGCCCTTCGACTAGCTGGTCAGTCGCCGCGAAGGCGCTTCGCCGCGATGATGCCTAGGGCGACGAGGGCAGCCAGAATCACGAGCTTCTTGATCATGTCCCGATCGTAGCCAGCTTGACCCGCCCGGTGCGGACGTCGTGAGACAAATATCTCGGGGAGAGCGCGTTCGAGCCACAGCGGACCCGGAGGTCAGACGGTCAGAAGATCCCGTGCACCAGTGTCGCTCGAGGGGTGCCTCAACTTTGACATGGCGCGGGCCTCGATCTGGCGTATCCGCTCCCGGGTGAGGTTGAAATGCTCCCCAACTTCTTCGAGAGTCCGTGGCTCGCCTCGGTCGAGGCCGAATCGCAGCTTCAGAATTTCACGCTCGCGCTCGTCTAGCGGGGCGAGCAGTCGATTGATCTCGAGCGGGAGCAAGGCCGTTGCAGCGACTTCGAAGGGCGACTCGGCCGAGCGGTCCTCGACCACGTCACCCAGCTCAGCATCCCCGTCCTCTCGCAAGGGCTCGGAGAGAGACAATGGCTCGGCTCGGAACCGGAGGGCCTCGATCAGCTTGTCCTCGGGGAGCTCGACCTCGGCCCCGAGCTCGGTGAGGGTTGCAGGCCTTCCGAGCTTGAGCTCGAGACGGGCCTGGGCCTTTTGCACACGGGCAAGGGTGTCGCCCGCGTGCACGGGCAGCCGGATGGTGCGTCCCGTGTTTGCGATGCCACGAGTGATGGCCTGGCGGATCCACCATGTCGCGTAGGTGGAGAACTTGAACCCCTTGCGCCAGTCGAACTTCTCGACGGCGTGCATGAGGCCGAGGTTGCCCTCTTGGATCAGGTCGAGCAGCGGCAGGCCCGACGCTTGGTACTTCTTAGCGATCGAGACAACCAGGCGAAGGTTCGACTGGACGAAGGTCCGTTGGGCGGTCTCACCCTCCCGGATGATCCTGTTCAGCTCCCGACGGCGGGTCGGCGTAGTGCCCTTCAGCTTCGCTTTCAGCTCTTCCTCGGCGCTCCAGCGGGCCTCGATCGCTTGTGCGAGGCGCACCTCGTCATCCTTGGTGAGCAGCGGATACTGACCTATATCGGTCAGATACAGCCTGACGAGATCTTCCTCGTCACGCTCAACTCGCTCTTTCGCCAAGGTTCTAAAGCCTCCGTGGTTCTGGCCGGCGCAATTGCCCGCTGCTCCGAAGTAATTGACGCGCAGGCGGGGCCATCCACGTCCGATCGGCGCTGCCCCACACCGCACCGACCAGCGAACTTTTCGCTGTGTAACTACTCGCAAAGGTAAGTGTACCGGGGTAGTCAAGCCTCACCGTCCGCCGACCTGGGTTGATATGCCATTTCGCGGCCGCCGAAAAGCGGCCTCGAGGAACCCGTCCACGCCACGGACCGTGCCTCGCTCCGGCACGGATTCGCGCCGACTGCCTGACCGATGTTAGACGCCCTGAGCAGGGACGTCGTCAGCGAGCGCCGGCCCCGCGGAGGCGCGGAACCGGTTCGTGATCGGCATGCGCCGGTCCTTGCCGAAACCGCGGCTCGTAACCCGGGGGCCGGGCGGAGCCTGGCGGCGCTTGTACTCGGCATGGTCGACGAGGTCGATGACTCTTCGGACAGTGTCGACGTCGAAACCCGCGGCGACGAGACCCGAGACCGCCAGGTCCTGTTCCACGTATCCCTCGAGAATGGGATCAAGGACGGCATACGGGGGCAGGCTGTCATCGTCGCGCTGGTCGGGTCGCAACTCGGCCGAGGGAGGCTTGTCGATCACCGCCTGCGGGACGACGTCACGACCGGCGAGCTTGTTTCGGTAGTCACAGAGCGCGTAGACGAGGGTCTTGGGCACGTCTTTGAGGACCGCGTAGCCGCCCGCCATGTCCCCGTACAAGGTGGCGTAGCCGACGGCCATCTCACTCTTGTTGCCGGTCGTCAGCACCAGCCATCCGCGGTGGTTCGAGATCGCCATCAATACGTTCCCGCGGATGCGCGCCTGCAGGTTCTCGCCGGCGAGCCCCGCCGACGGGTCCTCGACACCGAGCACCGGCCCGACCATCTCGAGCAGCGCCCGGTGAGCGGTCTCGATAGGGACAGTGTTGGTGCCGATTCCGAGGTTGCCCGCAAGAGCCAAGGCGTCGTCGACCGATCCCCTGGAGGAGAAGCGGGATGGCATGAGCACGCCGTGCACGTGGTCGGGACCGAGGGCATCGGCGGCGACCGTGGCCACGAGAGAGGAGTCGACGCCGCCGGACAGGGCTACGAGCACGTCGGTAAACCCGTTCTTCCTGACGTAGTCGGCGGTGCCCAGCACCAGCGCCTCATAGATCTCGGCTGCGTGGTCCAAGCGGGGCGCACGCGGGGTGAGCGGTTTCGAAAGGGGCTCGGCCCCTGCGCCCGACGGAGGTCCCGAGATGGTCACGAGGGGCAGTGAGGTCACGGCCTCGTGGCCCCTGGGGTCCAAGAGCCGTTTCCGGAACGTCTGGCGAATCGGCAGATCACAAACGAGGAGGTCCTCCCGGAACTGGGGAGCCGAGGCGACCAGATCCCCATCGTGGTCGAAGACCATCGAGGCACCGTCGAAGACAAGCTCGTCCTGGCCCCCGACGAGGTTCGCATAGGCGAGTGCGCAGGACGCGTCGGCCGCACGGGTGGCGAGCATCCGCTCGCGTTGGGCCAGGACGCCCTCCCGGTAAGGCGAGGCGTTGAGCGTCACCACGAGCTCCGCGCCCCCTTCACCCAACCGGCGCACAGGCCCCGAGGGGCTCCAGGCGTCCTCACAGATCGCCACGCCGACGGGAATCCCTCCGACCAGGAACAATTGCTCCCGACCAACTCCGGGCGTGAAATAGCGGCGCTCGTCGAAGACTCCGTAGTTGGGAAGATGCTGCTTTCGGACGATCCCGCGGATCTCGCCTCCGGCGCACACGGCCGCGGCGTTGAAGAGGTCGCCGTCTTCGTCGACGAAGCCGACGATGGCGACGCAGCTCTCGCTGGCGGCCGCGACCTTCTCCAACGCCTGCCGGTTCCCGTCCACAAAACCATGTCCGAACAGGAGATCCTCCGGCGGGTAGCCCGTGAGAACCAGCTCGGGAAATACCGCCACGCTCGCCCCGGCGGCCTCGGCCCTGGCAAGTTGCGCAATGACCTTTTCGGCATTGCCCTCCAGATCGCCGACGGTGGCGTCCATCTGGCAGAGTGCTACGCGGAGGGTGGCCACCCCGGAAATCCTACCGGTGGCCTGGATGGACGCACTGACACGGGTGGGGCTGGCCGCACCGAGACAGCGCGGGCCGTGCCAAGCTGGCGAAGTAGCCTGCCGGGAGAGGACCACCCAGCCGATGCCACAACCACAACTGCTCGACAAGTTGTTCCGCGCGTCGGCAGCCCCGGATGTTGTGCGCCTGGTCGCCGACCAGCTTTTCGAGACTTCCCCAGAGTCCGAAGAGCGCCTCGAGGCCGACCCTGAGCTAGCAAGGAGCTTCGCGGTCGTCGTCGCTGCAAGCCGTTCGTTGGCGCGTGTCATCCTCACTGATTCGGCTGCTCTCGACGCGCTCAAACCCGACCTTGGGCGCACCGGCGAACTGAGGTGGGACCCAGCCGCGGCCAGCGACCCCGAAGACCTCGTGCGCCGCAAGCGCCTCTCACTTCTCGAGGTTGCCTCCCGCGACCTCAACGGCCAGGACAGCCTCGAGCAGGCGACCGCTGCCCTGTCGCTCGTGGCTGACCGGGTTCTAACCGGCGCCGTCGGCTTCGCCAAGGACAGCGATGGTCTCGCCGTGGTCGCCATGGGCAAGCACGGCGCTGAAGAACTCAACTACTCAAGCGACGTCGACATCCTCCTCGTCGCGCCCGACGGGGACGCCGCGGATCCATCGGTCGCGCGCTCGATCGTCGCCGTCGCCTCCGGGGCGTACCGCATCGACACCAACCTGCGGCCGGAGGGTCGCTCGGGCGTGCTCATCCGGTCGGTGGACTCCTACGTCGCCTACTGGGAACGGTGGGCGCGTCCCTGGGAGTTCCAGGCCCTGCTGAAGGCGCGCCATTCCGCGGGAGACGCCGGCACCGGCGCTCTCTTCGAGAACGAGGCCTCGCGTCACCTCTGGTCGAGGCGCTTCGGCGCGGACGACCTGGCCGAGCTGCGAACGATGAAAGCCCGCGCAGAGGCGGTCATCGCGCGCCGAGGCCTAGATCAGCGCGAGCTCAAGCTCGGCCGGGGCGGAATACGCGACGTGGAGTTCTCCATCCAGCTGTTGCAGCTGGTTCACGGCGGTCGCGATCCGGCTCTCCGTTTGCGGGCGACCCTCCCGGCGCTCGCCGAGCTGGCCGATGCCGGCTACGTGGCAGCCGAGGACGCGGCAGCGCTCACCGTCGCCTACCGGTTCTTGCGCACGGTCGAGCACCGACTTCAGTTGGTTGAGGAGGCGCAGGTCCATACCGTTCCCCGCGACCGGGAGTCCCGCGACCGCCTGGCGCGAGTGCTGGGCTTCAAGGGGCGTCCGCACGAGACGCCCGGCGAGCGGTTCGACGTGGTTCTCGCCCATCATCAAAGCATCGGGCGGGCAATCCACGAGCGGCTGTTCTTCAGGCCACTTCTGGAGGCGTTCTCCGGGGGGCCGCAGAAAGGCCCGGCCGCGGTCGGAGAGCAACTCGCCGCCGGCGACCGTGGGTTCGCGCCATATGCCGCGGAGGAGCGGCTCGCCGCCTTCGGCTTCGCCGATGCCAACCGGACCCGCCAAGCTCTGGGCGAGCTCACGCGCGGGCTGACCCGGTCGTCGCGACTGATGCAGCAGTTGCTGCCACTCCTGCTCGACTGGCTATCGGAGTCGCCTGACCCGGACCAAGGGCTGGTTGGGCTAAGGACGCTTTCGGGAAGCCCGCACCGGCGCGATCTGCTCGTCACCGCATTCAGGGAATCGCCCGAGATCGCACGGCGGCTTTGCCTCCTGCTCGGAACGAGCCGACGCCTCGGCGAGATCATCGCCCGGCACCCGGACTTCGTCGACCTCCTCGATGACAGGTCCGCGCTCACAGCCCTCGCTCCCGACGAGCTCGTCAAGAACGCCATGCTGGCCGCGGGCCAAGGGCCCGTTCGGCGGGCGGCCGCGCTCCGCAACTTCTTCGAGATCGAGACGGTGCGGATCGCAGCCCGTGACGTCCTCGATCTCGCTGACCTCCGAGAAACAGGCAAGGCGCTGGCTGATCTCGGGGCGGCCGTCGTCTCCGCCGCGATCGCCGCCATCGAGCCCGGCGTGCCGATGGCGGTGATCGCCATGGGGAGCTTCGGCGGAGCGGAGATCGCCTACGGCAGCGATCTCGACGTCTTGATAGTCCACGAGGGCGGTAGCAATGCGGATGCGAACGCCGCGGAACAAGCGGCGGCGGCGCTGTTTCGACTCTGCAACGGCTCGACACCTGCCGAAGGGATCGTCAGGATCGATGCCTCGCTGCGCCCCGAGGGGCGGCACGGCCCGCTTTCGCGGAGCCTCGACGCTTTCGAGGAGTACCACCGGCGATGGGGTGAGACGTGGGAGCGCCAGGCCCTCTTGCGCTCCAGGCCGGTCGCTGGCGAACAACAGGTGATTGCCCGATTCCTGGACCTTGCGGATGCCGCGGTCTGGTCGTCACCCTTCGACGACGCTGCCGAACGGGACGTGCGCCGGATGAAGGCTCGGATCGAACGCGAGCGGATCCCTCTCAGTGACGATCCCGAGTTTCACCTGAAGCTCGGGCGTGGCTCGCTGACGGACGTTGAGTGGACGGCGCAGCTCCTCCAGCTCAAGACCGGCACTCGCGGTGCCAACACCAGGGAAGCACTGGACAGCCTCGAACGAGCCGGAGCGCTGAGCGGCAACGACGCCGGCGTGCTCAAGGAGGCCCACCGCTTTTGCGCGCAGACGCGGAATCGTTGGCACCTCGTGGGCAACTACGTGGCCGGAGCGGGGGGCGTGGTCGGAAGCGGGGCAGACGCGATGCCACGCCAGCCCGAGCTCCAGTCGCGCCTTGCGAGAAGCCTCGGCACCTCCCCGACCGACCTCCGCGAGTCGTACCGGCGCGTGACGCGGCGGAGCCGCAAAGTTGTCGAGCGCCTCTTCTACGGTCTGTGACGGACCGGCATCACTCGTTGCTCCAGAGGTGGATCACAGTCGCGTCACGCTTGACCGCCACGTCGTGAGCCTCGAGGGCGTCGAGCACCCTGTTCGGGTTCGTCGTCAGAAAGATCATGGGCTGGCCCGCGGCCGCAATCCGGAAGCGGACGCCGACCGATCCGACCTTGGAGATCCTCAGCCCACGCCGCGCATGCTCGGCGACGATGATCTCGTCGTACCGGGCACCCCAAGAAGGAGAAAACGGCCTGACCCACGCCCACCTCGGCGCGACGCGGATTCCCTTGTCGAACAACTCGAGCTCCACCAGCACCGGCGGCGTGTTCGTGGTGCCGAGCGCGCCCGGGAGCGGCCACCGTAGGCCCCCTCGGATACGCAACGGCTGCCCCTCCCCGAGGTCGACGTCATCAAGCACGCGGGTCGCCCGTCTTGACCCGAGATTCAGCAGGAGGGCCGCGGCAAGCAAGAGCGCGACCACCAACAACACTCCAAATACATAAACGAGGGGCATCCCGAGGGCCCAAGCTAGACCGGGGTCGCGGCAATGTCGCGCCATCTGTTACAGCGCGGCCTGCGGGCGGTCTTCTCGAGAGAGAAAACGCCAGACGTAAACTCACAATGTGCGCGTGACGGCTCTGGTCCTTATTCGGGCAAGCTGCTACGTCACATTGGGCCTCGCGTTCGGGATGCTGGCGTTCACGCGGGCACATTCCTACAGGCAACGTACGGGTGCGAACTTGTGGCACACGCACCCTCTTGTCTGGGGTGCCGCCAGCACGATCGTCATCATCCTGGCCACGCGGCTGCCGATGCCCGTCGTCGTCGCCATCGGGATCGCGCTGGCCGTCGTGGTGTCGTCAGCGCTTCCGCCGTCGCGCGCCAACCGGAGCGACATCACCGGATCAACGCCCGGGGACCAGGCCGACGCTCTCGATGCCGCAGGCCCGCCACCTCCATCGGGCCCCGTCCCTGCGCAGGTCCCGACGAACGCCTTCAGGGCGTGGCTGCCTGATCCCACGCGCCGTCACGAGCTTCGCTACTTCGACGGCGCGGCCTGGACCAACCACGTGGCCGACGCGGGAAGCACGTCGGTCGACGAACCCTGAAACCTGCGAACCGCGTCGAGGAACGGCGCCGGGCCGATCAGCTGGGATTGCCCGGGTCGATGCTGAACACGGGGTCGCCCCCCGCGTCGCCCCAGCTCACTTTCTCCTTGGCGAAGATCAGGAGCGACTGGTCGAGGCCCCCCAGCACGGTGTGCAGGCTATAGCCGATGAGCTCGGGCTCGTTGAGCATCGCCTGCAGTCCCGCTGCCCCGGTTTCTCCCTTGTAGGCCGATCCGGTGTGCCATTCCTTGACTTGGTACTCGATGTTCACCGCTCCTCCCGAATCGTCTCTCGATTTGCTTCATAGCGCCGAAGAGCTTTGCGAAGCTGGACAATCCGCACCGACCCCAGCAAGAACACGACAAGGGCCCCGAGCACAGCGCCCCCCGCGAGCGCAAGCGCGAGCGGGAAACTGCCCGAGAACATGAGGAAGCTGACCTTGGCCTGCTGAAGGTTCTGCAGCACGAAGGCAAGCATCACCCCCACCACGACAATGGCCGGGACGATAAGCCGCCAAGCCCGCCGGGCACGGCCCTTCCGCGTGGAGGCCTTCGGGATCGCTTTAGAGGGTGGTCCCTGTGATGTGGAGGGAGGCGTAGCGGGCCTGTTGGACCCCTCAACCGACACTTTCGCCCCTCAAGGGATCCAATCTTCCAAAGCACGATCCGGGTTCCACAGAAGCCCCCGATCTGTCCCGTTGGTTTGCACCACCGCCGCTCAAGATGAGCTATATGCAGGATATACGCGGGCGGCTCGAAGGTCGCGTCTGGCCCACCACTCTTCTCAAGTGGCCTTCCCGCGACGCCAGGGCAGGATCCCGTGACGACGCTGGGCGGTACCGCTCGGCACCGCCAGGGCCGGGGCATCACCTTCGAGCTGCTTCACCATTCGGTCGACCTCGGTCAGTATGGCGCCGGACACGACCCAGGAGCCCGTCTCGTCCACTCTTCGCAGGCTCCGGAGCGATTCGTTCCTCGCTTGACGCACCGCGTCGAGAGCCGCGTCGACGCTCGGATCGTCCCCCTCCAAAGCCTCGGCTCGAGCGCGATAGGCGACGGCGACGCGGGACAGCACTTCAGCGAGACTCGCGGGCAGCCGCGGCGCGCCGTCTATCTGGTGGTCGAACAGGGTGCGCGCTATAGCGCGCATCTGGGCGACGGAATGGGTGAGGGCCGCAAACAAATGCTCCAGCTCGGTCGCGGCCGATTTCCGTCCGAACGGGTCGATGCGGAGGAAGGCCACGGCTTCGTCGACTTGAGGGCGAGCGCGCTCCAACTCCTCCTCAAGCGCGCGCGACCGGGCGAGCCAATGGTCCGTCTCAGTCGATGTCGGAGTCCTCACCACGCCGACGCTCATCTCCGCGAGCAGGTCCGCTATCGATTCGGAGAGTGCAGCAAGGCTCTTGCGTGCCCGCGCGCGGGGATCTCCCGGATAGGCGACGTAAGACGCGCCGGCGCCGATGAGCGCACCGATCAGCGTCGCCCAGACGCGGTCGAGCAACACGGTGCTGCTCACTGAGGTCCCGAGGGCGAGGATGTAAATGGCGGTCCCGGGTATCTGGAGGGACGCTGTCGCGCCGAACCGGAGCAACTGTCCAACCGCGAGCGACACAAAAACGAGCAACATGACCGCTATCGCCGACAGGCCTACGACCTTCAAGATCAAAACCGCCAGTAGCACGCTCACGCCCGTGAGCACTGTCCGTTTGATGCCGTCAACGACCGAGGTCCGCACCGTCAGCTGAACCGCATAGACCGCCGATGCTGCGCCGAAGGCCGGCGCGAAGCCCCCGAAGGGCAGGCAGACCGCCCAAGCTGCTCCCGCGGCCGCGGCCGTCACCGACATGACACGAATCGTCCAGCGCGCCTCGAAGGCGCGAATCAGCAGTCCCTTGAGTCGCACGGCTAGGACAGTGAGGGACCTTCGCGCGACATAGGTCTCGCTCCGTGTTCGGGCCGCGGACGCCCCCGTCGCGACGGCCGACTCATCTTTCGGCGCGGCGTCCGTCGTGGTGTCTGCTTCCACCGTCCCCGTGGAGTCGGCGTCAGCCGGAGGGCCGTCCCGTTCCTCCCGGCCCCCGACCTTCGGTTCGTCCGATGGAGACATGTCCACCTCGCGAGCATGGAACACCGGCGGTGGGTCTGACAACAAGCACATGAGATCGCAGCGGGTACGCTGTGCGGCGAGAGGTGTGCCGGGAAGACTGGTCGGCGAAAAGAGGACCGACCCATGAGTGATCTCCTTCCCGAGCAAGCTTCCCGGCCGCACACCCCCTTCGGCGTGCCCAGCGCTTCACCAGACCACGCGGGGCCGTGGGAAAAGCAGCGGAAACTCGCCAGTTGGCGATGGGAGGCACTCCGGACGACCTTCTGGTTGACGCCGACTGTTCTCGTAGTCGTGGCCGTGGCGCTCTTCGTGGCGACATTCGCCGTCGACAGAGCCGCCTACTACGGGCACCTCACGCTGCCGTTCTGGATGAGGACCGAGACGCCGGCGGATGGGCGCGAGGTGCTCATTGCGATCGCCGCCGCGGTGATCACGGTCATCGGCGTGGTTTTTTCGATCACGATTTTGGCCCTCACGCTCGCCTCCCAGCAGTTTGGGCCGCGAATGATGCGCAACTTCGTTCGAGACGTCGGCAACCAGGTAACGCTCGGCGTCTTCGTGGCCACGTTCGTGTACTCCACGCTGGCCCTTGGTGCCATCGCCGTCGGGGGCTCCCACGGCGTATTCACTCCGCGCCTGTCGATCGCCGTAGCCGAGGCGCTTCTTCTTCTCGACGTCGCTGTCCTCATTTACTTCATCCACCACATCGCCAAATCCATCCAACTGCCGGAGGTGATCGCGGGGATCGCCCGGGACCTCACACGCGAGGTGGCCGCCGAGTTCCCCAAGACGGAGTCCAACAAGACTGCCGCCGGCGAAGAGGGTCTCTCGAGGCCCGAAGCAGACATCGAAGGCCTCGTCGAATCGGAGGGAGGCGTGGTGCTGGCGAGCACGAGTGGCTACCTGCAATTCGTCGGGTACGCGCAGCTCGTCGACATAGCGACGCGCACCGACTCGGTCATCCGGCTCCGGCACCGGCCGGGGCACTTCGTCGCCGCCGGGCGACCCCTCGCGACCGTCTGGCCGCTTGAGGCCGCTCCGAGCGTCGCCGAGGCGCTGGCAAAAGCACACGTGACAGGCCCGCACAGAACCCTCATGCAAGATCCCGTGTTCGCCATCGACCAGCTCGTCGAGATCGCAGTGCGGGCCCTTTCCCCGGCAGTCAATGACCCGTTCACAGCTCTGACGTGCCTCGACTGGCTCACAGCCGGCATGCGGCAGGTGTCCGGTCGCGTCCTTTTCGAAGGCATCTACAGGGACCGGGCCGGTCACGTACGACTCGTCGAGCCGGACACCTCTTACGCAAGGATGCTCAACCGGTCCTTCGACAAGATCCGGCAAGCGGCCCCAGGAATGACGGTGGTGATGATCCACATGATGG
Source organism: Acidimicrobiales bacterium (assembly GCA_050015475.1). Taxonomy (GTDB): domain Bacteria; phylum Actinomycetota; class Acidimicrobiia; order Acidimicrobiales; family Bog-793; genus Fen-455. The sequence continues at coordinate 3,792 of JBEKBI010000026.1, read as the reverse complement.
ACGGGCTCACGTCGATCCTGGAGGAGACCACAACGGTTTCCCGAAGACGCGTCCTCGCCCGCCAAGCCGAAATGATCATGCGCAGCGCGGAGGGCTCCGTGCACGAAGGGAACGACCTCGAGGACATCCGCGCCCGTTACCGCAACTTCACGGCCAGGGCGGGTATCGAAGCTCAAGCTGTCTGACCGCCAAACGGGTTAGCGCTCCACCTCTTCCACGAGGGACGGCTCAAGCCCGAGCAACTCCCAAAGGCGCGGGTCCAGCAGATCATGCACGACAAGATCCGCCTCAGCTTCGAGTCCGGGTGCGGGTCCGACGCCGACGACAGCGAGCCCAGCGGCACGCGCGGCGCGCACCCCGGGCAAAGAGTCTTCGATCGCGATGGCCTCAGACGGTGGCACGCGCAGCCGCTCACAGGCGGTCAGGTACAAGTCAGGTGCAGGCTTGGCCCTGAGCGGCGGCTCGAAGGCAACAATGGTGTCGAACACATCTGGGATCGAAGCGGCTTCAAGTGCACCCATGACGGTCTCGGTTGAGCCGTTGGACGCCACCGCGAGTGGCCGAGTCCCCCGGACGGTCTCGAGAAGCTCGATCGCTCCCCGGATGGCCCAAACTCCGTCGGTCATGCGGCGGATGATCGCCGCGTACATCTCGGTTTCCAGCTCGTCAGCATCGACGGGTTCACCGAGTTCAGCTTGGAGAAGCGAGATCACCGCGCGAACCGAAGTGCCGTGCAGGTCCGTGTCCGGTTCGGTGGAGGGGAAGTTGATTCCTCGACTGGCGAAGACATCGCCTATGCCCGAGACCCAAGCCGTCTCGCTATCGACGAGCACTCCGTCACAATCGAAGACGATCGCCTTTCCCATCGCCCTCAGCCCACCTCGAGCGGCAGATGCGGGTCTGCACTCCATTCGGTGAGCGACCCGTCGTAGAGGCGGACGTCGTCACGACCGAGCATCGAGAACACGAAGATGTCGACCGTGGCCGAGATGCCGCCGCCGCAGTAGACGACGAGCGGAACTCTTCGGTCAAGGTTGACGAGGTGCCCGAGTTCGTGGGCGAGCTCCGCGGCGGGCCGGAAGCATCCGGTGTCCGCGTCGGTGAGATCGTGAGCCGGCACACTCAGCGAACCCGGGATCCGGCCAGGTCTGCTGTAGGCACCGGGCCCCTCACCGCGAAAAGCCTCAGGTAACAAGGCGTTGACGAGACACGCGGGCTCTCCGCCCACATACCGCAACACGTCGTTCTTGGAAGCCAATAGCTCTGGGCGCGGTCGCGCCACGAAAGTTGCGGGTGCGACGACGCTCGGCTCCCGGCTCACCGGGTATCCGGCCCTTAACCAGGCAGGCAAGCCTCCGTCGAGCACGCGCACGTCATCGAACCCGAAGTAGCGCAGCAGCCACCAGAGCCGCGTCGCCCACATGGGCGTCTCTCGCGCGTAGACGACCACTCGGACGCCGGGCCCGACCCCGAGGGCTCCGATGGCCCGCGCGAAACCCTCCGGCCGCGGCACGGCAAAGCGAAACGGGGATTCCGGATCCGACAGATCTGCCGGAATGTCTGCGAAGACCGCCCCTTCGATGTGGACGTCGTCGAAGCCCGCACGCCCGCTCTGGACTGTGTAAGGCCCACCAGGTACCTCCCGGACCAGGAACGCCGTCGCGTCGATGACCCGCAAGTTCGCCTCGCCGAGCTCGTCGCGCAAGCTTGGCGCGTCGATCAGCAGGTCGGAGCCAGGCATGCCACGAGCATACCCACTCGCGGTGACAGCACGACTTTGCCTATAGAACTTATGCAAATTCAAAGTCGTGGCCCCAAGGGGTCCGCAGCCGAAAGCGCCATGCTCCGCGCTCAGCGGTCTCGCACTCGGCGAAGGTGCCTATCTGACGCTTCAGACCCTGATCACCCGTGGCACGACGAGCCACGACAGCGTTCCGGTCGTCGCGCCCACCTCGCTCCACTCATCGACAAGGAAGTCGATCCGTGCCAGCGCGGCTGTCGGCACGTTGACCAGACCGCCGCCGATCAGGTACCTGATCGCCTGAGAGCAAGCGGGCTCATGCCCGACAATCATCAACAGTCGCGTCGACTCCGGCTCCGCGCGGATCTCTCCGATCAGACCTTCTGGCCCACCGTCGTACAGAGCGGGAGACTCCCGGACCGGTCGATCCCAACCTCTGGCCTCGCTCGCCAGATTGAGCGTCGCCCGGGCGCGAAGCGCCGGGGAACAAAGGACCGAGTCGGGTATTTCGCCCGCCCCGTCCAGGAAACGGCCCACCAGCTTGGCAGCCTTCCGACCGCGTTTCGAAAGCGGTCTGTCCATGTCCACACCGTCAAAATCCTCTGACCAGTCGGACTTCGCGTGCCGGAGGATGATCAAAGCGTGGGCCGTGGTGTCGGAAGAGGAATTCATGTCAGCCTTCCCAGCATCACAGCTTGTAGCCGATGCTACGAAGCAAAGCCTTGCGGTCGACGACGTCGGCGTCGGATTCCGCACCAACCGGAGACGCGCCATCGACCACGCCAAGCACACCCCGACCGAGCTCGGTCTCAGCGAGCACGACCTGCACGTCGTTCGCAGTCGCGCAGTAGATGCTGCAGACCTCGGGCACCTGCTTCAGCTGGTTGAGCACGTTCACCGGGTAACCCTCGCGAACGAAGACGACGAAGCAGTGGCCCGCGCCAACCGCAAGCGCATTGCGAACGGCGAGGTCCACAAGTTCGGGATCGTTGCCGGAATGCCGCACAAGGCACTTGCCGGATGCCTCGCAGAACGCCAGCCCGAACCGGAGATGCGGGCTCGAGCCGGCCAGCGCCTCGTGCAGGTCCTCGACGGCCTTGACGAAATGGGCCTGACCCAGGATCACGTTGAGGTCCTCAGGCTTCTCGATCGGTACGACGACCAGCTCCACGACGCATCTCCTGTCGACTGAGTCCCTACCGCCTCCCGCATTGTACCGAGCGACTGCCAGGCGACTCAGCGGTGCCGCGCAGGACAGAAGTGAGGCTATGGCTAACCGGAATGCCTGACCAAGCGTGTCTCGGTCCCCCGAACCGCGCCCTCACCCACGTTCGCATTTCCGCCGCTCGCGTCGCATCTCAGTCGATACGCCGCCTGCGCGGGTCCTGGTAGGCCGCTACTGCGTAGGCCGCTACTGCGACCTCTCGAAGTCGAGGCCTTCCTCTGCTGCTGGGCAAAGGCCATCGCTAGCTCGAAGCCTGGATGTACTACACTTGTAGGTACATGGAGGCAGGGTGGCGATGGCAACTATTGGAATACGCGAGCTGGCAAACCACACAAGCGCGGTGGTCGACGAGGTGAACCGGACAGGTCGTCCGACGCTTGTCACCAAGAACGGCCGGCCCGTAGCGGTACTCGCAGCGATCGACGAAGAAGAGCTCCTGGATCATGTCCTCGCCAACTCACCTGAGTACGTCCGCTCCATGCGGACAGCAGAGCGTGAAATCACCCGCGGAACGCGTGGCCGACCCTTTGAAGAGGTGCTGGCCGACATGGAAGCTCGAGCGTAACCCTGGCTCGTTCGGTCACCGTTTCGCGGCGAGGCGAACGGGATCTCCGAGGTGTTCCGATGAAGGATCGGGACGCTGTCGTTCGCGGGCTGCGCGCACTGGCACGTGAAGACCCAAACCTGGACGTCAAAGCGCTCACCGACCATCCCGGGTGGTACAGACTGCGGGTCGGCAACTGGCGGGTGCTGTACTACAGCGATGCCCCAGGGATCGTGGTCGAGCGCATCGTCAATCGGCGCGATCTTGAGCGTGCTGTCAACG
>JBEKBI010000025.1:0-27807 GCA_050015475.1 Acidimicrobiales bacterium | reverse complement strand
CCTACAACCTCCTCGAGCCCCTCAAGCACGACTACGGCACAGTCCGCAACTTCATAAACGGCGAGTGGGTCTCCCCGAAGACGGACCGGTACCTGGACATAGAGAACCCGGCCGACGGCAAGTCGATCGGCAAGGTGCCGCTGTCGACCGCGGCCGAGACGAACAAGGCCATCCAAGCCGCCCAGGACGCCTTCTACGAATGGCGCTCCACACCGCCGATCGTCCGGGCGCGCTACATGTTCAAGATCAAGGCCCTCCTCGACGCCCACCACGAGGAGATCGCCCGCATCACCACCCAGGAGCACGGCAAGGCCATCGACGAGGCGCGGGGCGAGACGCTGCGCTCGATAGAGAACGTCGAGACGGCGGCCGGGATCACGAGCCTCATGATGGGTTACAACTTGGAGGACGGCGCCGCCAAGGACATCGACGAGACCGTCGTGCGCCAGCCCCTCGGCGTGTTCGCCTGCGTGAGCCCGTTCAACTTCCCGGGCATGGTGCCGTTCTGGTTCTGGCCCTATGCGCTTGCGACCGGCAACACCTACGTGATCAAGGTCTCCGAGCAGGCCCCGCTCACCCTCACGCGGATCTTCGAGATCCTCGAGGAGGCCGACCTGCCCGACGGGGTGCTCAATCTGGTCCAGGGCGACAAGGAGTCGGTCGACGCCATCTTGGACTCTCCGCTCGTGAAAGGTGTGTCCTTTGTCGGTTCGACACCTGTCGGCAAGTACATCTACGCCCGCTGCGGCCAGACGGGAAAGCGCGCCATATGCCAAGCGGGGGCGAAGAACTTCCTGACCGTGTTGCCGGACGCCGAGATCGACCGCTCGACGGGCAACATGATGGCCTCGTTCTTCGGCTGCACCGGGCAGAGATGCCTGGCGGGCTCCAACCTGCTCGCCGTGGGCGACGTCTACGAGGAGTTGCGGGACAAGTTCGTCGCCGCTGCCAGCCAGTTGAAGGTCGGCCCGGGACTCGACGAGTCGGTGAACTTAGGCCCGATCATCTCTTCCAAGGCCCTCGAGCGCGTTCACCGCTACATCGAGACGGCGATCTCCGAGGGGGCGACGGTGCTCTTGGACGGCCGCGACGTCGTCGTGCCCGGCTTCGAGGGCGGCTACTACATCGGCCCGACCGTGCTCGACAACGTCACAGCCGACATGACCCATGCCAAGGAGGAGATCTTCGGGCCGGTCGCCTCCATCATCAGAGTGAATGACTTGGACGAGGCGATCCGGCTCACCAATGCCTCTCCGTTCGGCAACGCCGCCAGCATCTACACAACGTCGGGGAGAAGCGCGCGGACGTTCTGGTACAAGGTGCAGGCCGGCAACATCGGCGTCAACCTCGGCATCGCGGCCGCGGTGGCCTACTTCCCCTTCGCCGGCCAGAAGGACTCGTTCTTCGGCACCATGCACGGACAGGGCAAGGACGCCGTGCAGTTCTTCACCGACTCCAAGGTCGTCATCACCCGCTGGTGAGGTCGGCACGACGACAAGAGGAGGAGACGTGGCTCGAGTGTTCCCAGAGATAGTGGCCTATGGCTCAGCGTTCCGCTTCGCCATCGAAGCCGAGGCCGCCTGCGCCGACTTGGCCACCGCCGCCGCACAAGAGGCTCCCGACGATGCCTGGCGGGCCAAGCTCGCCGAGGTCGCCTCTTCGCATCGCGAGCGCGTGCAGAAGCTCACCGTGATCCGACAAGAGGTCAACGAGATGATCCTCGAGCCGATCCACTCCCTGAAAGGCGGCGATTACCTCGGTGCCGTCGACAAGGATCCGGCAAAGGGTTGGCCGGGTGTCGTCTTGCAACTCATCTCGGCGGAACGTGGCTGCGCCCGCTACCACGAGGACTTCGTGACCAAGTGCGGCGACGTCCTGGCCGCCAGTGCGCGGGCCTTCGACAAGGCCGCCCGACAGGACCGGACGACAGCCAATGAGCTGAGCGAGCTGCTTTGACGCTCCCCTGCCACGACGCGTCACAGCCGGACCAGGGCGTAGCCGCGCTCAACTCGGCCCGAGAGAGGGAAACCAACTGCAGCAACCGAAGCTTCCGCAGCCAAAGGAGGGCGCAGACATGACTCCAAGCGGCAAAACAGGTCGCACGGCGGCCCTGTTCGCCGGTGCCGTTTTGTGTGGACTCCTCTCTGGAGTCCTCATGGTGGCGGCGTTGGCCCCATATGGCTGCTGGCCGCTGATCTTCGTCGGGCTCGTCCCGATGGTGTTCGCCCAGTACCGGCTCGTCCCAAGGGTCTGGTGCTGGATCCCAGTTTCCTTGACGGCCCTCGTCTACACCCTGGGTTCGTACTCGCGCTCGATCCTGGGCCCTGGACAGGGTTGGGCTATCGAGGCATTCCTGATTGTGGCAATTGTGGTCGCGCCGCTCGCCGTGATCGACAGGAGGCTCTCGGAGCGCTGGAAATTCAAGTGGTTTGTGCTGCAGATGCCGGTGATATGGACAGGGCTTGACGCGATTCGACAGAACTTCCCGCTCACCGGCACGAACGGGTATCCGGTCTACGCGCTGTCTAACGAGCCCAAACTCATCCAGCCGATAAGCGTCTTCGGCATTTCCGGACTTGAGCTGTTGATCCTGGTCATCAACTACGCCCTGGCACTGCTCGTGTTGCACTTGGTGTCAGGCCATCGATTGGCTGGTCTCGTCCCGGGCAGGAAGCTCGTGGAGTGGGTGGTCCCTGTCGTGGCTGTGGCGTCGGTCGCTTGGGGCGTTTCGGGCGTCATGATCTACAACTCTGTGCAGGCTTCCTCGGGTGCGACGGTCCGAGTCGCGGTCGTGCAGCCCGGGAGCGCCTACGCGGTCGTGAACAACGTCAGCGAGCCGTCACAGGCCCAAGAGGCTGTGTTCGAAGCGCAACTGTCGTCCATGACACTGCAAGCCGCGAGACGAGGCGCTCAGCTTGTCGTATGGCCAGAGGAGTATCTGCCCTTCAACCCCGCGACAGCACCGGCCCGCGACAAAGCGTGGCTGCGAGGACTGCTCCGCCAGACGCACGTCTACCTGGTCACAGGCTTCGTCGACCCCCTGTCCAAGCTTGCGACCTACTGGGTTCCCTACTCCTACGAGAACCAGGCGGACCTGATCTCCCCTAACGACACAATCCTCGCGACGTACACCAAGCAGCACCAGGCTCCCTACGACGACGACTTCTTCCGTACCGGGACTTCCTCGCCGAGCTTCAAGACGAGGATCGGCACGATCGGCATGGAGATCTGCTGGGACCAGTCTTTCCTCGGTCCGTTCAGATACTCGGTGCTGAGCGGAGCCAACATCATGGCTATCCCGTCGTGGCTCGCTCCGGCCGTGGCCACCACACAATTCCACGACACGTCAATTTTCAATGCCGTACAGACCCGGGTGCCTGCGATCAACACAGACCAGGCTTGGACATCCCTCATCGTCAAGGCAGACGGCCAGGTCGTGGCGGCCACCAATGATTCCAGCGCAGCAGGTGCCACGGCGCTTTTGGTCGGCGACGTCCAGCTGGGGCCGCGCAACTCCCCTTACCTCACACTCGGCAACTGGGTTGGAGAGCTCTCGATTTACGGCACCGTGGTCATCGTCGGGTACGGGATCGTGACCATGATCTCCGACCGCCGCAAGAACCGTCCACGCCTCGCCGAGCGCGCGCTCGAGGGCGAGATCTCGGCCTCTGAGTAGACAATGCCCGTGAACGCAGCCCACTTGTCCGTCGTTTCGCATCTGACTAAGGAGAATGGAAGTTGACTCTGACAGCGCATCAGGCTTTCGTCGGCGGTAAGTGGGTTGACTCAGCCGACGGCAGGACAACGTCGATCATCAACCCGGCCACCGGCGAACAGCTGGCCGAGGTCGCGTGTTGCACCCCCGACCAGGCTGACCAGACCGTCGAGTTGGCCGCCCAGGCTCTGCCGGCGTGGCTCAAGAAGATGCCTCGCGAGCGCGCCGAGCTTCTCCTCGAACTGGCGGCGATCCTCGACCAGAACAGCGAGGAGCTGGCACAGATCGAGTCAAGAAACGTCGGCAAGCCCATAGCACTCGCCCGCGAGGAGATGGGTCTGTCCGCAGACCACCTTCGCTTCTTCGCCGGGGCCGCGCGCTTGCTCGAGGGAAGGTCGGCCGGAGAGTACCTGTCCGGCTACACATCGATGATCCGGCGCGAGCCGATTGGGATCGCGGTCGGCATCTGCCCCTGGAATTACCCGCTGAACATGGCCGTTTGGAAGATGGGCCCAGCGCTGGCAGCCGGCAACGTGTCGATCCTCAAACCTTCTCGACAAACACCGCTCTCGCTCCTCAAGTTCTGTGAGCTCGCCCAGGACGTCATCCCGCCGGGCGTGCTGAGCGTCATAACCGGCGAGGGTAAAGCGGTGGGAGCTCGGCTCGTCACCCACCCGAAGGTGGGAATCGTTTCCCTGACCGGTGACACGACGACAGGCAAGTGGCTCGCAGGAGCTGCCGGAGAGACCGTTAAGCGGGTCCATCTCGAGCTCGGCGGCAAGGCACCTGTTCTCGTCTTCAACGATGCTGATCCCGACGCCGTCGCAGCAGGCGTGAGACTCGCCGGCTACGTCAACTCGGGCCAGGACTGTACGGCCGCTACACGAGTCATCGTCCAGTCACGGCTCTATGACACCCTTGTCGCCAAGCTGATCCCGGCGATCGAGTCACTCAAGGTCGGCGACCCCACTGAAGGCGACGACATCGAGATGGGACCTATGGTCTCCCGCTCACAACAAGAGCGCGTCCTCGGCTTTATCGAACGCGCTGAGCACGCAAGCGTTCTCACTGGTGGCGAGGCGATCGACTCGAAGGGCTTCTTCGTCAAGCCCACTCTCGTCGCCGGTGTCAGCCAGACCGACGAGCTGGTCCAAGACGAAGTGTTCGGTCCCGTCGTGACGGTGCAGAGCTTCTCCCGCGACGAGGAGGGGCTCGCCATGGCCAACGACGTCCGCTACGGATTGTCGGCCTCGGTCTGGACGCGCGACGTCGGGCGGGCTCTAAGGACCGTGGGTGAGATGGACTACGGGACCGTGTGGATCAACGACCACATCCCGTTCCTGTCCGACATGCCACATGGCGGCTTCAAGGAGTCCGGCTACGGCAAAGATCTTTCGATGTACAGCCTCGAGGACTACACCCGCATCAAGCACGTGATGGCGAAGCTCGACTAGTCGCCCACGACGCCACCAAGGCTCACCGGCCCGTGGTGCTCGGGCGCGGCTCGTCGGTCCTTCGCCGGGTCGGAAGCCCGGTCACTGGTCCGGCCGGTCAGTTTTCCGTTTTATTTGTTTGGGTTTACCCTGTCAGCAACGTAGAGGAATGGGAGTCGCAATGAACGCCGGTAGTGATCCGAAACAGCTGTCCGCCGCCGAGATCGTCGAGTGGTGCAAGCGCTACACGCTCTATGACTGGTCCGCGCAGTCCAAGATGGCGCCGATCCCGGTCGCTAGTGCCAAGGGCGTCTACTTCTACGACCCCGACGGCAAGCGCTACCTGGACTTCAACAGCCAGCTGATGTGCGTGAACATCGGCCATGGCGACACGCGCGTATTCGACGCCATCGCCCGTCAAGCCGAGACGCTCGCCTACGCGAGCTCGGCGGTCACCGCCACGGAGATCCGGGCCCTGTTGGGCCAGAAGCTCGCCTCTTTGTTCCCCGGCGACATCGAGAAGTCCTTCTTCACCCTCGGCGGGGCCGAGGCGAACGAGAACGCAATCCGGATAGCCAAGGCCGTGACGGGGCGCAGCAAGATCCTCGCCCGCTACCGCTCCTACCACGGGTCGACCTCCGGAGCCATCTCGCTCACCGGCGATCCCAGGCGCTGGGCGAATGAGCCGGGCATCGGCGGCGTCGTGCACGTACTCGACTTCTACCACGGCACTCGCCGGCCATTCGACTCGGCCGCCGACGCTCTCGCCGTGCTTGAGGAGACCATCGAGCTCGAGGGACCGAAGACGATCGCGGCCTTCATCCTGGAGCCGGTTACCGGCACCAACGGCATCCTCATCCCACCCGACGGCTACCTGGAAGGTGTGCGCGGGCTGCTGGACCACTACGGGATCTTGATGATCGCCGACGAGGTCATGAGCGGTTTTGGCCGCACCGGAAAGTGGTTCGCCGTCGATCACTGGAACGTCGTGCCCGACCTGATCTCCTGTGCCAAGGGACTTACCTCGAGCTACCTGCCGCTCGGGGCAGTGGGCCTGCGGCCCGAGATCGCGGCTTACTTCGATGACCACGTGTTCTCAGGTGGTCTCACCTACAACTCCCATCCGATGTGCCTGGCAGCGGCCTTGGCGACGATCCAGGTGTACGAGGACGATGGGCTGATAGAGCACGCGGCGGAAATGGGCAAGGTCATGGCCCGGCACCACGCTCAGCTCGCAGACCGACACCCCTCGGTCGGCCCTCACCGGAACATCGGCCTGTTCGGCCTCCTGGAGCTGGTCCGCAACCGGTCGACGGGCGAGCCAATGGCTGCGTTCAACTCCACGAGCCCCGAGATGGCCGAGATGTACCGATTCCTGCTCGACAACGGCGTCTTCGTCAACCTGCACTGGAACCAGGTCATGACGAATCCTCCCTTGTCGATCACCGAGGCTGAGCTCGCCGAGGGCTTCGAGGTCCTCGACAAGGCGCTCGAAATCACGGACCGGGCCGTCACTGGATAGCGACTCCGGCGCACCCGACGAGGTGGCCTCCTGTGTAGCTTCGGCACATGATCGGGTGGTCGAGCACAGTCGAGCGACGGTGCAACGAGTGCGGAACGGCATGGCTGCTAACAAAGGAGCAGGCCCGTGTCTCGACGCGCCCTTTGAGGCGGCCCGTTGCTCGCGGGCTCGAACCGTTGCAACGACGCTCGTCGCCCCAGATCCCTGACGCCGTGGAACTCATGGGATCGCAGACGGCTCGAGTGGACCAGAACCCTGAGACCCGAGACACGCTGCGCCGGTGTCCCAAGTGCACCTCAGGGGAGTTCACGGACCGGCCGGTCACAAGAGCCAATCCTGCGTCCCCCGATGCTTGCGGTCCGAGTCGCCCTGAGTCCGCACCGCGCAACCGAGCAGGACCCAGGTCTGCGCGTGCAGGTGACCAGGTGCCGGCCCAGTTCCCGGCGAGCGCTTCTCGCTCAGCTTTGTTCCCGAGCGCGGCGAGAGATGAGCTGCCGCGCGGCTCTTTGGCTTGGCGGTCGGTAGCATCCCCATCATGACTGTTGCCCGTTTGGGATCAATCTCGCTCGACTGCGCGGACCCGGCTGAATTGGCGGAGTTCTGGGCGCAGGTACTCGGCGGAGAAATCGCCTTCGCGAACGAGACGTTCGTTGCCGTGAAGACGGATCGGATGTGGCTGACCGCGGTGAAGGTGAACGACTTCAACGCACCTACCTGGCCGGAAGGTCGCGTCCCCAAGCAGATTCACCTTGACCTTGCGGTTGACGACCTCGACGCTGCCGAAGCTGAAGCGGTCCGCCTCGGGGCGACTCTCGCCACGGTGCAGCCGGAACCCGATCGCTGGCGCGTCCTGATCGACCCAGCTGGCCATCCCTTCTGCGTGTCGTCGCAAATACCCGAGTAACTCGGGCCACGAGCCCGCTGCGCCCCGCGGTCGCGAGTGATGTCGCGAGGCTGGCGCCTGGGACGAAGATCGAGCGCGGGACCGCCTTCGCGCGCCTCGGCACCAGCCGTAGCCTGTTGCGCCCACAGCAAAGCCATACCTCGCTCGAGGAAAGGCCGGCGGGCACCGACGGTAGAGTCATCACATGCAGGACATCATCATCGACCCTGATGGGAACCACCTGTGCTGGTTCTGCGGTGGTACGAACTTCACCCAGAAGCGTCCCCCGTTTTTCTTGGTCGTACTCGGACTGGGCGCTTTTTGGGCAGGCAGGAAGCTGAGATGTCGGTCATGCGGCGAATACAACCGGACGCGCCGGGCCGAGAGGTTTGCCGCGGCAGATGGCGAAGAGCTTTTCAGCGGCGACGAGCGCGCCGCTGAGAAGAGGGCCGAGTGGCTGCAGGCAGTGGAGCAACGAAGGGCAAGAGCGGCAGCCAAGACGGCCGAGCGACGCGCCAGATACGCGGCGGTACGAGCAGATCATGAGGGCAAAGTGAACCCCAAGTTGGCCGAGCGGGAAGCCCGCTACGCCGAGATCAAAGCCTGGGAAGCAGCCACCAAGAGGGCGCGGAGGGAAGAGCGGGAGGCTAAGGCCGCCGCTCGTCTGGCAGACCGGGACGCCCAGCAGCAAAGGCGAGCACAGCGTCGCGACTGAGCCGGGACCGGGTCGGCGCAGAGCGTCGATAAGCTCCCGCACACCGAGCAGGACGGCCGAATGAGAAGAGGCACTGTCATGACGACGCCGAAGAGCAAGGTCACCGAAGCCGTGAAGCCGAGCTCGCCCGAGAAGCCCCCGACGATCTGGTCTTGTGTCCCCTACCCGGACCCTCAGGCGGCGATCGACTTCCTAGTGGGGACGTTCGGCTTCGAGCCGACTGCGCTCGTGCCAGGTGAGAGGCCAGGCAACTACGCGGAAATAGAGCTGCGCTGGCCAGAGGGAAGCGGTGGCGTCATCATCCACCAATTGGCGCAGCCGGTCCCGACCTGGCTCTACGTCGTCACACCGCAACCGGACAGACTCTACGACAGGGCCAAGGCGGCCGGTCTCAAGATAACCCGCGAAATCGAGGACACCGACTTCGGCAGCCGAACCTTCACAGTGGTGGACCCCTGGTCGGTCACCTGGAGCTTCGGGACATACCCCGGCAGCTGACCGCTCGAATCCAGACCTGCCCGCGCGCCCGCGACCTCACCCGCGGAAACTGCCGAGCCTTGCGCGAAACTCACACCTGACGCCAAGTCGCCTGAGCGATGGGCAAGGCTTAGGCCTCAAGTGGGAACGAAACGGGTGGGAAGCCATGACGAAGGGACGACATCTCACAAGACTTCGCGTCGACACGGTTCCCTCGCCGCAGCGTGCCCGCAGGGCCGCGGAGATGCTCGTGTGCGTGGGCCTTGGCCTGTTCGCGATCGGGATCCTCGTCGGCCTACTGATCGTGGGTCGACACGGAGGGGGGCCGATCCAGGCCTGGGACGACAGCGTCGAGAGGTGGTTCCCCGCTCACCGCGGCCCCTTGGTCGGCGTTTCGAGGCTCGTGGCGACGTATCTCAACGTGGTTCCTCTGGGCGCGATATGCCTGACACTCACAGCGACTCTCGCCTTCACGCTCCGCACGATCCGAGCAATCGTGCCTCTCGTCGCCTACGCCGGAGCCGAGTTGGAAGTAGTGCTTCTCCATGCGATCGTGGTCCGTCCGCGGCCTTCTACCGCCCATTACCCTGCCGCCGGCGCCCTCCGGGGGATGCGCGCCAATGGTTACTCGTTCCCTTCCGGCCATTGCCTTGACGTATCAGCCGTGCTCTTCGCGTTGCTGGGCACCCTCGCCCTTACTCACAGCACCTGGTGGCCCTGGCTCCTCGCCGTCTTGGGCTCCGCCTTCGTCGCCGAGACGCGCCTCGTCCTTGGTGTGCACTGGCTCAGTGACGTCGTGTTCGGAGTGCTGCTCGGGGCGGCCTGGGGCGTAACGGTGGCAGTCGTCGCCCACGATCTCGAATGGGCCGACGTCCTCGCAGGCGATCGGCACAGCCGGAGTCGAGGGGTCGGCGAAGGACCGAGCGGCTGAGACTGCCCCTCGCGGGAGGCCTTCTTACGACGTGGTCGACCGGTGGCCGCTCTCGAGAGGACGGCAGCCGCCCGACCGCAGTCCAAGCGACGAGGTGGCAAGCAAGAGACGTCACCGTCCCCTATCGGTGGCCGGAGCAATATAGTGACAGTCGATCGGACGCAAAGGAGCGCCATGACTCTCATGGAATCCGCGGCCCGCGTTGACGCCTCCGAACCCCCCCGAACCTCTTGCCTAACGTTACGCGCAACCGGAGGTGGCCGACTCTTTTGAGTGTTGTCGTAGCACTGGCACTAGTCGTGGCCCTTGCCGTGCTCGGGGTTCTGGCTGGGACCTACCAGCCGCTCGCCTTCGGCCATGGCGCGGGCGGGCAGTTCCCGGGCCTTCCAGCCGGCGTCCAAGGTCAGTACGTCAACACCTTCGGCGGGCAGCTCGGCGGGTACTACGTCCCACTCCAGCGTGGCACCTTCACGATCCTTTCAAGCATCCAAAGCACCGGGCCGAGCTCAGTGACGATCGAATCAGTGTCAATTTTCCCGCCGGGTTCACCCACCAACTGGCCGTTGAGACCAGCGGGCCAGGTCCTCTACGTGCCCGAGATCCTTTATCAGCATCAGCGCATCTGGACTTCCGGACGACCTGTCCACGGCCTTTCCTTGGGGCCGAACGAAGCAATCGCGGTCGGGATTCCCGTCAGGATGGCATATCCCTGCTACCTACCGGGCAGCTCGACTGGAGTCGGCGTCTTTTACGTTCGGGAGAAGTACCTTACGTTCACCCACTGGGTGGCGATTTCGGTGGGCACTCCCCTGTCGCTGCGCGAACCGGAGCCTGCCGGTTCCGGCATGGATTGCGAGAAGCAACCAACTCCTCGACGCGCCTCGGTTTCTTGGCCGAGCCCGAGCAGACCAGGCAGCGGGCGCCGCGGACCATAAGTCGACGTGTCCAGATCACCGGCTTCCAGAACGTCCTAGTGCGGGTGACGCCCCGTGCGCTTTCCTAGGTGACTAATCGAGTCGGATAAGCCCGATTCAGCTCGACGGCAAGCCGAAATCGTGGCGCACGACGTCACCGGCTCGTATTGCCGCTCGCCCCGCCGCCCTGAGCTCGACCTTCTCTTGCAAAAGCGTCGACACCGTCTCAGTGGGCACCGCTAATAGGTCGGAAATGACGACATGATCGTCGGCCACCAACGTCTGGATGTCGGCTTCTGTCTTTCCGGTGGCGTCTATCTGCAATACCGCATTGTCGAAGGTTGAGAGCACGGCTGCGTAGGTCGCACACGGCTTGACCGCTTGGCTGATCTTTGTCACGCCTACGAGCTCAGCCCTCCACGTGAAGTAAGCCTCCTCCGCAACAATGGCTGCCGCCAGGAACTGCGACCCCGCCGCTGCCCGTGAGACCATCGTGGTCGACGTCGTCGTGCTGGCCGTTGTCGAGGTTGTCGTCGCCGTGGTTCCCGTCGAACTCGCGCTGGAACAGGCCGCCGCCGAGACCGCCAGCCCCACGAGGACAATGTGTCGTCCCTTCATCGCGCCCCCTAACGGTGTGAGCCCTCGGCGTTGGTTGGGGCCTGCCGCCCCACCCTCTCACGCCCAACTCGCCGGCGCTGACTCCCAGCACCCAAGGTATTGGCCGTCCGGAGCCAATGCCTCCAGAGACTATTCCGAGAGCGCGGCGGTTGCCCGACGGACCGGCTCACCCCTTTCCAGCAGCCCCTACTGGCCCTCACCATGTGGCCGGCCGTGGGGAGACCGACTACGGCCGACCGAATGGCGAGCCGATCAACTACTTAGCTGAGCCGGTCTCGGGTCTCTCCGGGGGCGGTCCCGCATCGGGCTTGCTCTCCCCACAAGGGGGCGGCAAAAATCACGGCGCCCGTGTAACGGTGAGGGAGCGTGACACCGACGCTGACGCGAAGTCGTTCGCGTTTCCGCCATAGGTGGCAACAAGGCTGTATGTGCCCACGCCGAGGCTCCTCGCGGACAACCGGCACGATCCCAGTCCTCTCGAGAGGTCGATCACGCACAGCGTCACCCTCCCCTCCGTCACCCGCACACGCCCAGTCGTCGTGGAGCCCCCGGGCCCGTACGAGACCGCAACCAGGAGGCGCAGGGCCTGCTCGTCTCCGTAAGTCACCTTGCCGACGGACCGCTTGAGCAGCGTCGTGGTCGTAGCCGGCGACACGTAACTGAACGCGTCCTCGGCGTCCACCGCAACACAGCCAGCGGCCGTCGAGCACGAGACGCCCTTCAAGGCGTAGCCATCTGTCGCCAAGGTCTCTGGCAACGACCACAAGCCGTCCTCGTACGTGAAGGCGCGCCCCAGCGCGTCCACCGCGAGACAGAAGCTGGCTGTGGGACAGGAGACGGACATCAGAATTTCAGGCGGGTCGATCGCCCTGAGAGCCGACCACGAGGTTCCGTTGTAGGTGACGACGTCGCCGACGTAGTCGACCGCGACGCAGAAACCTGCGGTGGCGCACGAAACAGATATCAGAGCGACGCCTTTCGGGTCGATGTCCTTGGTCTTCGACCAGGAGCCGCCCTTGTATGTGAAGGCATCACCATCGAGGTCGATCGCGACGCAAAAGCCCGATGTCGGGCACGACACCGATTGCAGACCCTCACCGCCTTGGTCGATGCCCTTGGGTTTGGACCACGAGGTGCCGTTGTACTGAAGGACACGGCCGACGGCGTCGATCGCCATGCAGAAGCTCACCGTCGGACACGAGACCGAGTCCAGGAACATCCCAGTGGAGTCGACGCTCTCGGGCGCCGACCACGAACCCCCGTTGTATGTAAGGACGTCGCCGATCTCGTCCACCGCCGCGCAGAAACCTGCCGTCGCGCACGAGACCGCGGTGAGGGGCTGTCCGGCCCGGTCGACGGCCGTAGGTTGCGACCAGCTCATCCCGTTGTAGGTGAGGACGTCGCCGAAGTAGTCGACCGCCGCGCAGAAGCCGGGGGTCGGGCACGAGACGGACTCCATCTCCCCTTCGGTCGGGTCGACACTGTCCGGCGTTGACCATGAGCTTCCGTCGTAGGTGAGAACGGCGCCATCGAAGTCGACAGTCACACAAGAGGTCGCTGATACACACGAGACCGCCTCGAGGCCGCCACCGGCCGGGTCGGCGTCGGCGGGCGCCGACCATCCGCTCCCGTCGTAGGTGAGGGCGTAACCGCTGTCGTCAACAGCCGCGCAAAAGGTCGTCGTTGGACATGACACGGACGACAGGTCCTCCCCGCCATCGGAGTCGATGATGATCCGCGACCAGGTGCTGTTGCTAAAAGTGAGTGCGTACCCGTTGTAGTCGACTGCCATGCAGAAGCTCGTCGTCACGCACGAGACCGACTCCAACCCGCCCCCATTCGGGTCCTCGGAAACGGTCGTCCATGTGCCCTGGCTGTAGGTGAGCACGTTGCCGCTGTCGTCCACCGCGACGCAGAAGGAGTCCGAAACGCATGAGACCGCAGACAAGCCGTTCTCAGCCGTGTCGACGTGCTTGGTCTCCGCCCATGTGGTCCCGTTGTAAGCGAAGACGTCGCCGTCAGGGTCGAGGGCAAGGCAGAAGCTTGGCGATGAGCACGAGACGGAGGAAAAGCCCTCTCCGGCCGGGTCGACGACCTGAACAGCCGACCAGGTGCTCCCGTCGTACGTGAATGCGTCACCTTCGTCGTCCACCGCGACACAGAAGCTCGCCGACGGGCACGAGACGGAACTAAGGCCCTCCTCAGCCGTGTCGATCGCGTCGCGCAACCAGGCGCTGCCGTTGTAGGTGACGACGTCGCCCGCCTCGTCCACTGCCGCACAGAAACTCGTTGTAGGGCAAGAAACCGAGCTCAGCTCACCCTGCAAGGGATCGATCGACGTCCCGTGCGTCCAACCGACCGAAGCATGAACGGCCGCTGAAGCCGTCGCCGGCGAACCAGCTCCGCCCGCCAATATCGCTGAGGCCATGCCCGCCGCTAACGCCGCAGCAGCCACCAGCCGAGTGGTCACTAACTTTCTCATTCCGCCTCCCAGAGCTTCGGAGGTCCGTCTCCGGCCCAATCATCAGGCCCTGGGCGACCGCCGCGTTCTACGCCTTCACCGACAAATAGTCCGATGATGTGCCGAGCCTACTGACACATCAGCAACCTTGCTATGACCTTTTCGGGCGAGCTCGAGGATAAGGATCACCGGTGCACGCCTTGGCCGTCGTCGGGTCAGGCAGTCAAGCTGGGATCGTCGACAACAGGCGTGGGCACCGTTGATGCACGAGCCGTCGCCTGTCTCACCCGTAGCCGCGTAAGCCGAGCTCAGACTCCCTCTTGGCCTTCCAGGGTGATGATCTCCACGTCGCTCATCGGGATCGTCGTCCGCTGTTCCTCGCCACTGTCCAAGCTCTTGTAGAAGACGTAGTCATCGCCCTCGTCCTCGAACCGGTCGGCGAGGAGCGCCTCGGGCTCCCTGTCCGGATCCTGCCAGTGAATGACGTACTGGAACATGAGGCCACGGTATCGCTGGCGAGCGCCCATGCGCGCCTGAGCCCCCGTCCGCTCCACGCCCCTAGAGGCAGAGAGCTTGACCTTGGACCAGAAGCTCGGCGATCTCCTGCATGTTCGAGACTCGGCCCACGGCCAGGTGATCCGTGAGCTTGTAGTACTCAAGACAAGTGCCACAAGCCAGGATCTCGACGCCAAGATCGACAAGACGCCGCAAGTTCTCGAGGTGGTGTGAACCTTCGGCCGCCAGCATGACTCCGCTGTTCATGAGCAGCACCCGTCGTGGCACGGTTTCAGATTCGGTAAGGGTATAGAGGAAGGCCCGCATGAGCAGGGCGCCCAGCTCATCATCGCCTCTCCCGATGGTCCTGCTGGAGAGGAAGACGGTCTCGATGCCAGGCCCCGCAACCGGCATCGTGACATTGCCGACGGACTCCTCTGAGATCACGTCGCACGAGTTGGGTACGGGCGGCTGGATCACGATCCGCGTCTCCTCGCCGGACTCCTCGATAGTTGCGATGGTGCACCCTGCGTGGGTGGCGAAGCGAGCGACGTTCTCTCTACCGGAGGAGGTGTTGACGATCACCTCCAGCTCGGTAAAGCCGCCTTCGGCCAGGGCCTTTCGAGTGAGAATCACGGGCTGCGGGCACGCGAGGCCCCGGGCATCGAGGACTCTACGGGATGGGCTCATAGCGTTTCTCCTTACGACGAGAGGTCTTCGAGGGTTCCTCGACAACGCGCCACAGGCCGTCGGCGCCATGACCCTTGAGGACCACGACCGCTCGGTCGGCCTCAAGACGCTCCAGAGGCCCAGTGAGGAGGCCGAATCCGCAATCACTGCGAAGCTGGCGCGGCACGGGTATCAGCTCCACCGGCAGCTCCCCTGTCAGTTCCTGTTCAGCTCTGAGAGCCGCCTGGGTGGACCGGAAAGTGGCCAGAAGCAACATCAAACGAGGATCTCCACGGTGCCCGGCCGCCCGCCGGTCTCGCCGATCAGGGATGCGCACACCCTCTCGGCCCTCAAGACCTCCAGCAGCCGCGTCGCCCGATCAGCAGGAACGGCGGCCAGCAAACCTCCGGAAGTCTGCGGGTCGAAAACGATGTCGAGCGTGACCGGATCGAGGGCGTCGGCGTTTTCGATGAAGCGCGTGCGACCCTGCTTGTTTCGGAACGTGCCCTCGGGCACGAGCCCCATGGCGGCCCATTCCTCCACTCCGGGGATCAGCGGCAGATCGGCGTACCTGATCTTCAGGCCGCACGGCGCGCCGTCGACCATCTCGGCGGCATGACCGGCCAAGCCGAAGCCGGTGACGTCTGTGCATGCCCAGACCTCGCCCTCCGCCAGAATCTCCGCCGCACGCCTGTTGAGCAGGGCCATTGACTTCTGAGCGAGATCCAGGGCCTCGTCGGTCACGCACTCAGCTCTCAGTGCCATGTTCACCAGTCCCGTACCGAGAGGCTTGGTGAGGATCAAGGCCGCTCCGGGTCGAAGCGTGTTGTTGCGCCACGCCTTCTTGGGATCGACCAACCCGGTTACGGCGTATCCGAGTTTCGGTTCCGCATCCTCCACACTGTGGCCCCCTAAGAGCGCGCAGCCGGCCTCAATGAGGGCGTCCAGGCCACCTTTCATCATGGCTTTCAAGCTGTCGAGCCCCAGGCTCTTGAGGGGATAGCAGACGAGACAGACTGCTGTGAGCGGACGTGCGCCCATGGCGTAGACGTCCGACAGGGCGTTGGCGGCCGCGATGCGCCCGAACATGAACGGGTCGTCCACGATGGGTGGGAAGAAGTCCACGGTCTGGACCAGCGCGAGCCCGTCGTCCAGGAGGAAGAGCCCCGCGTCCTCGGAGCTCGAGAACTCAGCCAGAAGCTGAGGGTAGGCGGGCTGTTCAAGTCCGCACAGCGCCTCGTCGAGCACCCCAGGACCCAGCTTCGCGCCGCAGCCCGAAAAACGGGTGTACGTCGTCAACGCCGGAGAATCGCTCATCTAAGGATCCCCTCCAAAGTCTCGACCGCCGTATCGATATCTTCTTCACTGGTGGCGAAGCCCGGTGAGAACCGCAATGTTCCGCCCGCCTCGAAAGTGCCAATGCTGCGATGGGCCGCGGGCGCACAATGCAGGCCCACGCGCACCGCGATGTCCCTCCGGTTGAATTCGAGACCGATCTCCCCGAGATCACGGTCCTCTACTGAGACTGAGACGACCGGAGCGCGAGCTGTCCCTGGTAGGGGCCCGGGCGAGGAGACGCCTGGGAGACCGAGCATCCCGTCTAGCAATCGGTCGCAGAGCGACGCCATCCGCTGGCGGACACTCGCGGGACCTTGGGCCTCGAGGAAATCAATGGCGGCCAACAGCCCCGCCAGTCCTACGAGGTTGAGAGTTCCGGCTTCGTAACGATCCGGCAGGAGCTCGGGCTGCTCTTCACTATCGGAAAGGCTCCCCGTACCTCCGCGCAGCAGAGGTTCCGGGTCATATCCGGGCGCGAGGTAGACGCCTCCGGTGCCGAGAGGCCCCAGCATCCCCTTGTGACCGGAGAAGCACAGGAAGCTGACGCCACCGAGGGGCACAGTTGCATGACCCACAGCCTGGCTGGCGTCGACGCAAAGAGGGATCCCCGCGCGTTCAGTCAGGCATGCGATCTCCGCCACGGGCGTGAGGCAACCGGTCACGTTGCTGGCGGCAGTCAACACGAACAGATCGGCCGGCTGGGCCAGGGCCGCGCGGAGCGCTCCGGTATCCGGGCGGCCACAGGCGTCAAAAGGGACCCGGGAGAGCCGCACGCCTCGGTGGGTCTCCAGGTAGCGCAAGGGGCGCATGACCGCGTTGTGCTCCAAGGAACTCACGAGAACCGAGCCACCGACGGGGACCTGTCCCATGATCACCAGGTTCAGGGCTTCCGTGGCGTTCTTGGTGAACACGAGGCGGTCGGTCTCGGGCAACCCGAGAAACGCGGCACAGCGTTCCCGCACGGACAACAGCAGCCGATCCGCCGCCTGGGCCAAGAGATGGCTACCCCTGCCCGGACTCGCCCCGGTGTCTGCCATGAAGCTCACCATGGCCTGTGCGACGCCCGGAGCGTTCGGATGGCTGGTCGTCGCGTTGTCGAGGTAGATCATTGGCTGGCCCCGAACCCGACGATGGGCGCCATCGACTTCTCGGCGACGCGCGACGCTCCGACTGCAACCCGAGTACCAAGACCGGAGGCGGGTGCCAGCATCAGGACGCGTCCTGGAGAGTTCGAGCCATCGTGCGAGCAGACGATGATGAGATCCGCCTCGATTGCTCCTGAGGCGAGGATTTGCCCTAGGACTTCGGCGGCAGGCAGCACGCAGCGATCCGCCTTGTTGAGCAGGACTATCCTGCGCGACCCCGGAGGGGCGCTTTTGAACAGACCCTTGGGGGCGCGAACCAACGTAGCGACGTGCGCCAATTGGACCGGTGCTCCCATCGGACAACCGGTCACGGCCTGGAAGCGCTCGGGACGGTGCACGGTAGCAGCGTCCATGGAGCGCCCCACGCAGTCCAAGCCGACAACGCCGATCACGACGTCTGTCGACGGCGGCACGACGGGTTCATGTTCCCCCGGGGCTTTGATGGACCGTCGCTTGGCGCCGTCCGCCTCGACGAGCACGTAAGCCCAGGCCCGACTAAGCCTGGCCGGCCAGCTGGGATGGATGCCTTCGAGCTTGCCCCCGCCCGGTTCAGCGCGAGAGGCCAGGACGATGAGTCGGCCCCGCTTCTCGAGGGAAGCTTGGCGCGTACAACAGGCACGGATTTCGCCGTGATCCTGGAAAGGGTGGGCCATATCGGCCTCCAACAGCACCTCATCAAACGGCCGACCCGGCTCTCCGCGGGGATCGAAGATGGCGGTGGTGGTCGTGACGAGAGTGTCCGCACCGCGACGGGCGAGGTCCTCGCCCAGCTCGAAGAGGACTGTCGTCTTGCCGCCTGCTCCCACGACCGCCACCACGGCACCAGAGGAAGGGAGGAGCAACCCGATGGCGTCGCTGACTCTCATGTACCTCTCCGGGCGGTTCACGACCGCGGACCTGACATCTAGCACCTCGGCCGGCTCGCAGCTCCCCGGCCCGGCTCACCGGTTGTCGACCTCAGGTTCCACATGCTGCTTGTCCTGCCAAGCTAACAGGACCGGGGCCCCGTGCCGCCGCCAGATGGCCAGGGGCGAAGGACGTGCCGAAACCAGCCGGATCGCTGCCAAAGCGCGGGGCGGGTGGAAGTTGGCGCCCAACCGGCATCATCGCGGATGTAGAGTGCCACGCGAAGGAGGCGGACCACGACATGTCTGGAGTTTCGCGGGCGCGGCGCAAGACAAGGCTTGCTGCGTGGGTTGTGCCGGTTGTTGGCTTGGCGGTCGCACTGTTGGTCGCAGCCTGCGGCTCGACGGGAAGCGGCACTCCGAGTACCACTCATGCTCCTGTCAGTTCAACGACATCCACGACAACCGGCTCAGCTATGACGCTCACCTTCACCGTCGCCATGACCGGGGCGGCCCCAGGCGGCGGCAGCTTCTCGGTCAACTACCCACCGTCGCCCGGGCGCTCCTGCGGTAGCTGGTTCAGCTCCGGCGGCTACTCGCTTCCCCAAATCGCCGAGACGGTAGGTGGCCAGTATTTCTTCATGGTTGTCTGGCTCAAGCCGGGCCAATATCACGGTCCGGGGACCTATAGCGTCCCTTGGACGGCACTCCTGGAGACCGTCGACCTGGGGTCGCACGACTTCAACGTGATCGGCGGCAAATTGACTATGAGGTCCAATGGGTCTGGTTCGCTCACCTTCAGCCACGCGAATGATGTCCTCGGTAACCTCGACGCCGGGACCGTTGCCTGGACCTGTTCGTAGACAGAGTTCTCTGCTCCCAGGCACGACTCAACGCCTCACGCTCTGTGACGTGCAGCATCTTTTTGTCCACCGCGATTCCGCCGGCTGTACGGCGCCTCCGATTGACCCTCGCGGCTCCGTGCGATGCACGCGAGCGGCGTCGTCGACATGCCCTCTTTTCGCGCATTTTCAACGGTCCCCCACCTGACCTGCTTGGGCGTCTGGTCGTCCGTTCGAGACCCACGGGGGAACCGTTCGTTGAGAACCGGTTTGTCGAGGCCTCACGACAGGGTGGATGGCTTCGCCAACGCGTTTCCCGATCGATTTGACGCCTTATGATCCCCAGCAGTGACGCTCCTCACCGGTCGGGCCTCAAGGGCCTTGATCCTGTTTCCGCAGGTCCGTTTCCCGCCAGACACTCCGGCACGCAGAGTCCCATGACTCCAGGCGACTTCGTCCACCCCGACCAGCCGCGAACGCGTGACCGGGGCCGCTGTCTATACGCTCAGCGGCCGACAGGAAGGTCCGAGCGGACCGATGAGCCGTCTCGTCGACGGCGTTCGGGTCGGATCGTCTCCTGGCACTTGCACGGGTGGGTGAGCCGCGGGCGCGACCTGCACCTCGCCGCCGGTGGCGAATCGGCCTCGCGGTTTATGGAGGGAGCGCGGTGACACGGGATCTCCTCCAGGTGATCGCCGCAGGCGAGGCACCGCTCGCCTTGGCGACCATTGTCGATGTCAGGGGCTCGGCCCCGCGCCACGCCGGTGCCAAGATGCTCGTGACCCCCGACGGCATCTCGACGGGGAGCATCGGGGGTGGGCATCCGGAAGCCCAGGCGCTGGCAGCTTGCAGGGAGTGCCTTGCGAGTGGCCTAAGTGTGCTTCTGCACATCGACAGCCAGGGCGCGACCATCCTCGACCCTGGCGGGGTATGCGGCGGTACGAGCGCCGTCCTCATCGAACGCGTGACCGATCTCGATATCTACCGACACATCCAGGCGCGGCTGGCGTGCGGGGAACGCGCTGTTTTGATCAAGAAGATCAGCGGCCAACCGAAGTCCGCACAAGTCGTCACCGCCCTCGTGGAAGAAGCCGGCAAGCAGATCGCGGGCGATTTCGAGGACTGGGCGGCCGACGCCGCGGCCCGCGCCTTTCGCACCGGCAAGCCCAGTTTCGACCGCGATGCCTGCATCTTCTACGACCCGGTCAAGCCCGCGGAGAAACTCGTGATCTTGGGCGCCGGCCACGTGGGCCAAGCCCTGGCATTGGCGGCCGCGCCGCTCGGCTTCCAGATAACGGTGGTGGACGACCGGGCCGAGCTTCTCGGTCCGGATCGTTTCCCCCCTCAAATTGAGCGGCTCCAGGGCGAATTCTCCCAGTTGATAGCCGAACTGCCGATCGACGCCTCGACTTACATCGTCATCGTCACGAGGAACCACGTCCTGGATCTGACCTGCGTCCGGGCCGTGCTGACGCACAGCGCCCGCTACGTCGGAGTAATGGGAAGCGCCCGCAAGACACGGATGATGGTCAAACAGCTCCACGAAGAGGGGTTCGACCCAGCCCGAATCGGTGCGTTGTTCACCCCCGTGGGAATGGACGTCGGCGCCGAGACTCCGGCAGAGCTGGCGATATCGATCTTGGCGGAGATTGTCGCTGTGCGTCACGACTCGAAAGCGGTGGCCACCTTGCAGCAGACCCACGCCGCTCGGCGGGCCGCCGCTGCCACCTGACGTCCGGCTAGCCATGCCGGCCACGCCGAAGTCGGGCCTCGCCCTTCGTACCGGCTCAGCCACCAGGGAATCGTGAGTTCGACGACCACTTGGAACGGGAATAATGGGAAGCATGGGCTTGGTGAGCGGACAGCTGGTTGTCGTTCGGGGAGCCGGTGATCTGGCTACCGGCACGATCCTCCGCCTCGTACGGGCCGGGTTTCGGGTGGCCGCGCTCGAGCAGCCGATGCCCAGCGCGATCCGGCGCACCGTTTCGCTCTCCGAGGCGATGTGCGAAGGCGGAGCACAGGTGGAAGGGCTGCGTTCGGCTCGCGTGGAAACGCTCGCCGAAGTGAAGCGGCTTCTGGAGGACTTCGGACCGGAGGGCCCGGTGCCGGTGTTCGCAGACCCGGGATGCTCGGCGTTGAGGGTCCTCAGGCCACTGGCACTCGTCGACGCGATCCTCGCCAAGCGCAACCTCGGCACCAGAATCGACATGGCCCCGGTCGTCGTGGCCCTGGGGCCGGGATTCGAGGCCGGTGTGGACGCCCACGCCGTGGTGGAGACGAACCGCGGCCACGATCTGGGCAGGGTCTTACTGACGGGACACGCCGAAGCCAACACCGGCGTTCCCGGGCTAGTGGGAGGGAAGGGCAGCGAGAGAGTGATCCATTCGCCCATTGCGGGAGTGGCGGAGAACATTGCGGCCATCGGAGACCTGGTCCAAACCGGCATGCCCGTGCTGCGCGTCGCGGGCGCCGATGGTGAGGCCCTGCTGCGAGCCGAGATCGACGGGGTGTTGCGGGGCTTGATACGACCTCGATTCCCGGTCCAAGCGGGCATGAAGGTCGGGGATGTGGACCCCCGTGCCCGCCGCGAACATTGCTTCACCGTGTCGGACAAAAGCAGAGCCATCGCCGGCGGCGTCTTGGAAGCCATCCTCATGCTGGCGCACTAGCAAGGCGTGGCCTCGAGCTCTGACCCGTGACAGGGCAAATCCCTTCGTTTGGCGACCGAGTCCCGTCCAAGAGTGGTTCGCCGCCGCATTCTTGTCTCGCCGTCCTGCTCCAGTGATTACGGCTAACGGCGGAGTCGCACCGGTGCCGCTCCTGTTGCGCCGCCGAGCGCGACCGGCGGTTACGGGCCTTCACTGACAGCTAGGCCTGGTCGTTGAGCAAGAGGCCGTTCGTCAACACACTTGGCGCAGTACCTCGGCTCACCGGGGCTCCCGCGGAGCCGTTTGGGTCAGCGGCTGGTCGGGACGTTATTCAGGGCTCGCCAGACTCGCTCGGGCAGCAACGGGAGCTCGTTGACCTTGGCGCCGGTGGCGTTGAGCACGGCATTGCGCACTGCGGGTGCGATCCCGTCCATCGGGACCTCACCGACCGCCTTGGCGCCGAACGGGCCCGAGGGTTCCATCGTTTGCACGAGGATCGCCTCGCAGACGGGGGCGTCGTCCGCTCGGAAGATCCAGTAAGGCCCGAAGCGGTCGTTGACCACCTTTCCCGATGGGTCGAGAACGAGCTCCTCGGTCATCGCGTACCCGAGAGACTGCATCATCGCTCCCTCAACCTGGCCGCTCGCCGTGATCGGATTGATCGGGACGCCACAGTCGATGGCGGTGACGAGCTTCTTCACAGTCACCTGACCGGTCTCGATGTCCACCTCGACCTCGGCGAGCTGGACGGCGAACGGAGGCGCCGAGACCGTCCCGTAGTGCGACGCCGTTCCCATGATCTGCTCCTGGTCCTCGGTGTGGAGCGAGTTGAGGGCTAGGTCACCGAGCGAAATCGAGCGCCCATCGGGACCCCAAGCCCGTCGGTGGTGCAGCTCCACAGAACCGGGGTCTTCGAGATCCAGCAACCTGGCGGCGCGGGTCACGATGCGGGCCCGAGCGACTTCGGCCGCCTTCTTGGCTGCTCCGCCCGAGACGTAGGTCGTGCTCGAGGCGTACGCACCGACGTCGAAAGGAGTGATGTCGGTGTCGGACGACGAGACGATGACGTCCTCGAGCTCGACGCCGAGCACCTCGGCGACAATCTGGGCAAGCACGGTGTCCGATCCCCCACCGACATCCGTGGCCCCGACCAGCAGGTTGAACGAGCCGTCGTCGTTGATCTTGATCGAGCACGCGCCCATGTCGACGAAGGGGATCCCGGAGCCCTGGATGGCCGAACCCATGCCGATGCCCCGCCGGATATTCGGACGGTCCGCCGGTTGGCGCCAGGTCGGGTCGTTGCGGCGTACCCAGCCGATTGCGCGGGTCCCTTGCGCTCCGCATTCCTGAAGGCCACAGCTCCTGATGTGGGGCAGGTCCTCCTGTGGGATCTCGGCGACATCGCCGCGCTCACCGAGGCGGGGCACGATGTCAAGTGAGTCGCCGACTTGCACCCAGTTCTTGCGTCGCAGCTCGTAGGGGTCCATGTCGAGCAGGCGCGCGATGTCGTCCATCTGCGACTCGACAGCGAAGAAGTTCTGCGGGGCCCCGTAGCCGCGGAAAGCCCCCGACACGGGACGGTTCGTATAGGCAACGTCGCACCGGAAGCGCTTGGCCGGGCAGTTGTATATCGACATTCCGTGCATGCCGCCGACGGAGTTGACCGTGAAACCGTGCGTACCGTAGGCGCCGGTGTTCGAGACGACTTTCATGTCCTGGGCGACCAGACGGCCGTCGTCGGCGACACCGGTGCGCAAAGTGAGAGTCATGGCGTGCCGGCACCTGGCGCTGACAAACTCCTCGGACCGCGTTAGCTCGAGGCGAACCGGGTGGCGGGTAGCGAGCACGAGATGGCCGACGATGTCCTCGATCAGCATCTCCTGCTTGCCTCCGAAACCGCCTCCGATCCGGGGCTTGATCACGCGGATGCGCTTGACGGGAAGGCCGAGCAGCGGCGCCACCATGCGGCGGACGTGGTAGGGAACCTGGGTCGAGCTGCGGAGCACGAGGCGGTCGTCGTCGTCGAACCAGCCGATGGTGATATGCGGCTCGAGGGGGGTGTGCTGCTGCTGCTGGACATGGAAGGTTTGCTCAACGACGTGCTTGGCGCCGGCGAACGCGGCCTCGAGCACGTCATCGGTCACGGTCTGACCTTCGATGTGGTGGCTCTTGTTGTGGGCGGCGTCATAGATGCCCTCGGTGTCCGTCTCGTCGTGAACGAGGGGCGCCCCGGGCGCGATCGCCTCGACCTCGTCGAAAACCGCGGGCAGCACCTCGTAGGTGACCTTTATGCGTCGGCAGGCCTCTTCGGCGATCGCCACCGTCTCGGCCGCCACCGCCGCCACGCGATCGCCCACGAACCGGACCTTGTTGTCAAAGCTGACCTGGTCCCACGGCGCGGGGTTCGGCCACGTCTGGCCCCCTGAGGCGTACTTCACCCGCGGTGTGTTGCCGAAGTGGAGCACAGCGTGCACGCCGGGCAGCGCCCTGGCCTCGCTGTCGTCGATATCGAGGATGCGAGCGTGCGCGTGAGGGCTGCGCAAGACCTTGGCATACAGCATGTGGCGCAGGTCGACGTCGTCGGTGAAGACGGGCCGTCCTTTAGCGAGCCGCAACGAGTCGACCTTGGGCTCGGGCCTGCCGACCACTGCGGTGACGGCGACCTCGCTCGAGAGAACGACGTGAGGCATCGCAAACGGGGCCTGCGAGGCTCCCGCGGAGGGCACGGGCCTATCCATCGAGTCCGGGCCTGTGAGCGGCTCGAGCACGACCGGCTCAACCGGCGGCACCTTTTCGCCACGACGGGCCGCGGCGGCACGCCGGATGGCCTCGACGAGCTTCACGTAGCCCGTCTCCCGGTCGAGTATCCCGCTCAAGGCGTCGCGGATCTCCTCGTCGGACGGGTCAGGGTTGGCCTCGATCAACGCTTTAGCAGCGAGCACCATCGCGCCTGCCGAGTATCCGGACTGCATGGCTCCGATATCGACGAAAGCCTGCTGAATGGGGTCGAGCTCGTCAGTCGCGACGTCGAGAGCCTCGACCGTCGTCACCTCGTGACCGCTCGCCTGGCCGGCGAGCATGACATCGGCGGACACGAGCCTGCCGTCGAACAACACGGCCGCTGCGCCGGACTCGCCAGTTGCCGACCCGAAGCGGACGCTGAACAGCCCCAGGCGGCGGAGCACGGTGAGCAACGTGTCTCCGGGCTCGCAGGTCAAGCGGTATCGATCACCGTTGATCTTCAAGTCAACTTCCAGCATGACGGGCAGCTCGAAAAGGGCCGGTCCGCCGTCATTAGCCGTCTTGTCCTCGATGAGCTCGGTCATCGCAAGATCGCCTCCGTAGCGCGCGCGTACAGAATCCCCGCCAGGGCTCGTCTGTAGTCGCTCGAACCCCGGAAATCGCCGATCGGCTCGAACCGGCCAGTCACGTCCGGATCGCCCGCCGCCTTGCCGCATCCAGACGAAGGCGGCTCGTTGCCGCCGGCGGCGTAGTTCACGAGAACCGGCGTGGACGCCACACCGGTGAACGCCGCCCAGCGCCGCCCGTCGAACTCGCGCACGGCGACGGCGACAATGGGCCGGTCCGCCGGGGTTCTGCCGGTACGCATCAACGAGGACACGCCGAGCGTGGAGATGGTGACCGCCGTGATGATCCTTCCCGACGCGAGTGGAAGCTCAGCGAGCAGCTCGTCAAGCGGGAACTCGAGGCTGCCGGACCTCTGGGCGACGTGCACTCGCCCGTCGTGGACGAGCAAGGTCGCCAACAGCTCACTATCGGGGTCGCCGCTCGCAATGCTGCCGCCGATCGTGGCTTGTGCGCGCAACGTGCTCGGGAACTCATGGCGTGCCGCTAGCCGAACGACGGCCGGCACGTCGTCGCTTTCGACGAGCTGCTGCAACCGCGTCATGGCGCCGATTCGCAGGACCGCTTCGTCGCTCCGCTCAATGCCGGCAAGATCGAGCGCCTGCAAGTCCACGACCTCCACGCCTCCGGCGCCCGACTGCCCGGCTCCGGTGCGCAGCGCTACGAGGCCCGCGTTGACCCTCGTGCCCCCGCCCATTACCACTGCCCCGTGACGTTCCGCAAACCCAAAGGCCTCCTCGAGCGACTGCGGCCGTCGATACGAGCGAACACTCGTCACTCCGTCGAGACTACCGTCCCCCGGCTTGGTGGGCACAGGCCCGAGAGCCGTTTGCGCGGGTCGTCGCAGGAAGCAGGCCGCGGACGCGCTCGATCCCGGGCTGGCCACGCCTGCAAGGGAACTGAGAAGCAGAACAGTGGCGTTGACCTGAGAGGGCCGCGAGTCGCCGCCGCGCCGGGGCTGAGCGTTGGCCTTGCTGAAGTGGGTTTTGGTGGAGAACGGTCTCGGAACGTCGGTATCAGGGGGGCGTGCTCGATCCAGCGCTGGTGGGCATCGGCGCTTGAAACGGTGAACTGCTGCACCCGCGCGCCCTCATCTGCGGCGACCTGCAGGGCGACAGCGCGACGGTACTCCGGCCTCCGCAAAGCACACTCGTTCCGCCAACCGCGCGCGCCCAATCAGTGCGTCTCGGGTGCCCGCCTCCCGCGTGTGCCTCTTCTCGGGCGCACCTCGCAGGTCTGTGGGTGGAGCGGAAACGTCTGGTTCACCGCCAATGCGCCATCGGACTTCGCCTTTGTGTACTCCAGGGGACCTGACGAGGGCGTCGCCCTCGGAGACGACTGTGCGATCCACCTGTACGGACCGTGGTGGGAGCAAGATCCAGCCGGAGGAATGCCCTGCCCGATGGGCTTCACTTTTTTCCCGGGCGGCTGAAGCAGGTCGACTCAACTCGCCGCGTGCTATCTCAGGCGTGCTATCTCAGGTGGATCTGCAGTGCCGTGTGTCATCAATCCGCGATCGGGCTCGACATCGACATCCGCGTCGACAGGAAGAATCGACAACGAGCCCACGAAGTCAGGACCTACAAGTCAAATCCGGTGTCGGAGGGGGACTTCCCCACGCACGACACGCGAGAAAGTCCGAGACCTGGCCGCGTGACGAGGCCCTCGTGCACCCAGAGCCCGAGCGTGCCTGATTAGCCGAGATCACTCGGCGACGGTGCGCTCTGCCGGACCCCGCGAGTCTGATACCAGACTGATATCATAGGGTCATGGCGTTGACCGTCCGCACCGACAAGCAAATGGAGCAGGCACTCGATGCGCTCGTCGAAACCGAGGGAATCTCGCGTCAAGAAGTGATCCGGCGCTCGATCCTCGACCGCTACGAGCGCACCGTACACGCTCGGCGCGTCGCGGAACGCACGAGCCGACTGAGTGCACGCTGGGGAGACGTGCTCGACCGGCTTGGGCGGTCGTGAGCGAGACGGAGTATCTCGACCTCGAAGACTTGCTCTCTATAGTCCGAGCGATCGGGATAGGGCCGGTTCGTGACCTCGGTCTGCTCGACTCCGCAGCAGCGCGGCCGCGTGCCAGCGCATTCGCGGAGGACGCTTACCCGACGATCGAGCTGAAGACAGCCGCACTCCTGCACTCCCTGGCGCGTAACCATCCTCTCGCGGACGGGAATAAGCGGCTCTCCTGGCTGGCGGTCGTCATCTTCCTCGACCTCAACGGCTGCGAGGTAACCCTGAGCGACGAGGAGGCGTACCAACTCGTGATGGACGTAGCCTGCGGCGACATCGAGCTAGAGGAGATAGTCCGCCGTCTTCAAGTCTCGACCACGACCTGATCGACAACCACCGCTCTGGGGTTTCCGCTCGGCTGACAACTGGGGGTTATCCCCTTTTTCCCCATCAGAAGCCGACAAGCCGCCTTTCTCTATGCCGGCAAACTGGACTTGATCCGCTTTGACGGACAGGTTTCTTCAGTTGATCACGCTGCTTGGCAGTCTGTCCTGCGGTGAAGGGCTTCGTACGTGGCAGAGCTCATGTAACCGAGAGTCGAATGTGGACGACGCGTGTTGTACCAGCCCTCGATGCAGTTGAAGACGGCGCGCTCTAAGCCAGCGCGCGTCGGCCATGGCCTGGTCTCGACGAGCTCGGTGCGCATTTGGTTCGCGAGCGCCCAGCCGACGACGCGTCGTGAAGAAAGGTCGATCACAGTCGCCAGGTAAGCGAAGCCTTCCCAGGTCGCGATGTAGGTGATGTCGCCGACGTAGCGGCGGTCGATCTC
>JBEKBI010000024.1:0-29500 GCA_050015475.1 Acidimicrobiales bacterium | reverse complement strand
GCATGCTCCAGGTATCGCGCCTTTGCCATCTGGACGAGAAGGGCAAGGCCGGGCTCGCGGACGAGGTGACGACGTTCTGCGCCGAGCATCCTCTCGGTGGGCACCAGCGGGCCATGGACCAGAGCCTGGAGCGCCTTGCTGTCAACGTCCGCTTCGTGTTGGCACAACGACCGCGTCTCGGATCCCTTCTCGACAGAGCATGAGCCCGGAGAGCGCCTGTGGACATCGCCATAGCGGCGACCACGTTCGCGCTCGTCGTCCCGGCGGAGCTGCCTGACAAGACGTTCATCTCCTGTCTCGTCCTGTCATCGCGGCACCGCGCCCTTCCGGTGTGGATCGGGGCAGCCTCGGCGCTCATCCTGCAAGCCGGCATCGCCGTTGTAGCCGGCGGCTTGCTCGCCCTGTTGCCGAAGCCCGCCGTAAGAGGGATCGTGGCGGCGTTGTTCATCGGCGGAGCGATCTATCTGCTCGCCACGACCGAGCGCGCCGAGAAAGAGCGCGCCGAGATGCTCGCCTCGGAGGAGGAGGAATCGCTGGGCGGGAAGAGTCCGGGGGGTTGGCGCATAGCCGCCATCACTTTCGCCGTCGTCGCCGTGGCGGAGTTCGGCGACATAACTCAGGTCCTCATCGCCAACCTGTCCGCGCACTACCACGACCGCCTAGCGGTGTTCTCGGGCGCAGCTGTCGCGTTCGCGCTCGTCTCGATCTTCGGTGTGGCTGCCGGCCGCACCATCACGCGCTGGGTTCCACTTTCGGTCGTGAGACGCCTCTCCGGCCTTGCATTGCTCGGCTTCGGGATCTACTCGATCGTCACGAGCATCACCGGTTAGGCGCTATCCCGCGATGAAGGCTTGCCGATGAGAGCGCGGGAGCGGGGCCGGCAGCTCTTGCAGGCCGCGCGGGCGACCAAAGGCTTCATGCCCGACGACGAGGGTCTCGTTCTCGCGTCACTGGCGGAGCGCGCCACACTGGCGGGATTTTCCTCCGTCGTTGAGATCGGCGCCTACTGCGGCCGTTCGACTTTGTACCTCGCCTCGGGGATCGCCGCCGCCGTGATCCGGGGTGCCTCGCCGGCGGTGGTCTTCAGCGTCGACCATCACCACGGCTCGGAGGAGAACCAAGAGGGCTGGAAACACCACGATCCCTCTCTCGTCGACGGCGCGACGGGCCGTATCGACACCTTGCCGGCCTGGAGAAGGACGATGGAAGCGGTCGGTGCGGACGACCTCGCGATCGCAGTCGTAGGCGACTCGCCGACCATCGCCGCCCGTTTTGGCACAACCGCGGGCCTTGTGTTCATCGACGGTGGGCACGGCCCGGATCCTGCCTGGGCCGACTACCGAGGCTGGGCACCTCGAGTGGCCGAGGGCGGATGGCTCGCCATCCACGACGTGTTCCCGGACCCCGCCGAGGGCGGCCGACCCCCTTTTGAGATCTACGCAAGCGCTCTCGACTCCGGCGAATTCGAGGAGGATGACTTGGCTCGCATCGGGAGCCTGCGCGCTCTCAGGAGGGTGTCGCCTCCACCTCGGAGTCGAGCTCGAACCCACTCGGCAGCGACTCTCCCGTGAAGAGCCGAGCAGCCGGGCTGATCGAGAAGACGGCGTCGAAAGCGAGCACCATCGCGGCAGCGGTGTAGGTCGAACGCTCGCCCTGAGGGAATGTCGCCAGCTGCGGATACACGATGCCCGTCGTGTAAGAGCCGTCCGGCCAGCGATGCTGCTCGGCCCAGTCGAGGAGCGCCTCGGCCTGGTCTCTGCGTCCGATGGACACGAGCGCCATCGAGCATTCGGCCGTCTCGGCCGCAGTCACCCACGGATGGTCGGACACACAACGCACGCCACGCCCGGTGATCACGAACTCTGACCAGCGCTCCTCGATACGGTCCGAGGCGGCTTTGTCGTCGAGCGCTCCGGCGAGCACGGGGTAGTACCAGTCCATGGCGAATTCGTCCTTGTCAGCAAAGCCCTCGGTGCTGTGCGCGATCGCGTGACGGAGCCGGCCGGCGCCGAGCTCCCACTCCGGGCGCTCGAGACCCAGCGCGCCCGCACACGCAGTGGCGCACCGGAGGCTGAAGTACGCCGAAGACGAGCCTGCCAGGAGGGCGTACGAGCCGGGCGTGCCGTCTGGTTCGACAGACCAGGCGAGCTCCCCGCCGGGCCGCTGCCAGCTGAGGACGAAGCCGACGGCGCGCTCCACGCAAGGCCACATGTGCTCCAAGAAGCCAAGGTCCTCGGTCGCCAGGAACTGGTGCCAGACTCCTGTCGCCACATAGGCGGACACGTTCGTGTCGAGGCGGGCGTCTTCGACCTCAGCGCCGTTCAAGTAGTAGGTGTGCCACGACCCGTCGGGCCGCTGGGTCGAGCGCAGCCACTCATAGGCGCGCCGCGCCGCGCTCACGGCGCCTCCGACGGTAAGGGCCATGGCGGCCTCGACGTGGTTCCAAGGATCCGCGTGGCCGCCACTGAACCAGGGGATCATCCCGTCCGCATGCTGCACCTGGCGGATCCACTCCACCGTCTCCGAGAGCGCGGAAGCATCTCGAGCCTGCTTGCCCAGCGCGCTCATCGGCTCCCGTGCCTCAGATAGACGACAAGGCTCTTGCCGAGCAACGGGTTGAGCAGCCTCTCGGGGACGCTCGTGACCGGCGTGTGCGCCGTGATGTCCCACACCAGCAGCCGGTGATAGGCACGAACGGCGAAGAAGCGGTCGTTCTCCGGTCCGACGAGGCACCTGAGCCACCAGTACGGGCTGTGGAGCGCATGGGCGTGGTGCGACGCGACCGGCTCCAGGCCCGCTCCCTTGAGCCGCTCCAGCAGCTGGCGCCGGCGGTAGATGCGCACGTGCCCGCCCGGCACTGTGTGGTACCGCTTGGACAAAGCCCAGTTGACAAGCTCCGGCCCGTACCGGGGAACGGTGACGGCGAGCAGCCCCTCGGCCTTGAGCACTCGGGCGAGCTCGGCCATGGCCAAGGAGTCCTCGGGGAGGTGCTCGAGCACCTCGGCACAAATGACCTTGTCGAAGGCCCCGTCCGGGAACGGCAGTTGCAAAGCGTCACCCGCCACCCCGATACCGGTTCCTCCCTGAGCGAGCTCCCCGGCATCGGCCATCGCCGCCATCATGGCGAGGGTCCCCTTGACTTCGGCTGGGTCCGCGTCGAGCGCCACGACGGCGGCGCCCCGGCGTAGGCATCCGAACGCGTGGCGTCCTCCGCCACAGCCGAGGTCCAAGACACGCTGGCCGCAACGTAGCTCGAGGCGATCGAGGTCGACGGTCAGCACGGCGGCTGGTGCAGCGTGAGCAGCTGCCGGTACTGCTCCGCGGTGGCGCTCGCGGTGACCGGCCAAGTGAAGCGCTCGGTCACGCGCTCTCGGCCGGCCGCGCCAAGCCGGAGGCGCAGTCGCTCGTCGCCGAGCGCCCGCAGGATGCCGTGAGCGAGCGCGCCCGGGTCATTTGGTGGGACGAGCAGGGTCGAGACGCCGTCGCGCCCGGCCACCTCGGGAAGGGCGCCGCCCGTCGTAGCCACAAGCGGCACGCCGCACGCCATGGCCTCGATGGCAGGCAGGGAGAAGCCCTCGTAGAGCGATGGCACGACCGCCAGCTCCGCTTGGGCGTAGAGCTCGACGATCTCCTCCTCGCTCAGCTGCGAGCAGAAACGGACCGCGCCGACAAGCCCGAGCCGGTCGAGCACGTCTGGGATCGCGCTCTTGTCCCTCGGTCGGCCCACGACCACGAGATGGCTATCGGCTCGCTCAGTGCGGACCTTGGCGAGTGCCTCGAGGAGTGGGATCAGGCCCTTCATAGGCACATCCGCGCTGGCGGTAGTCATGATCCGGCCCGGCACGCGCTGGAGCCACGGAAGCGGCCGGAAGACCGACGCGTCGACACCGACAGGCACGACCGCTATGCGCTCTCGGGCCACGCCGAGCTGCTCGGCTATGTCGCGCCGCGAAGACTCCGACACGGTCACAATGCGGGGAATCCGGCGGGCGACCCTCATCTGCATCCTGACGAACCCGTACCAGCGCCTGAGCGTCACGCGTCTCCGCCAGTTGTCCGCATGGGCGAGATCGAGCTCGCGGTCGACCGTGATCGGGTGATGAATCGTCGCTATCACCGGCCAGCCGTCGTCAATCATGCCCGCGATGCCCGAGCCCAGTGTCTGGTCGTCGTGGACGACGTCGAAGTGCCCGAGGCGGCCCGACAGGATGCGCCGCGCCCTTAGCGAGAAGGTGAGCGGCTCAGGGAAGCCCGCCGTGCACATCAGGGCGAACTCGAGGACGTCCACGGGCGAGGAGAACTCCCGCAGCTTCGGCACCCGGAACGGGTCCGGCTCGCGGTACAGATCCAGGCTCGGCACCCTCACAAGCCGGACGGGGTCTTCGAGCTCCGGGTACGGGGGACCCGAGAAGACCGTCACCGAGTGGCCAAGCGCGGCTAGCTCACGCGTGAGATGACGCGTGTACACGCCCTGACCGCCGCAACGCGGGTTTCCCCTGTATACGAGGTACGCGATGCGCAGGCCCCGGGAGCGATGTGGCTCGGGCATAGCGGCCTAGCCTCGCCCGCGTCGTGCCGATAAGCAAGGCGATGACCGGCTTCCGCGCTTTGTCGGGGCCTTTCCCGCGCGTTGGCGCCGTCAGCGCGGAGTGACGAGCTGCTTGCGCATGACCTGCGCCACGATCTCATATCCGGAGGTTTCGTAGAGGCTGCGGGCGACCTTGTTGGGCCCGAATACGTTCAGGCCGATCGCGGTGGCACCGTTGCGGATGGTCTGCTCCTCCGCCATAGCGAGAAGCGCGCGGCCGTAGCCCTTGCCCCGCTCGGCTGGGACGACCTCGATGTCGTATATCCAAGCCCCGCCACCTGAGCCCCCCGGGTTCGAGAGCCCTACCCACAGCTGCCCTATCGACTCGCCCGACTTCGTCTCAGCCGTTAGCACCAGCATCCCGGGAGTGTCAGCTCCTTGGGAGAGAAGCTGATCGATCTGCCCCGCCGAGCGTGCCTCTGCCTCTTCCGGGCTCCAGGTGCCCGCGCGCACGTGCTCGGAGGCGTACTCGCCTACAAGGCGCTTGCGGAAGGCTGCGAATTCTTCGGGTGTCATCGGGCGCAGTCGCAAGTCGTCCACGGCCGAATCGTAACCGGCAAGCCTCGAAGCACCCGCCTCATCCCGCTCCCACCACCGGCGGGCATTCACTACTATTGGGCCGTGCGGATCGCCGAATGCCGACCGCGCTGGGCCTCGCTTTGATGGCAACCGACATCATCCATCTGTCTGGAATCGTCCACAGCCCGCTGCTCGGCAGCGACGGGGGACGAATCGGACGCGTCGAAGACGTGATCGCCCTGTCCGGCGAGCAAGCCCATCCTCCCGTGACCGGGATCGTCGCCCGAATCGGCCGCCGCGAGCTGTTCGTACCGGCAGCGATGATCGCCAGCGTCGAAGTGTCCGGTGTGCAACTCCAAGGCGAGACGCTCAACCTCGCCCGTTTCGAGCGCCGTCCTGGTGAGCTCCTGCTCACCAAGGACCTATCTGGAAGGCACCTGATCAACATCGTCGGCGCCCGGCTGATACGGGCGAACGAGATCGAGATAGCCCTCGTCGACGGGAAGCTCGAAGTCATAGGAGTCGACCCGACGAGCCGGCCACTGCTGCGAAGGCTGCTGCCGCGCGCGCTTGCGCAGCGCATCGGGGCCAAGGCCATCGTGGACTGGGAAAGTATCCAGCCGTTCGTCTCGCACGTGCCGACCGCGATGCTTCGCATCCCCTACCGCAAGTTGGCGCGGCTTCACCCGGCCCAAATCGCGGATCTGGTCGAAGCCGCTTCGCACGAGGAGGGCGAGGAGATCATCAACGCCGTCGGCCAGGACGTCGAGCTGGAGGCTGACGTGTTCGAGGAGCTCGACACGGACCACCAGCTCGAGTTCTTGAGCACCAGAACGGACAAGGACGCCGCTCGGCTGCTGGCGACCATGGAACCCGACGACGCGGCTGACTTGATCGCCGACCTCGAGCAGGACCGCCGCCTTTCGGTGCTCGAGGCCCTCCCCCAGCCGACACAGGCGAAGGTTCGGGCGCTGCTCAGCTACAACCCGGAGACCGCCGGCGGGCTCATGAGCCCGGAGTTCCTGGCCCTGCCCGGGGATTCTCCCGTGTCAGACGCTCTCGAGGAGATCCGCCGCAGCCCAGTGGCGCCCGAAGCGCTCGGGGTCATCTACACCCTGGACGCCGACGGCCGGTTGAGCGGCACTGCTTCTGTCGTCAGGCTCTTGAAGAGCCCGTCGGCGGCGCGCATCGGCGAGGTCTCCGACTTGGACCCGGTGGCAGTCCGGGCCGACGCCGACCTGCACGCGATCGTCCGGAAGATGTCCGACTTCAATCTCGTCGCAGCCCCGGTCATCGACGACGACCACCGCATGATCGGCGTCGTGACCGTGGACGACGTACTGGAGCTTCTCCTCCCCACCGGGTGGAAACGCGACTTCGGGATGACCACAGCGGACGAATAGCACGTCCGGGACGTGCGCCGAGGTTGCCCACACGTGTCTGTGATGGACCACCGGCGGGCCGGGATGGCTAGGATATGGCCCGCAAGCAGCCACGCCTTGTCCGGCGACGGTGAGCTAAGTGCATCCGGCCCAAGCCGGGATGGAGTCGGTACCCGCCGACATCACTCGCTCATAGGCAGGCTGACAATGGGGAAGGAAACGGAGCACCGCTGAGTACCGACGATTGGTTATCCGACCAATTTCACGCGCACGCTGCTCCCGAAGAAGGGCGACCGCTCCACTGAGGCCTGCCTGACCTTCGGTGTGCGTGCGCAACCAGGCACGCCCACGCACACCGACGACGCCGATTACGGCGGCGCGAGAGGTCACCATGGCCGAAAACCTGCAGAGCGAGAACGAGAAGCCCACAGCGGTTCTCGACAGCGCGCACGTCGGCGACATCGAGGGCGCGTGGGGCACGATCCGCGAGCACGACATCGGCGCCCGGCGCTCCTGGGGCAAGAAGTTCCTCACCCTGCTCGCAATCATCGGGCCCGGGCTCATCGTCATGGTCGGCGACAACGACGCCGGGGGTGTGGCCACTTACGCCCAAGCAGGCCAAAACTTCGGCCTGAGCTTGTTGTGGGTCCTGCCGCTCCTGCTCCCGGTCCTCATCGTCAACCAGGAAATGGTCGTGCGCTTGGGTGCGGTGACAGGCGTCGGCCACGCCAGGCTGATCCTGGAGCGCTTCGGGAAGTTCTGGGGCGCGTTCTCAGTCGGAGACCTGTTCCTCCTCAATTTCCTCACGATCGCCACCGAGTTCATCGGCGTCGCGCTTGCGCTCGGCTACTTCGGGATCTCCCCCTACATTTCCGTGCCGATCGCCGCCGTCGGGCTGATCGCCATCACCGCCACGGGGAGCTTCCGGCAATGGGAGCGCTTCATGTTCATCTTCGTCGGGATGAACTTCCTCGTCATACCACTGCTGATCTTGGCCCACCCCCATGCAGGGCCGATCCTGCACGGGTTCCTCATCCCAACTGCCAAAGGAGGGACGAAGTCGACGGCGGTGCTGCTCATCATCGCCATCGTCGGGACGACGATCGCCCCGTGGCAGCTCTTCTTCCAGCAGTCCAACATCGTCGACAAGCGCATCACTCCTCGTTGGATCAACTACGAGCGGGCCGACACCGTGATCGGTTCCTTCGTCGTGGTCATCGCCGCCACGGCGCTCGTCGTGACGCCGGCCGTCGCCTTCCAGCACACCGCGTACGCAGGCCATTTCGTCAACGCCGAGGCTGTCGCCAAAGGCTTGGAACGCGTGATCGGGCACGGAGCCGGACCGCTGTTCGCTCTGGTGCTTCTCAACGCCTCGGTCATAGGAGCGGCCGCGGTCACGTTGTCGACTTCCTACGCCTTCGGCGACGTATTCGGTATCCACCACTCGCTCCACCGCAGCTTCGCCGACGCGAAGATGTTCTACCTCCTCTACAGCCTGCTCGTGATCCTCGCCGCAGGCGTGGTGCTGATCCCCAGTGCGCCTCTCGGCCTCATCACGACCTCCGTGCAGGCCCTGGCCGGAGTACTCCTGCCGAGCGCGACCGTGTTCCTGCTGCTGCTCTGCAACGACAAGCAAGTGCTCGGTCCATGGGTGAACCGTCCTTGGTTGAACATGCTGGCCGGTCTCATCGTCTCGACGCTTCTCGCGCTTTCCCTCATCTTGATGACGACCACGGTGTTCCCGAACGCGAACGTGCTCGCGATCGCGCTCGTGCTCGGCGTTTTGATAGCGGTCGGTTTCGTCGGAGTGGGGACGCGGATGCTTCTCCCAAAACAGCGCGCCAAACGCCGCGCCGCGGCAACGCTCGCGGCCAAGGAACCTGCCGTGCGCCGGGAGACCTGGCGGATGCCCCCGCTCGCTCTCCTCGAGCGGCCGATATGGTCGCGTGCGCGTGTGGCTGCGATGGGAACCCTCGGCTTTTACCTCGGGTTGGCCGTCGTGATGCTATTCGTGCGGGCCATACAGATCGGAACCGGGCACTGACTTGACCGAATCGAAACAAGCTCCGGAGAGGCTCGTCTCGGAGCCAGGGCTCTCGCCTGAGAACTTGCGCGCAATCGAGGAGCTTGAGGCTGCCTGCGTCGCGGTCGACGGAGGGCGCCTCAAGCTCGAGTGGGGCACGCTCAAGTCGAGGTCGCCAGAGCAGCGCAACGACTTTCTGTGGATGGGGCCTGGCGGTGCCCTTGGCTTCCTCGGGATCTACAGGTTCGGGTCCGGCCCGGCCGAGCTGTGCGGAATGGTCCATCCCTCGGTGCGGCGCCGTGGCATCTTCTCGAGCCTCTACAAGGCCGCGACCGCTGAGCTTGTGAGCCGGGAGGTGCACGAGGCCCTGCTGGTCGTAGACCGCACCTACGCCGCCGGAACTGCGTTCGCGCGCTTCGTGGGAGGCACGATCGAGCACTCGGAGCACCGTATGAGGCTCACTCGCGAGCCGGCCCAGTCCAACAGCGACCCGCTCGTGGCTGTCCGGGAAATTGCGCCCGCTGACGGTGCATTCCTCATCTCGTGCCTCGCCGAGGCCTTCGAGCAACCCGCCGAGCGGTTTGTGGATGCCGACTATGACGCGTTCACCAAGCGCTTCCCCGGTACCTACATCATCGAGTACGCCAACGAACGGGTCGGCACCGTGCGCGTCGACCGCCACGAGCAGGTGGCTGGCATTTACGGCTTCGCCGTCCTGCCCAGCTTCCAGGGCCGTGGAATTGGGCGCCAGGTGCTCTCGGACCTCGCCAGGGAACTCGCCGCTGAGGGAATGAACCGCGTCGAGCTCGAGGTCGCCTGTACGAACGACGCCGCGCTGCATTTGTACTTGAGCTCCGGGTTCGACGTGCTCGGTACGGAGGACTACTACGCGGTGTCACTCAGGCCCGCGACGCCGTAAGTTGACCGGTATGCGCTACAGAGCTCTCGGAGGAACCGGCATACAGGTCAGCACCTACTGCCTGGGGACCATGATGTTCGGCGGCTGGGGCAACCCGGATCACGACGACTCCATACGGATCATTCGCACCGCGATCGACGCCGGCATCAATTTCGTCGACACGGCCGACGCCTACTCAATGGGCGAGTCGGAGGAGATCGTCGGCAAGGCGCTCGAGGGCCGACGCGACGACGTCGTGCTGGCCACCAAGGTCCACTTCAAGATGGGGGACGACGCCAATCGGGGCGGCAACTCGCGCCGATGGATCCGCTACGAGGTCGAGCAGAGCCTGCGACGGCTCGGCACGGACCGGATAGACCTGTACCAAATTCACCGGCCGGATCCCCTCACCGACATCGAAGAGACGTTGTCGGTGCTGACCGACCTTGTCCACGAGGGCAAGGTTCGGGCCTTCGGTTGCTCGACTTTCCCGGCCGAGCAGATAGTCGAGGCCCACTGGGCCTCAGATCGGCGAGGGCTCGAGCGCTTCCGGTGCGAACAGCCGCCTTACTCCTTGTTTGCGAGGGGTATCGAGGCCGCGGTGCTACCGGTTTGCCAGCGCTACGGCATGGGCGTCATCGCCTGGAGCCCGCTCGCGGGCGGGTGGCTGACCGGCAAGTACCGTCACGGCAAGGACATCGACATGAGCTCGGGACGGGCCGCGAGGATCCCGCAGCGTTTCGACCCCGCCATTCCCGCCAACCAGCGCAAGCTCGATCTCGTCGATCAGCTCGACGCGGTGGCCTCGGACGCGGGCGTGAAGCTTGCCCACCTCGCTCTCGCCTTCGTCGTGACCCATCCGGCCGTGACGTCCGCCATCATCGGCCCGCGAA
Organism: Acidimicrobiales bacterium; assembly: GCA_050015475.1. GTDB lineage: Bacteria > Actinomycetota > Acidimicrobiia > Acidimicrobiales > Bog-793 > Fen-455. The sequence continues at coordinate 19,197 of JBEKBI010000024.1, read as the reverse complement.
CGATGGAGCAGCTTGAGGACCTGCTCGCGGGGGCAGACGTCGAGCTCAGCGACGACACGCTCGACCGTCTGGATGAGATCGTTCCACCCGGGGTGACCGCCAATCCCGCCGACGCCGGCTGGCAGAACGAGGATCTCACCGACCCGGCTAGGAGGCGGCGAGCGCTGGGGGCCCGATCAGCCGGCTGAGGGCCGGGTCACTCCCAACGGGGCACGTAGGCCCCGCGGCCCATGGACGCCGACTCGAAGGGGTCCATCGACTCGTCCACGCCGCCTCTGACCTCGGACACCCAGGGCAAACGCTCCTTCAGAATGCGCTCGACTCCGCCCTGCAATGTCACTGAGGCAATTGCGCACGACCCGCACGCGCCCTGGAGCTGCACTTCCACGACGCCTTCGTCGAAGTCGACGTCGAGAATGATGATGTCTCCCCCGTCCGCCTGGATGGCAGGGCGCATGAGATCCATGAGGTCTTCGAGCGCCGCCTTGCGCGAGTCTCGTTCCGCGTCATCGATCGGCCCGGCGTGAGGCCGCGAGGAGACACCGACGCTCACAGCAACCGGAGTCGCGGAAACCGTCTCACCGGACGGAGCAGTCGGCTCGGCCGAGTCATCAGGCATCGACCGACCTCCTCTCGCTGGCTCTCGTCGAACGTACCCGCCACCTCGATGATAGAAGGCCCTAGGCTTCGATCATGCAGCTAGTGGTGCTCGCGGCAGGTCACGGCCGCCGATTCGGCGGCCTGAAACAGCTTGCCCCGGTCGGCCCGGAGGGTGAAGCACTAATGGACTTCACCGCCCGGCACGTGGCCGAGGCCGGTTTCGACGGGGTGATCCTCGTCGTGCGCGAGGAGATCCAGGACGAGATGGTCGCTCACGTCGGTCTCAACTGGCCACCTTCCCTCCCCGTCATTCCCGTCGTCCAAGGCCCGATCGCGGGCACCGCACAGGCAGTCGAGTCGGCACGGCCCTTCATCGACGGGCCCTTCGGGGTCGCGAACGCCGACGACCTCTACGGTGCCGCGGCGATGGCGACACTGGCGGGCGAGCTGCGCAGCGGTGGCGAGGGCGAGCACGTTCTGGTCGCCTATCAACTCAAGAACACGGTCATCACAGACAATCCGGTCACCCGGGGCCTGTGCGAAACGAGCACGGACTCGTGCCTGGACCGGGTCGTCGAGCATCGGGTCCGGCGCCTGGGCGACGGGAGCTTCGAAGGGGCTCCGATCGTCGGCCCGCAAGCCGACCACCCAAGGCCCTTGAGTGGCGAAGAGCAGGTGAGCATGAACCTGTGGGGTTTTGCAGAGTCGATACTCGACGAGATCGACGTCGGCCTCGACGCCTTCGACCCCACCAGCGCCCCGCACGTGGACGGAAAGCCGCCGGAGGTGCTGCTGCCCGACATTGTCTGTCGTGTCGCCGCCGAAGGCCGGGCTCGGGTCCGCGTCGTTCAGTCGGACTCCAAGTGCATCGGCCTCACACACCCTGACGACGTTTCTCTCGTCCGTTCGCTGATCGTCGAGGGATCGGTCGGCTGAGAGGCTTGCGGTGACGCGCTCGCGCCGACTGGTGCTGGCCCTGGTCGTTGATCTCATCCTGGTCGCGGGTGAGGCCGTGGGAGCAGGGTTCGCCCATTCGACGGGCCTGTTCGCAACCGCGGGCCACGATCTGGCCGATGCGGCGGGGCTGGCGCTCGCGCTTGTGGCCACGCGCCTCGCCCTTAGGCCGGCGACCGCCGCCAAATCCTTCGGCTACCACAGGGCGACGATCCTCGCCGGGCTCGCCAACGCAACGGTCCTCGTTCTCGTGACCATCGGCGTGGCCGCAATGAGCGCTTACCGGCTCGCCCACCCCACCCACGTCCACGGCGCGCTCGTGATGATCGTCGCCGCGGCCGGGCTCGTGGGCAACGGCATCGCCGCCCTGCTTCTTCGTGAAAGCTCGAAGGACTTGAACGTCCGTGCCGTGGCCCTCCATTTCACCGGAGACGCCGTCGCGGCCCTCGGCGTGGTCGTGGCCGGAGCTGTGATCCTCGCGACCGGGCATCTGTACGCGTTCGACCCGGCGGTCGCACTGCTCATCTCGGTGTTGATCGGTGCGCAGGCATGGCGGCTCGTTCGCGCCAGCGCCGACGTCCTGCTCGAGTCGACTCCGCCCGATCTCGACATCGTCGCCATGGCGGCAGCCATCTCCGGCATCGACGGCGTCACTGCGGTCCACGACCTCCACTGCTGGAGCCTGTCGAGCGAGGTCCGTGCGCTGTCGGCCCATGTCGTTCTCGACGGGCACCCGACCCTCGAAGAGGCGCAAGTGGTCGGGGAACAGGTGAAATCCTCGGTGCACAAACGCTTCCATGTGGCTCACACGACACTTGAGATGGAATGCGAACCCTGCGCCCCGGACGCCGACGATGCCTGCGCCGTCGATCCCGTCTATCGCCAGAGCTGATCTGAGCAAAGAACCAAGCCCGATCCGCGCGCCGCTCGCGGACGGTAGCGTCGGAGGCGATGTGCGGTCGTTTCGTTGCGAGCCGCCCAGTCGAGGAGATCGCCCGTCTCCTCGAAGTGGACGAAGTGGATGTCCCCCCCGAGCTCAATGTGCCGCGCTGGAACATCGCCCCCCAACAGACGGTTCTCGCTGTGACCGAGCCGGCAAAGCAGCCCGGCGTCCGGCGGCTGTCGACGTTTCGCTGGGGACTTGTACCGCGATGGGCGAAGGATCCTTCCATCGGCGTCCGCGCCTTCAATGCCAAGGCGGAAACCGCCCAGGAAAAGCCGATGTTCCGGAACGCCTTCGATCATCGGCGATGCGTCATCCCCGCCGACGCTTTCTACGAGTGGGCCCCACCGGACAGGCATGACTCCTCCCGGCGTCGGCTGCCTTGGTGCTTCAAGTCTCCCGACTCGGGGCTGCTGCTGTTAGCAGGCCTGTTCGAGCACTGGCGACCACTCACCGACGAGGCCGCAGCGGCCCTTAGCACCTGCACGATCCTCACCACGGGCGCGAATGGGCTCGTTTCCGCAATCCACGACCGCATGCCGGTGCTGATCGCCGAAGAGGACCTGGACGTATGGCTCGCCCCAGGGCCGCTTGGCACCGCCGAGGCCGGACGGCTCCTCCGCCCCGCTCACGAGAACGCCCTCGAGAGATTCCGGGTGTCCACGAAGGTCAATGACGCGCGGACGGACGGGCCGGAACTCGAGGCACCGCTCGAGGTCGACTCTCTGGACGGCGCCAAGGGGCCGAGCGACCCTCGGCTTTCCTGACCGGCACGCCCCGGCGTCGGCTCTTAGCCGAGCACAGCCACCCTGGGCCTTGTCAGCGATCAGCTCGTCTTGAGTTTCTCGGCCTGCTGGGCTCGCTCGAGCTTCTGGCGCCTGGCGAGGGCGCGTCGAGTGGACTCCGCTATGCCGGCGCCGTCAAGCCCCAGTCGGGAAAGGATGACATCGGGCTTGGCATGCTTGAGGTACTGGGTGGGCACGCCGAGCACGACGCTACGCGGCCCGGCGAGTCCCAGCTCTTCAGCCACGCGCTCAGCCTCGTGGACCAGGTACGAACCGGCGCCTCCGTGCGCCAACCCATCCTCGGCAGTCACGACCACGCTTGCCCGCGCCATCGCCTCGAGCAACTCAGGGTCCGCAGGGCGGACCACGCGGGGATCGAACACGTCGGCCTCGATGCCATCGGAGAACAGCTCCTCCGCGGCATTTCGGGCCGCCCGGGCCATCTTGCCGATACCAACGAGAACGAGCTCGCCAGTACCCTGTCGCAGCCTGCGTGAGCTAAGGCCCGATCCCGGCCCGGCGAGCGGCCCTGGTGAAGGCGTCTTCGGGTAGCGGATGAGCGACGGGCCCTCGTGCTTGAGCGCCTCAGCCAGCATCGGCGCGACCTCCGCCGGCTCGGCTGGGCAGAAGATCGAACAATCCGGGACTTGGAGCGCCTCGACGAGGTCGTAGATGCCGTTGTGGCTCGGCCCATCGTCACCGGTGATCCCGGCCCGGCCGGCACAGATGACGACCGGCAGGTTGTGGAGCCCGATATCGAGGTTCCACTGGTCCACCGCGCGGCCGAGGAAGGACGAGTAGATGGCGGCCACCGGACGCATGCCTCCCATCGCCGCCCCTGCCGCCGTGGTGAGGGCGTGCTGCTCGGCGATGCCGACGTCCATGTAACGCTCGGGATAACGGTCCTGGAACGCCAGCAGTCCGGTCGGGCCCGGCATGGCGGCGGTGATGGCCACGACGCGGGCGTCCGCCTCGGCCGCTTCGAGGAGCGCCTTAGTGAAGGCCTCCGTGTAGCTTTCCCCGGCTTCGACGGGACCCGGCAGGCCGTCATCATCAGTCGAGGCACTGGCCGGGGACATAACAGCGGGTTGCGCGCCGGAGTTGTGGGGCACGTGGGCTGCGGCGCGACCGGCCACCGCTGGGTCCGGGACCTGCAGATCGTGCAGACAGGCGACCTCGTCGGCCTCTGCGGGCGCGTAGCCCTTTCCCTTCACCGTGACGGCGTGCAGGATGATCGGGCCGTTCCAGCTCGCGGCTCGCCTGATCGCCTGCTCGAGGGCACCGACATCGTGGCCGTCGATCGGTCCCGCGTATCGGATCCCGATGGCCTCGAAGAACATGCGCGGCTCGACGACTTCGCGAACAGCTGCGGTAAGCCCACGGAACGACGAATATGCCAGCGTCGACACTCCGCTCGGGAGCTCGTCGACCAACTGCCGAACGCGCTCGCGGATCTCCATGTAGCGCGGATCGAGACGGAGCTTGGTCACCGACACCGAAAGCCTCGAGATCGTCGGCGCGTAGCTGCGGCCATTGTCGTTCAAGACGATGAGGACGCGGGCGCCCGAGTGGCCGAGGTTGTTCAGGGCCTCATAGGCCATCCCCCCCGTGAGGGAGCCGTCACCGACGACCGCGACGACGCGATGCCCTCCGTCATTCGGGTCATCACTGCCTCCAAGGCGGCGGGCCGTCGCGAGACCGTGCGCGTAGCTGAGCGCCGTCGAGGCATGAGAGTTCTCGATCCAGTCATGGGGGGACTCGGCCCTGGACGGGTAACCGGACAGCCCGCCTTCCTGCTTCAGGCGAGCGAAGCCCTCACGGCGGCCCGTGAGGAGCTTGTGGACATAAGCCTGATGGCCGGTGTCGAACAAGAGGATGTCCTCGGGCGAGTCGAACACGCGATGCAGGGCGATCGTGAGCTCGACGACGCCGAGATTCGAGCCGAGATGCCCGCCGGTCCGCGACACCGACTCGACGATGAAGGTCCTGATCTCTCCGGCGAGCTGGCCGCATTCCTCCAGCGACAGGGCCTTGAGGTCCGCGGGCGAGTGGATGGAGTCGAGAATCATGACGGGATACCGGCTGCCAGGCTATCCGAATAGCGATGTGTTGGGCTGACCATCTGGTCATCGCCGTGATACGTGGCGCCTGAGCGGCTGGCCGCGCCGCGCTTGCCCAGGTCAGGGGTCACGAGACCGGGGTCCGGTCCCGTTGAAGGACATCCGCGATGAACCTCACCACCCGCGCCCGGGTCAGCGCCGGGTCCTCGATGACGGGTACTCCTTGGGCGAGGTCCATTGCCACCGAGCCGCGATCACCTTCCAGCTCCGGGGCGAGCGCTGCCACCACTGGGGTGTCGCGCCAAGCCGGGCTCTCCAGTAGCAGGAGAAACGCGAGGAGCGACTCGCGCTGCTCGCCGACGCACTCGTACGGTTTTCGTCCCGCCGCGTAAAGGTCGCGGAATCCCTCGATTTGCCCGGGGTCCTCGAAAAGGTTGCGGCCGAATATCGCCGACAGGCTTCCAGGCTCGAGGAACGGGGCGAGCATCAGGAACACGAACCGGCACTTCGGGCAGTTCCCGCACCAGGCGTCGAACTCGGTCCCGAAGCGGAAGGCCCGGTTGCAGCTCCTGAAGCTGGAGTGATAGGCGGGCAGAGTCGCGAACCATCTCGCTATCTCGAGCTCGCCACAAGCGCGCAAGGGCGACGCGTACTCGATCGAGGGGGAGACCGACTCCCTGATCACGTTCCGGAGCTCGAGCTCACACTCGGTCGACTTGCTCCATTGGTGGTTGACCGCCACGTCCCCGACGAGAGTGGTGGCTTCGTCGGCCGAGCGCTCGAGGGCCATGAGCACCGTGTCGTAGCCGTAGATGTATCCCGCCGCCACGGCGAGAAGCGAGACGACCGCCGTGATCGGCACGTGCCCGTTGAGCGCTCCGGCCGCGTTCAGCTCCAGTAGCCGTGGAGAAATGGTGCGCCTTATCGAGGCAAGCGGCAAGCCGGCGACTTCGGCGGTGCGTTCCATGGCCGGACGCGGGTTCACGGCCACGAGCCGCGCCGGGAGCTCTGGTGCTGCCGCGGCGCGCAGCGCCTCGACGAGCACGATGGAGTCCTTCCCGCCTCCGATTGGCACCGCCGCCCCACGGGGTGGAGCGGTTTGGCCGTCAGTTGTCCGCTCAACCGAGCCAGGAACTGAGCTGGGGCCCGCCTCAGTCTCGAGCGTGAAATCGAGGGGCACCCGCAGGCCGTTGGCTACGGCGAACTCACGCAGGCCCTTGTCGTAAAGATCGTGGACGAGCCCGGCCTCAGCGCTCGTGAGCGGGCCGGTCTCGACCACGATCCTGCCCGGAGCTGCCGCCTTGAAGTAACTGACACCTGCGGCCAGGTGCGCGAGCCGAAGCGCGGCGGAGAAACCTGGGCCCGCGCGCTCCTCCAGCGGGGGCCCACCGAATTCGACGACCTCCTGGAAGCTGCAGACGTCGTCGAACGCGTAGTCGAAACGGGCGATGTTGCTTGCCGGGTCGAAGTCGAATCCGCAGATCCGGAACGTCTCCACCCCCGCGATCTGAGGCGCCGTCATGGGCTCGTCACCGACCCTGGCTCGCTCGGGTCGACGCCAGAAGCCTCCCGGAAACGTCGGCTGCGATCGAGATAAGAGCCTTCCTCGTGGGGAGTCGGGGCCGCCGGTGAGAAGAGCACCACTTCCACGGCCGCATGGGATGCAGCCTTGCCCACCGCCTCTTCGAGCGAGCGCACCGGCAACCGTTCTACGCCACTCGAGATGGCGTCGAGCGCCCCTGCGATCGCGGCGCCGGCTTCTCCCATCCAGTACACAACCGGCCGCGGCGAGCTCGCCTCTATCGCCTGGGCCAAGGGCGTGTAGTCAATGCCTCGATCATGACCGCCGACGATAAGCGCCACCTTTCTTCCGGCGAAGACACGCAGGGCCACGACAGTTCCCTCCGGATTGCTCGCCAACGCGTCGTCGACGTAGCTCACGCCGGCGATCTCCCCGAGCGGCTCGAGCCGGGAGCGGGGGGCGCCGACCGCACAGAGCTCGGTTTCTAACCGCTCACGGTCCGGCAGCTCACCTGTCAACAGCAGTCCCGCTGTGATCGCGCCGCACGCGTTGACGAGATTGTGCTCGCCGAGCAATCGGAATTCCCGGAGTTCGAGCGCCCCGAGTCCGGCGGCAAAGACCACGGAATCCTCGAGGTGCACGGGTCCGCCTCCGCCGTAAAGGACGCGGCCCTCGAGCTTCGAGGTGCGCGCGACCGCTTCCTCACAACAGCCGTTCACGGCGACTGGGACGTCCTTGCCATAGGAGAAGAGCCGGAGCTTGTCCGCGTAGTAGTTCTCGAGGCTTCGGTGCCAGTCGAGATGGTCCGGCGCGAGAAGGGTGAGCACGCCGACGGAAGGTGAGGTCGTCACATCGGCCGTCTGAAAGCTCGACAACTCCACGACAAACACGTCATGGGCGTCGTCGTCGTACAGCTCCGTCAACGGGAGGCCGACGTTGCCCGCGAGCACCACGTCGAGTCCCTGGGAGGCGAGCACCGCCCGCGTGAGCATCGCCGTGGTCGTCTTCCCCTTGGATCCGGTGACGGCCACGACTTGGCGGTCGGCGAAGTCCTCCAGGAAAAGCGTCGTCGGCGTCGTGACCACGGCGCCGAGGTGGGTCGCAGCCGCGAGCCGCTCGTCGTAGCGGGAGACGCCGGGCGAGCGCACAACGAAGTCGAACCGACGGCCCTCGAGCACGGACGGCGACCGCACCTCGAACTCTGGTGGCGGCGCGTCGCTCTGCTGTCGCGGGCCCGTGAGGCGGGTGGGGTCGCCGACGAGATCATCGACCAGGACCATCTCTGCACAGCTCGGTCCCACACGGCGAGCGAAGGACTGACCCTCCCTGCCTGCTCCGAAGATCGCGACCCGTTTGCCGGCGAGCGCCGCGACACCTCCGATAAGCGGCACACGTCGATGGTACACAGACACTCTCAGCGGCGATCAGCTCTGGCCACGGCCAGTGGCTCGGTACCCATGACGCCCAGGATGGCACGACAGGCGCGCTGCCCGTGCGGCGGCTGACGGGCGCTCTCCGGCCCCCCTCGCCTGGAGCAGGCCAATGGGGTGACTCGGGCGGCCTGGCGTTAGCGTTGCGGCGTTCAGATGCTCCGAGTGTGGGGAGACCGCAAGTTGCCTGCCATGACGAGAAACTCACCCATAGCCGCGCCGCGCTCCGAGGAGGCGGGCCGGTCATGATCGTCGGCATTCCATCAGAGGTCAAGGTCGCCGAAGGGCGCGTCGCCATCACCCCCGACGGCGTGAGAGGGCTGACCGCTCTCGGGCATCAGGTGCTCATCGAAGCTGGTGCCGGCAGCGGATCGTCCCTGAGCGACTCCGATTTCGCAGCCGCTGGGGCGACCGTGGTCGATGCCGCCACCGCCTGGTCGGCCGAGCTTGTCTGCAAGGTGAAGGAACCGCAGGCTTCCGAGCTTTCGTATCTGCGGCCGGATCTCGTCCTGTTCACCTACCTCCACTTGGCCGCCTACCCTGCAGTCGCGAAGGCCCTGCTCGAGGCCGGTACGACGGGCATCGCCTATGAGACGGTGCAGCTCCCGTCAGGCGACCTGCCTTTGCTCGCCCCGATGAGCGAGGTCGCGGGACGGATCGCGACCCAGGTCGGAGCGCATTTCCTCGAGGCCCCCCACGGAACGCGGGGCATCTTGCTCGGGGGAGTCCCCGGAGTGCGTCCCGCCCGTGTGGTGATAATCGGCGTCGGTCACGTCGGATGGAACGCGGCGTGGATCGCCCAGGGGATGGAGGCGGAGGTCCTGCTCCTCGACCGCGACATCGACCGGCTGCGATGGGTGGACCAGATCCTTCAGGGCCGGATCATGACGCTCGCCTCGAACCGGGGGTCGATCGAGCGGGCCATCTCCGAAGCTGATCTCGTCATCGGCGCGGTGCTCGTCGCCGGCGGCAGGGCGCCCGTCGTCATCACCGAGGACATGGTGGCGGGGATGAGGCCTGGGGCGGTCATCGTCGACGTGGCCGTCGACCAAGGCGGGTGCATCGAGACCACGCATGAGACGACGCATGAAAACCCCACTTACTTCGTGCATGACGTCCTCCACTACGCGGTCGGGAACATGCCGGCGGCGGTGCCTCACACGTCGACCTACGCGCTCACCAATGCCACCTTCCCCTATCTGTTGGCGCTGGCCGAACAGGGCGTGCGAGACGCGGTGACATCCGACCCCGTCTTGCTAGGCGGCATCAACACGACCAAGGGGGTCTGCACGAACGCGGCAGTTGCGGCGGCTCTCGCCCTGGACTTTGTGGACCCTGGCCGGGTCTTGTCCACCTGAGAACGGCGTCAGGACTCCAAATCGGTCCCCCATGGCGGTCGCCAGCCGGTTGTCCTCGGACCCGGGCGACGGGCGACTCCAACGAGACTTTCCGAGACGAATTCGGCACGGCGGCGCCAAGTTCCCTGCTAGGGAAGCCGGCCCGTGGCCGAAGCCTGTCCTTCGCCCGTTAGCTTGGGATCGATGAGAGGTTTGCCCGTGTGACTACGGCGACCCGCGCGCCAGCGCGGCTCGAATGCTGGGAATATCGTGCTTGTCGTCTCTCCAAGCCGAAGGTGAGGTGTGCCGATGGAGTCCGGTGCCGGTGTCAGTATCGACGCCTCTCTCGCAGCGCCAGTGAGTCCGCACTCCAGGGTTGACGACGCTCTCGAAGCGGCCGACCTGATCGAGCGGATAGTCACCAATGTCGCACGTGTCTTGCAGGGCAACGACGAGGCCATCCGCCTCTCGGTGGCTTGCCTGGTCGCCGGGGGCCACCTCCTCATCGAGGACGTGCCCGGCGTTGGCAAGACGAGCCTCGGAAAGGCACTTTCGGCGTCAGTGTCGTGCCGTCACCACCGGATCCAGTTCACCTCCGATCTGTTGCCCTCCGACGTGACCGGAGTGAGTGTCTTCGACGCTGCCAACACAAGCTTCGAATTCCGGCCCGGTCCGATCTTCGCCAACATCGTCCTCGGCGACGAGATCAACCGGACTCCCCCAAAGACCCAGTCCGCCCTGCTTGAGTCGATGGAGGAGCGCCAGGTGACCGTGGACGGCGTCACCTATCCGCTCCCGGACCCATTCATGGTCATAGCCACACAGAACCCGATCGAGCACGAGGGGACGTTCCCGCTCCCCGCCAGCCAGCTGGACCGATTCCTCTTGAGGATCCAGGTCGGCTACCCGGACTCAGAGTCGGAGGCAACGATGCTCGATATCCACGGTGTGCAAGAGCCGCTGGAGATCCTGCAGCCCGTTGCCACCCCGGAGGATGTGGTCGCGCTCGCTGCCAGGGCGCGGACCGTACACACGTCCCCCCTCATCCAGCGCTACATAGTCCAGATGGCCAACGCGACCCGCGCCCACCCCGCGGTCAGGCTGGGAATGTCGCCGAGAGCGGCCCTCGCCTTGCAACGGGCAGCCCGCGCCTGGGCTGTGATCAAAGGGAGGGACTTCGTCACGCCTGACGACGTGAAAGCCATGGCGCCGTCGGTCGTCTGTCACCGTCTCCAGCTGCGGGCTGAGGCCGCCAGGGGCCGTGACCCGATAAGGGCCGTGCTCGATGAGGTGCTCCATCAGGTGCCGGTGCCTGAGTTGTCCGCCGAGCGCCGATAGCACGCCCATGCTGACCGCCCGAGGTCGCTGGGCAATTGCGCTCGGACTGATCGCGGGGCTCTTTGGCAGGATCCTCGGCATTCCCGAGCTCTTCGGGCTGGCGGCCGCTGTCGTCATCGCGGCGCTCGCGGCTGTGATCCGGGTCCGTCTGACGAGAGGGGCGATATCACTCACCACCCGTGCGGTGCCGGCGATAGTCGTTGAGGGCGAACCCGCAGTGCTCGAGGTCGCGGTCGAGACCTCCGGGTTCGCTGGATCGCTGTCATCGCCTCTGGTGCTCGTTACCGACCGTTCGCAAGGCTCTGGATTCCGCCAGCCTTCACGGATCGTTGTTCCTCGCCTTGCTCCCGGAGACAGGACCCAGGCGAGCTTCGCTCTTCCCACGGAAAGGCGGGGCGTCATCCGCGCAGGCGCCTACGTGGCGACGATCTGCGACCCGCTCAACCTCGCATGGCGTCGCATGTCGGTCAGCCAGCCGACGACTTGTTACGTGCTCCCGCGGGTCGAGGCCCTGGAGAGCGTGCTCCCGAACGGGCTCGGGCGCGCCGGCAGCGACGGCACGCGCTCGCTGGCGGCACAACTCGGAGCCGGAAGCTCGCTGCTACGCCGTTACGCCGACGGCGACGATCTCCGCCGGGTTCACTGGCGCACGACGGCGCGCGTCGGTGAGCTCATGGTCCGCGACGGCGGGACGGGCGACGACCCCGACCGGGTGGCCACGACCGTATTGCTTGACGCGGGCGGAGAGACGACACCGCTCGACGAGCTCGACCGTGCCGTCGAGGTCGCCGCGAGCGTGCTCTCGGCTGCCATCGGCGAGGCCGGCACACGGGTCGGACACTCCTGCCGCGTGGTGACTACTACCGGCATCGACACTGGAGTCGAGCGGGGCGACATAGGCCTCAGGAAAGCGCTGATTGCGCTGGCGAGCGTGGAAGCGGCATGTGAACCACCGCGGGAACGCCTCCGTGCTGCCATCGAACGCCTCGAGGTGCCAAACCACGACGAGGTGCTCGTCATCGTTGGGGCCTTCGGTCAAGACCCTCCGGACTGGGACATCCTCGACAATCTCTCCGCGCAGTACTCGACGGTCGTGCTCGTATTGGTGGGGGCCGAGCGCGACCGGGAACCAGAAGTCTCCAGGGAAGAGAGGCGTCCCGACACCGAGGCGGCGCCTTCGCACGGACTGCCGAGAATGGGGTTCTCTCCCGTTCGGGCGCCGGCCGGCGGATCGGTTGGGGTCGTGATTGTCGTGCCCCTTCCCGCCGGCAGTTCGCTCGGGACCGCTTGGAGCGGGGACGGGGAAGATTGGGCGCAGTCGGTGTATGGCGAGACCGCGCCGGTCGAAAAGGCGGGGGCAGCGCGATGAGCGCCTGGTTGGCTCTCGTGCTAACGGACATCGTCGCCGTCAGCACCTTCGCGCGGTGCTACACCGGCCCTGGAGAGCTCGCACCGGCCCTTGTGACCCTCATCGCGGTGCACGTGGCCTGTTTGGCCGCGCGACGCGGTTTTCCCCGGGAACTCGCTCAGGCGCGCCGCGCAGTAGTTGTCGGGCGCGATAGCGGCGGCGTGTCGCGCGAGCCGGATGAAAGCGCTGACCGGCAACGCCGCCTCAGTGGGCACCGCATCTGGTGGGCAGTCGCAGGCCTCGCCGCCTTGGGACTTCCTGTCGGAATCGTTCTCGGTTCCTTGTTCCTCGCGAGAGGTTTCGGCCCCTCCGCCTGGCACATTGTGCGCGCGGATTTCCGTACAGGCTGGGCCGCCTTCAGCTTCAAGACAGCGCCAGTGCCCGAACTCCCTGCACTCGTGCTCGTGACGGCGTGGGCGTCCGGAACTGTAGGGCTGCTCGCCGAGCTTCTCCACTCCACGCGCAAGGTGCCGGCGGCTTTCGCTCTGGCACCAGCGTTCGGGGTTTACCTTCTTGCAGCCGCCCTCGGCACCGGGCACTTGCGCCTGCTCAGCCTTGCCGCGATCGCCGGCTCCGCTTGCTGGTACCTGCTCGCCGCCATCCACGACAGCGAAAAGGCTCGCGGAGTCGTCTTTGCCTGGTCCGGCTCGGAGCCCGACCCGGGACAACCGAAGACGCACAGGCGTGCCGTGGCGATGACTCTGCGCATGTCGTTGCTCGCTGCCATCTCGGCGGCCGTCATCGGCCCGAACCTTCCCGGTGCCCACAGCCCTGCCCTCGTCACCTTCGCCGGCGGTATCCGGCTCGCGAGAACGACGGAGACAACCGTCCTGCCGGCCGGCGACCTCTCAGAGGGCGTCGAGATCAGCACTTTCGTGCAGGTCGCCCAACGCGAGATCGACGACTCCAACACTGCGCTCTTCACGGTTCTGAGCAGTGTCCCGACCCGGGAGCTGGTGGCGACCCTGAATGAGTTCAACGGCAACAGTTGGAGCGACGTGGGACCGGCCTCGCGGGTCGAACTGGGGACTTTCTCGCTGCCGGCGAACGTGGGTACGCAGCCGGCTGAAGCGCCCGTCGCCGACGGGGTCGGTCACGAGAAACTGCTCCAGATCTTCGAGGTCTCCGGGCTCGGAGGCTATGCGATCCCCGTCTGGGGCGACCCAACCATGGTCTCCAGCCCCACAAGTCAAATGGCATGGAATCCCTCGACCGGCTCGGTCATCGCAGACAACCCTCTCCAAGCGGGGTCCGTGTACGCCGTGAGCTCGATCGTGCCTGACCCGTCGCCAAGCCAGCTCGAGGCGGCTGTCGTCGACACCTCGGATCCGCAGAATTTGCAGCTTCCCGGCCCCGTACCGACGAGCCTCGTCACCCTCGCCGGGACCATCGTCGCCGGGGCGACCACGCCGTACCAAAAGGCTCTTGATCTCGACGCGTACCTCACCTCTGCGAGATTCCACTACCAACTTCCGAAGCTGACGAGCTCCGGCACCAGCGGTCCGGTCGGCGGTTACGGAGGCCTGCTGAACTTCCTGTTCGTCTCCCGGACCGGCTATTGCCAGCAGTTCGCCACCGCCTTCGCGGTGCTCGCACGCATCGACGGGCTGCCCACTCGCATCGCCGTCGGCTTCCTGCCCGGCACGCCGCTCGGGAACGATCAGTGGCAGGTCGATGGAAGCGACACCCACGCCTGGCCCCAGGTCCTTTTCGGAGGATACGGGTGGATCGACTTTGAGCCCACGCCAGGTACGACCTCCGTAGGGTCGTCCACTCCAGGCGTCCGTGTGCCGACTACGACCACGCCCCCGGGGTCGAGGGTGCACACTCGGACCCATAATCTGCACCCTTCGCCTGCAGGCGGTACCAGGGCACGGACGTCGTCCGCGTCCCTGAGCTCCCACAGAACGACCAGCTCCAACGCGCCGTGGCTCCTCATCCTTCCCATAGCCCTGCTCGCTTGGATAGGCGGAGTTCCCGTCTGGCGGCGCATACGGCTGCGGCGGGCGCGGCGCGAGCCGCGTGCAGGCGTCCTCGCAGCTTGGAATGAGGCCCTGAGAACCGTCGATCTTGTCGGCATTAGGCGCCGGCGAGCAGAGACCTACCTGGAGCTCGCCGGGCGGATCGTGTCGGCGGGGGCGCTCTCGACCGAAGCGGAGCCCGCCCTCAAGGAACTAGCCCGACTTGCGACGACGGCTTCTTACTCCGGGTCGCCGCCAGCGGAAAGTGATGTCCGGCAAGCGATGAGCGACTCCAAGGTCGTCGCCCGTCACGCGCTGCGGAACGCCGACCGGTGGCAACGTGTCGCGGCCGCGCTGGATCCAAGGAGTCTCCCCGCATGACCGGACCACGCCGGACCCGCGTCCGATGAGGGCCGGGATACCGTCGGGAGGAAGGCCGCCCTCGCGATCCGAAAATGGAACAACCAGCCGGCAGAGCATCTCGGAACATGAGACCCCGGGGCACCGCCGCTCGTGCCCCGCAAGACAAAAGGGAGGTGCAACTTGACACCCAGGCGATGGCTCGTGGCACTCGCCGCGGGCGCGATCATGCTCGCCGGATGCTCCTCGACGGCGACGCCGGCGACGACCACGAGCTCTCCAACGACTACATCGACGTCCACGACCTCGAGCACGACGACGTCAACCACAGTCCCCAAATCAGTAGAGAACCTGACGGTGACAGCCGAGGTGCGCGACCAGCTGCTCAAAGCGGGCGCGGCCGTCAACGACATCCCGGCTTCGGATTACACCGGACTCACGCCGGGTACCACCTATTACGCGTTCGACCCCGCCACCAATACCTATTGGGCCGGCGCGTCGCTCGTTCCCAGTCCCTCCTCGCAGCGGGCGCAGGTGTCAGTACAGGATGACGGCAGCTATCTCCTCTTCAGCCGCCCGGCCAACGGGCCGTGGAAGGGATGGGACGTGGGAATGTCGGGCATTGCCGGGGCCACTTGCCCGGCGATGGTCCCGGCCTCGATCCTGTTGCTGTGGCGCTGGACTGCGGGTACCTGCCGCCCGCCGGACTGACCTGGTCGCCGCCCCTCCAGGCGATCGACCGCACCCGCCTGCAAGTGCCAGCGACATCCTCTCGTGAAGGCCCGCCTTTCACCCCGGGGCCGATAGCAGGTCCAGAACCTGCCCGAACAGTCGATCATTGAACATGTCCGGGTCGACATAGGCCTCGATAGCGAAACCGTTCGATAGGGCGAGCACCACCGTCACCGCATCCTCGATGCCCAGGTTTCCCGGGAGCGGTGCATCCCGCAGGACCTGTTCGATGAGTTCTGCGATGGCGCTGCGCAAGGCGCGCCGGTGCTCGAGGAACAGCGCTCGAACCTCGTCGTTCCGCACCGCGCGCTGCCAGAAGTCGAAGAAGGTCAGCTGCCAATCCCGTTCTTCCAGGAAAGCCTCCGTGAGAAGTCGCCCGATCTCCAAGAGCGTCTGCCGCCGGTCGCCGCCCACGGGTGCTGCGTCCAACGCGGCCCGCACGCTCTCGACCCGGCGGGAGATCTGATCGCTCATAATGGCGAAGAACAGATCGTCTTTGCTTGCAAAGTTCGAGTAAATGGCCCCCTTGGTGAGGCCGGCCGCGCTGGCGACCTCGTCCATGGTCGCGTTGGCAAAACCCGAGTCGGCGAACACTTTGAACGCCGCATCCAACAGCCGACGGCGCACAGCCTCGCGACTCGGCCGGTGGACCCGCTCAAAAGGCGCCGCGTCGCGGCGTTGCGCCACGGAACTCTCCGACGCCATCGGACGTTTGACACCAGCCATGACCGATAGCATACTCTCCGGTATTCGATACTGACCGGTATCTAGTTCGACTGGAGCGGCCCGAGACCATGCCTTCTAGACCACGCCAGGTCCATCAATGGGCGGCGTTGTCCGTGTTGTGCGCCGCGGCGCTCATCATCAATTTGGACAACACGATCCTCAACGTTGCCCTCCCCACGCTCGTGCGGGAACTGCACGCCACCTCGAGCGAGCTGCAGTGGATCGTCGACGCCTACGCGATGGTTTTCGCGGGCCTGATGCTCGCGTTCGGCAGCATGGCGGACCGACTGGGAAGGCAGCGCTTCTTCCTTATCGGCTTGACCGTGTTCGGCGCCGGGTCGATCGGTGCCGCGTTCTCCGGCTCGGTGGGTTTCCTCATCGCGTTCCGAGCTGTGATGGGAGCCGGAGCCGCGCTCACGATCCCGTCTTCGCTGTCGATCGTCAACAACGTGTTTCGCGACCCGAGAGAACGGGCAAGGGCAATCGGCGTGTGGGGGGGCACGATCGGGCTCGGCATCGCCATCGGCCCCATCGCCGGAGGTCTGCTGCTCACACGGTTCTGGTGGGGTTCGATCTTCCTCGTCAACGTCCCCATCGCCGTCGCCGCGTTCCTAGGAACCATTTGGCTCGTGCCCAATTCCAAGAATCCGGCCGCGGACAGACCTGACCCCGTCGGCGCGGTCTTGTCGACTCTCGGCCTCGGCATGCTGCTCTGGGCCATCATTGAAGCCCCCACTATCGGATGGACCGCCGTGAGCGTGCTCGCCGTCGGAGGGGCAAGCTTCGTCGTCCTCGGCTCCTTCGTGGCCTGGGAGGCGCGTTGCGACCACCCGATGTTGAAGTTGAGCTTCTTCAAAGAACGCCGCTTCTCGATCGCGGCGGCGGCCGAGGCCCTAGCGGCCTTCACGCTCTTGGGGGCGCTGTTCCTGCAGACGCAGTTCCTTCAGTTCGACCTAGGCAACTCGCCGCTTGCAGCCGGCGTGCGCATTCTGCCCATCGCTGGCACGCTCGCGCTGTTTGCCACCTTGTCCCCAGCGTTCACCCGGCTCATCGGAGTCAAGCTGACCGTGGGACTGGGACTGAGTGTCATCGCGGGCGGAATGTGGCAGGTTGCCGCCACTCCGGGTGTCTCCACGACCTATGGCGACGTACTGCCCGGCCTGCTCATGATCGGGATCGGCACAGGGTTGCTGATACCGACGGCCACCAATTCAGTCGTTGGCTCGGTCCCCCGCGGCGATTCCGGCATGGGATCAGCCACCAACAGCCTGGCCCTCCAGGTTGGCGGTGCCCTTGGCGTTGCTGTCATGGGCAGTGTGATGTCGACCCGATATCGGGACTACATGTCCACGGTCCTCGCGGGCCGCCACGTGCCGGCCGCCGCGTCGCACGCCATCCTGGGCTCCTTGGGGGGCGCTCTGGCCGTCGCGGAGCGAGCCGGCGGATTGACGGGCGTTTTGCTGGCTTTCGCGGCGCGGGTCGGGTTCACGAACGGTACGCGTGTGTCCTTCATCGTCGCCACCGCCGTAGCCTTCTTCGGGGTCGCCGTGGTCCTCGCATGGCTGCCTCTCCGCGCGAAGCGACCGGCTCCGGGCCCGGAGGCGGACGAGTCGCTCTGACTCAGGTGATCCCCTATTGACTCACGTCAAATTGTCCGGGAACGGTGATTCGTTGACTCATCTCAAGATGTCCGGGAACGACGAGCCTTCTGCTCGCCGCGGACCTCCGGACGATCGGAGGCGTTGAACGCCCGGTTGACGTGGCGCAGAGGCGTCGGAGCCTTCGTGATGGCCATGTTCTCGAGTTCCTGGGCGAGGGCGGTGATGTGGCGTGAGAGATCGCCCGGTCGGATCGCCCGGGTCATCCGGCGCAGTGAGGCCACCTTGGCCGGGGAGAGCACGCCCGAGGCGATCGCCCGCTCGACAGGGGTGCTGGCGGCGTCGTAGCGCTTGGTGACCTTGGATCCCTCACGACGGCGTTCGACGAGCTTTTGCTGGGCGAGGAGGTGGTTCGTGAAGCGGGCGTCCACGATCCAAATGTCATTCAGCAGCTCGAGCTCCTCGGGGGTGTCAAAGCGCAGGTAGCCGACGAGCTCGCGGACGTGGGTCCAGTTCTTCTGCTCGACGTGGGCCCCGTCGTTCTTGTTCCCCGGACGCGAGCGGGTGAAGGTGATCTTCTCTGCGACGCAGTAGTCGTAAAGATGCGCGTTGATGAACTCCGAGCCGTTGTCGGAGTCGATCCCGAGGATCGGGAAGGGGAACAGCCGGCGGGCGAACTCGATCGCCTCGTTGACGTGGGCGGCGGCCTTGTTCTTGACCGAGCGGTTCACCGTGAAGCCGGTGGCGACGTCGGTCATCGTGAGCGTGAAGCAGAACTCGCCGAAGGGGTTGCCGCCCTCGTGACCGACGAGGTCCACCTCGACAAAGCCCGGGCGGGCGTCGTCCCACTCCGACCAGGTGCGGATCGGGATCTGGGACTTGAGCAGGGTCCCCGGCTTTGTGTGGCTGCGACCCCGCGGCATGAGCAGGCGCCGGTCCGGCAAAAGGCGGCGGTCGATCGTCGACGGCGACATCGAGATGAGCAGCTCTGCCTCGGCGTCTCCCATCTGGAGCTCCCCGTCACGGCGAAGGGAAGCAACGAGGGCCGCCAGCATCGGGGCGAGGCGCTTGCCGGTCGGGTAGCGGGCAATGCGCCAGACGAACCCGAGGGCGGTGACGAGATCGTCGGAGTAGGTCAAAGAGCGCCTCGCCCGAGGCCGGACCGGCCGGATCGTCCCGACCTCACGCAGCGCCCTCCTGGCGTGGTCACGGTGCCAGCCGGTGAGCTCGACGAGCTCGTCGAGGATCCTTCCCTTGTCCTTTCGCGATCCGCGCCGGTATGTCGCGGCGAGCTTGGCCGTCACTGCCTTTCGCTGCCCCATCGAAAGCTCCATCGCCTGGGCGTAACCGCCCCCGGTGGCGATCTCGCGGATGCCCGTAGGCGGACATTTCGAGATGAGTCAACGAATGTGGTTACGCGGACCTTTCAGATGAGTCAACGCG
>JBEKBI010000023.1:0-30607 GCA_050015475.1 Acidimicrobiales bacterium | reverse complement strand
GCGAGACGGGTGCTATGGAGTTGATCAAGGCTCTTGACGATGTCACAGGGCGGGTTTTGTTTTTGGATAGTGGCGAAGAGAGCGAGGAGTGGTTCAGGGGGAGACTCCGCAATTGGAATAGCGCGACGATCCCCGAGTTCATCCTCGAGAGGAGTTCTTTCACTGGGGTAGTGGATCTCGGTCCGGATCATGACGGCGTAGGGCGGTGGGCTTCGAACTATGGCAGACATCTGTTCGCATTTGTGAGATGAGGGCTGGACTTGTTTCAGAGGTTCGCGTAACGTCTGCTCGGCTCACGAAAGTCCTGTGACGTTCCCCCGCGTGGCGCTCGACCTGCTTTAGGCGGATCTGTGTGGCGGGATCAACTGGTCGACCGCCGTCGTTGGGGGGCTTGCTCTTGAGGTGTTGTTTGTGGCCGAGAGGCGTCGCGGAAATGGGGGACAGAGGTTGTTTTGGCCGGGAGGGAAGCTCGAGGGGACGGGTTGGTGAATCCCAGATGACGGGAACCTTTGAGGGACGAGGAGCGACCTGGATCGGGCAGCTCGAACTTGCTAACGCCTTGCGGGCGGAGGCTGTGATCGAGTCCGATAGGGCTTTTGCGGACTGGGCGCGCGTCTTAGTACGCCTGCACCACGAACCGCTTGGGTTCGTCTCAGTTCCATCACCCGGTGGCGTGGTGGACGTCGATCGGATTGGCGCCATGGCTTGGCGACAGTTTGAACTGGAGATCCGTAAGCATCTTTCCCAGGACAGGCTGTCATGCCCCGACGGCCTGCCCCTCGCGGGCCTGGGTGGCTGGGAGGCGTGTGCAGCGGATGCCCGAGCCCAGGACGCACCGGATCTTCCCATTTCGGTGGTCGTTTGCACGCGAGACCGCCCCAAGCTCCTTTGGAATGCACTCAGTACCTTGCGACAGGTCGACTACGGTGCTTTCGAGGTGTTGGTCGTGGACAATGCTCCGAGCAGCACGGAGACCAGGACATGCGTAGAGGAGTTCGTCCGGATCGACCCGCGCTTCCGCTATTTGACTGAACCGCGAGCGGGCGTTGCGTGGGCACGCAATCTCGGCCTAGCAGAGGCCCAGCATGACTGGGTGGCGTTCGCTGACGACGACGTACTTGTTGATCCTTGGTGGCTGCGCGGTGTGGCGCGAGGAATTTGCCGGGATACGGAAGTCGCGTGTGTGACCGGGCTTGTACCGCCAGCGTCACTCCTAGAGCCTGCTCAACGGTATTTCGACGAACGGATGTCCTGGACGAGTTCGCTTCAGCCGCGTGTTTACGACCTCGACAAGCGCAGAGGTGAGGACGCGTTGTATCCGTTTAGCGCTGGCATTTTCGGCACAGGAGCGAATTCGGCTTTCGACAGGCGTTTCGTGCAAAGGGTCGGTGGTTTCGACACCACGTTGGGCGCTGGCTCGCGAACGAAAGGAGGAGAAGACCTGGACATGTTCCTGCGTGTCGTCCTTGCTGGCCGAGCACTCGCGTACGAGCCAGCGGCGGTGATCTGGCATATACACCGCTCGGACTCCGCGGTCCTCAAAGGCCAGATGTACGACTACGGGCTTGGCCTCACAGCATTCCTGGCAAAGTGGGCGCTCAAACCGTCGACGACGTGGCAGGTGTTGAAGCGCGTTCCGCCCGGCGCGTTCCGTATCGCCAGCCTGCTGGGTCGAGCCCGGGTATCGACGCCGGCTGGTCCGCGACCAGCTGCCAGCGTCGGATACAAGCGTGCCGAGCTGAGGGGGATGATAGCGGGCCCGTTTGTGTATTGCCTGGCTCGGCGCGCAGCCCGCACGATTCCGAATAGTCAGGCGTAATCTACGAGCGCGGTACCAGCTCGTAAATCGTCGCACCACCTTTGCTGTAGAGAATGCGCCATCCGGGCGCTCGGCTCATTGCGGCCAAGAAGGCGTTCCACTGTGTAGCGGAGGCGAGGCCATACTCCTCAGCATAGGCACGTATAGCCGGTGACACGACAAGATATCCAGGCCTGGTCACCCCACCGCCGAAAGACACGATTTCCGTTGTTATAAGCGGAACATCGGTCGGGCTGAGTTCGGTGGCTCCTGGCAGGCCAGAGCCGAGCACGGGGTAGACCGCGGCGAACTGGAATGAAGCGGCGTCAATCGGGAGTGGGAAGTTCGGCCCGAGTGGCATCACTGGTCCGGGCGCGGTGTGGCTGTACAGGAACTCGGATGCCTGCACGTCGGCTGGTGTCATCACGCTTGTGCCATCTTCGCCGAAGAACGCGATTAGGAACAGCGCGACGACTAATACGAGTGTTCCCGTCGCGAGAAGCGCCCTAGGACGCCAGAACGGGCCTGGTCTGAAACTGATGGCAGAGGCCGCCAGGCAGGCGGTCCACGGCAACGAGAACAGATATACGCGGAGCACACCCTCGCCTCCATAGGAAAGGAGGGTGAGAAGTGCCAGCGGCGAGAACGCTAGCAGCGCGAGACCTAGGGCGGGTCTTCCCTGACGCAGTCGCCGGAAAATGCCGATCAGCGCGAGCAACCACATGCCGATACTAAGCAGCGATCTCGCATCGTTGCTCAGCAGCGTCGCAGGTCCGGGGTGTGCATAGCTCGACGAAGGAACTTTAAGGTTGCCGAAGAAGTTGCCTATGGATGCCGTAATGCCGAAGTAGTGGTTCACCCACCCGAAGTGCGGAGCAAAATACGCGCCAGCGATCACAAACATAGCCGCGACCACCCACCACGGCCGTGTGAGTCCGCACACGACTAGTGCACCGATCTCTAGTGCGACAATGTATGGAGAAAGCTCGTGAACGCACGTCAACACAGCGAACGTGGCGAGAACGGCACCAGTGGCGATCCAACGAGGTCGCCTCCAGCGATGACTAAGGGTTCCAATCCCCATATGAAGCGTCTCACGTATATGCCTCCACCTCGGAACCTTGACTAATGTCCACTTGCCGCGCAACGGCGGCCGCTTGCCGTTGAGCAAACAGCCACCCCAGCTCTCGAGTGTGGTGACCCATGATCGCGGGTTGCCGCTCAGCCAATGAAGCGTCATCCCGAAGACGCCTAAGCTGAGCACCAGCCCTAAAGCTTGTGGGGAGAAGTAATCTTGTGCAATCCAATTTGAGCCAATGAACAAGAACAATGCAAGCCATCGTTCACGCTCTTTTAGAGGAAGCGCTCGCAGTGCCCAAGCGAGTTCGACGGTATAGAGGATCTCGAAGAAGGGCTCGGCCCAACTCGCGTACACCAGTGGACTGCCAACCCCGGCCACCTTGTCCGTCCACGCTGCCAACGTAAAGAAGCCCGGCCAAAACCGGTAGATGTTCATTGAAGGACTGAGAGTGTGATACACAGCGATGTAACTCGTGATCGCGACATGCTTATAGAGCCACGAGAACCGCGGCTCAGCGAAGACGAGTGGCGCAGTTGCATAGAGCATGACGATCAGCGCACCAAGGTGAAGCAGGACCCGGTGACGGGAGAAGCCAGGTCCCGCAAGAAGTACACCGATCGAAAGGACGAGGATAGCAAGCGCGGCAAGATAGACGGTGACGGATCCCGCAGGAAAGATGGAGAGCGGTATTGGGCTCGAATGGATTAACCGAACGCCGATGATCCAAAGGACGATGGACAGTGGCAACAGGGCATCCGAGACAACGAGACGGCGGAAGACCTCGTGGCGTCCAGTGGTTGCGTTGCGGCTCTCGCTTAGAGGTGATTGAGGGGCAATCGTGTCGGAGGGCCGTTCCTGTACGGGTGTGGTGGCTCTCGCGCGCCGGAGCGCGCCAAGGGTAATCAGGGCGATGCTCATTCCCGCTTCGATATCGAAGAGCGCTAACGGCTGCCATATGTGCGTCCACACCATTACCGTGGCCGTAGTTGTCAAGAGGACAAGGCTGACGATCACCGGAAGCGCCGTGCGCGACAGGCGAGTCCTCAATTCACAGTTTGCAGTTATGGCCCAGCCGGGAACGTAGATAACAAACGCGAGCGTCAACAAGACGCGAGCAAATCCCAGGCAGCCGAAGACTGTGAAGACCAGCAAAGCGCCTGTGTCGATCGCGCAAACAGCATCGATGAGGAAAGCGCTCCTGTCTTTAGCGCTCCGGCTCGCAGCGCGGTGGCCGAAGAAAAAACTGGGCTCTATCCAGTCAGGCACGTCGTCTTTCCATCGCGCGGAGTGACAGCGCGTCGTACGATATGTACGCGCGGGTGGTGAACGTTGACGTCTGCGTGCAATATCCCACCGGGATGGCTGACTTGATCGTGCTCAAGTGAGCTTGAGAAGTCTGATCCGCGGAGCCTTCCGAGGCTCGGCAGACGCCAACTTGATGTGGCGGGCAGGCGAGGACAAACCTGGAGGCAGCTCGTATGCCCGACATCGCGGTGCAGTCTCGCATCGCGATGAATCTACTAGTCGTACGCGAGCCTGAGAGACGACTGGGGCGCGGCGGATGCCAATCGTAAAGGGAATCGTTCAATTGAACGGTGCTGCGCTGGCATCTTCTCTGTGGTGTGTCAAGGGTTCCCGCGTGCATGCCGGCTCGGCCTCCGCCTCGTGAGGAGTCTCGTAGGGTAGCCAGCCAAACCGACTCTTCGGATCTCACGGGGGCTTGACCTGACGTGATGACCGCATCGAGTGGCTGGTGCGGACCTGCCGGACGGTTCCGTGATGGAATTGGATTCCGTGACGAGCGACCCGGAAGAGATGGTCGAGACGCTGCTCGGCATCCCCGACGTCCGCGTGCTCGCACTCGTAGAAAACGAAACGGGTCTGTGGGTCGAGATCGAGACCACGCCCGAAGACGCGAGCTGTGCCCACTGCGGTCAACCGGCGGTGCCCGATGGCCGCCGCGTCGTCGACATGAAGAGTCGTCAGCCGATGTTCGGACGGCCGCTCTCGCTCAGCTGGTAGACGAGGAGTTGGACGTGTGAGAACCCCGCGTGTCCGGTGGGCACCTTCTTCGAGAAGGCAAACTGGCGCCTCAGCGCGGCCTGACAACGCCGATCAGCGACGAGTCGGGCTTGCCGGCGTAGAGCAGCGACCTGATCCGGTAGTTGGCGAACTTAGTGAAGCCGAACGCGGCGCGTTTCACCCGCTTGATCAAGTTGTTCGCCGCTTCGGTCGGTCCGTTCGAAACGCGGGAGGTGTGCCACGCCGCGATCTGGAGCCGCCAGCGCGAGCGTGTGCGCCCGAGGGACCGGACCTCGATCGACTGTACAGCGTCGATCATGTCGTCGGCCAGGCGGTCGACGAACTCGAGCGCGAGCTCGGCGTCGTTGTGGCCATAGAGCTCGCGAACGGTCAATTCGCGTGCCAGGCGGTTGCCACCTCGCCCTCCGGGTCGCCGGCGCGCAGCAACCCGACGAGCCGCGTCCGGCCATGTACTTCGAGGCGCTCGTCGGCCATGGTGAGCAACCTGCGGCAGCGATAGAGGGGGTCGCTCTTTCGACCACGGTGGCCGAGAGTCTCGTTCTGCACCCGTCGTCGGCACTCGTCGAGCTTCTCGTTCGCGAGCTTGACGACGTGGAAAGGGTCGGCCACTTGGGTGGCACCGGGGACCGTCGCGTCGAACACGGCCCGATACGAGCCGGCGAGGTCCAACGTGGCGACGTGGACCGAACCCAACCACTCGGGTCCCTGGCGCTCCAATCAGGCCTTGGATTCGGCACCGCTCCGATCGGGCACGACGTCGAGCAGTTGGCCCCGTCCGACGTCGACGATCGAGGTGGAGAAGTGCTGGCGACGATAGGGGCCCTCGCGGACGAAGGGGACCTCGTCGAGCCCGAGCGCCCACACGTCGCCGAAGCGGTCCGGGTGGTCCACGAGCGCAGTGCCATAGGCGAGCACCGCGTCGTTCACGGTGTGCCAGTCACAGCCGAGCACCTCGGCGACCTGGTTCACGCTCCGGCCGGACTTGCCGACCTCGAGGGTCACCCAGCGACCCGCGCGATTGGTGAGGGCGAGTCGCGGTGCGGCGATTCGTTCGTCACCTTCGGTCCAGCTGCCGTTCGGGCAGTCCAGGTCAGAACAACGCCACCGGCGCTTGTGTCACGCCAGCTTGGGCGCCTTGCCGAAGCACGGCAGATCCACGAGCCTCACCACCCGCTGGTCCTTCAGGTGGGCAACCACACCGCAATCGGGACAGCTCGGCCGGGAGCGACGGCACTCGACGTGGATCTCGATCAACTTCCAGCCGTCGTCAACCCCGAGCACGCTCACATTCGGCAGTCCAACCAGCAGTTGCACCGTGCGTCCAGGGTCACGCTCCAAAGCGGCTCTCCGTTCAGAAGTTCGAAAGCCTTCACACTGGCAGCGCGAGCTCGTCGAGCCGCGGACCAGATTCCCCTTCAGATCCGAAGCGACGCAAAACCAGTTTCCGGAGGCGACTTTCCAATGACAAGCTGCTCTCTTCCTTCAGGTCGGCGCCACGAGATCGGCTACTGTCGGGAATGGAGCTGCAGGGAATTGGGCTCGGCGAGGGTGATGGGATGACTGAGCGTCTCAGCGAGCGGCACGTGTGGGTGCTCTGGTTTCAGGGACTCAACCGAGCACCTGAAGTAGTGCGTCGTTGTGTCGCATCGTGGCGGGAGGCCAACCCGGGATGGAAAGTGACGGTTCTCAGCGAGGAAAACCTCGGCGACTGGGTGGGAACTAACCTGCTCAATGATCCTCGGTTGAGGTGGCTGAATCATCAGCAGCTCGCCGACCTGGTCCGACTCGACCTGCTCTCGCGGTTTGGTGGTGTGTGGGCAGACGCTTCCTGCTGGTGCGCCTTGCCGCTCGATTCCTGGGTCGACAGCTACGTCAGCCCCTCAGGTTTCTTCGCTTTCTCTTACATGGGAGACCCGTCAGGACGCTTCGCTTTGTCGCGTCGGGGACACAAGGGAGCGATGATCTCCAGTTGGTTCTTGGTGTCTACTAAAGGACACCCGCTCGTCGACCGGCTTTACCGGGACTTGAACGAGTACTGGTCAAGCCACCACTTCTCGAACGAGCGTGGTGCCATAGCTCGCAGGGTGCTCGATCGACTGCTGACGCGCAATGACCGGATCGCGCAATGGTGGTTTTCCCCGTTGGTGACAGACGTGCTGAGGGTGACGCCCTACTTCGCCCTTCACTACAGCTTCACCAGGCTTGTCATTCGCGACGACCGATGTCGTGCTGCGTGGGAAACTACTCCCAAAATTAGCTCCCACGAGCCACACCTCCCGCAGAGGCTCGGGCTGACCACTCCGGCGAACGGGGCGACGCTAGCAGCCCTAAAAGACTGCACCGCGCCTGTGTTCAAGCTCAACTGGCGCGTACCGATCGAGCCGGGATCCGTGCTCGACGCGGTGACATCGTCGGCGTAGACAGACGCTGTCGACCTTGGAATACGACCGCAAGAGGCCCAGTAGGCCTTCCGCAACTTCGGGGACACGTGCCGCCGCAGACCTACACTAATCTCCTCAAAAATACCTGGATGATAAACTCACAATAGACGCATTAGTCTCATGCAACAGGCTTCATCGAGGTGACCTGATCCACCCGTTGTGCGAGTCCGATCCCCAAGATGGGGGAAGGAGGACCGCACGATGAAGCGCAGAAGGCACACCCCCGAGCAGATCATCCTCAAGTTGGCCGAGGGCGAGAAACTCCTCGCCCAGGGCAGCTCTATCGAAGAAGTCGCCCGGCACCTCGAGATCACGGAGTCGACCTGGCCCCGCTGGCGCTGACCAGTGTGTCGGGATGAGGGCGGACAAGCCCCCGCGACTGTCGGACCGAGGTGGTCTAGGAGGCTGGCAAAATCTCCAGATCAAGTCTGTCGAGGATCTCGGTGTCCTGCGTGATGTCGAACTTCCGGGCGAAGTAACCCGATGAGGCCAGGAGTTCCTCTATGTCGGTCGCTCCGAAGACGTCTGGATGTCCTGTCGTGCGCCTGGACCACCGAATGTGGTGCAGATCGCGGGGCTCGACTTTCAAGTCGGGGTCATTGCACACAATCGTTATCATTGCTGACTCGCTGGGTATCACTGTCTTCCGGTAGTACGCCAAATAGTCTGGCCATTGCCGAGGCACATCCACTATTCTTCGTACGGCGCGGTGCGAAAGCGCTGGCCAGGTCTCTCCGTACCAGCACGGGAACGTCGTACTGAAGGGTGTGGAGCGAGCGCGCACTCCTATGCATCTAGGCAGGCCGTCCGGCAGCTTGTAAAACTTGACGTACGGCTGGATAGTGTTTGCAAGATCGAAGAAAAGCTCTGTGCCTTGGTGGGTCAGGCGGTGGAAGCGCTCGGGGCCGATAGATACTCGGTTTGTGGGGATACGTCGGTACTGGTAGAGATAGCGAAGGCGCTTATCCTTGCGCTCTCGGTGGTCCGCGACATCGTCGATCCGTACGGCATTCAGGAAGACGTCAGCGTCCGTCTGGGAGAGCATTTCGTGGAGCGAGCGCAACGGCTTAATTGGGTAATCCTGGCCCGAGAGCAGCACTACCCAATCGAATTCGACCCGTTCGAGCATCCAAGTTAGCGACCGCCAAGAGGCATCCACGATGCCGTGCGTCCCCCAGGAAAGTGGCTCGTCGCTGGTGAGCAACTGTGCTTTTCCGAGAGGCTCGAGCGCCGCCGGCTCGAGTCGGGATCGGAAGCGGTCGTGGTGGACGACGATCGGCGCGTCCCGGTCACCGCGACGCAGAGTTGATAGCAGTCGCAGCAGTTGAGTTGGCGGCCGATGATTCATTACGAGGTAGGCGACCCTCAAAGTTTGCCCCAGGAGACGAACAGTGGCCCGACCGAAAAGCGCGGAACCTTGAAACCACATGTGCGGCACAACATTTCTGACAAGCCTGAACGATCGATCTGGCCGCTGCCTGTCTCGGGGACATGACCAAGCGGCGGGAAGGGCAAGCCGAAAGTCAAACAGTGCGATGAGGCCAGGTATATAGGTGAGCGCCGGTTGGTCATTCGGGCATCATACAGTTATATGTACTCGAAATCGACGCTCACATCAGGAGAAGGTGTGGCGTTACTGGTTAGTGGCAGCAGACCAAGATCTCGTCGGAAAAGCGACAATGCTCGCGAAGTCGGTGGCGGACAAAACTGGACTCATGTCAGCAAGTGGCGCTAGTGATTTACGACCTGAAAGATTTGATCCCAACGAGATACCCAGCAGTGGTTGTGGCAAGGCCGGCCAGAATCATCGCTGATCGCGCGAAGCCGTTGACGTCACCCTGGAAGCCATCGCCGATCCCTCTCAGGATGCCTCGGGAAAGCGTCGAAATGACATAGCTCCGCTCGGCGGAGAGTGCTGCTGTGGCACCTGAGCGACGCG
This sequence comes from Acidimicrobiales bacterium, assembly GCA_050015475.1. GTDB lineage: Bacteria > Actinomycetota > Acidimicrobiia > Acidimicrobiales > Bog-793 > Fen-455. Next base: position 21,305 of record JBEKBI010000023.1, on the reverse strand, counting down.
TAACTACAGCTTTCGAAAGTCCCTCCGAGTAACAGCGGCGGAAAAAGTATTCGATCCCCGTACGTTCGGGCTCGATGTGATGCTGCACTACTGCGTTGGGAACGTGCATGAACTCGGCGCCTGGGATGCCGTGCCGGACTCGGATAGCGAATTCTGTTTCTTCACAACCCAAGGGCAAAGCGCCTTGTCGCCCCATCTCGGTGTCAAACGTGCCGAACTGTTCGAATAGGCATCTGCGCAGGGACATGGACGCCCCGAGGAGGTTGCGAACCGGGGCGATCCTCTCCGGCAGGCCGGTGTAGCTGCAGCCAACTACCCAGTCGAACTCGGTAGGCAGCCATGCAGGGCGGGTCCCGGGCCAAACGGCCACCGCCATGCCGCCCGCACCTACGACGGAAGGCACCTCGTATTGCCCGAGTAGTTCCTCAAGCCAGCCTGCATCGGCCTCCGCGTCATCGTCTAGGAAAGCTACGACGTCGCCCCGAGCCGCGCGCACGCCAGTGTTACGAGCGCCGGAGAGGCCTGCGCATTCGCCGTTTGGCACGATTTCGACATCGTCGGGAAGCGAGGATCGAGCGCGTAGCAACAGCTGCTCGTTGTGGTCGATGACCACGATGCACTGGTCCGGATATCGCCGCTGGGAGCGAAGAGAGTGTACCGCTTGCAGGAGCAGCTGCCAGCGGCGTTCCGTGTATGCGCAGATCACGACCGAGACGGTTAGTACAGCGTGCAGTTTCAAACCGTCAGCTGACGCTTGGCACTTTTCGGAGTCGTCATCGGGCCGCGGACACTGCGACGAATTGGCCAACCAGGTGATCCGATCCGCTACTCTGCTGTGTCCCACACCGGCGTCGCGCCCAGCCCGATGGCGTCGACGTCGAGCAGCGGAGAGTGGAGTTCCAAGATTTCGCCGATCTCGCCCTCTGCGACGGCGGTGGACGTCCGGCGGTCTCTCCACTCGACAAGGATCGTCCTCAGAACGCGGAAGCCGTCCGAGAATGCGTTGAGGTTGCTGCGGCCGCTCATCCGGTCGCACTCGAGGCTTGGCACTTCGACGATGTCGAATGACGCTCCGGCAGCGCGGATATTGAGCAGGGTCTCGATTTCGAAGCCGTCGCCCCACAACATCTCGACAGGCTGTGAGGACGCGGCACTCGAACTCATCTCCATGTCGCCCGGGTCCAAGTCAAACGACGGAAGACACCGACGCCAAAAGGCGATGTACCCGTAGCACAGATCTGTGTAGTGGGTGTGGTAGAGCGTGTTGACGACTAGATTTAAGACCTTGTTGCCCGCTCGGCGAAGTGCGGTGATGTCCTCACTGCCGCCACCGGGGATGAACCTCGAGCCCTTCGCGAAGTCTGCACCCGACCCGACGAGCCTCTCTACAAAAAGGGAGACCTCCGCAGGCTGTGTCGATCCGTCAGCATCCATCATGACGATGATGTCGCCAGTGGCAGCGGCGAATCCGCAAGCCAAGGCATTACCCTTTCCGCGGCGCGTCTGGTGCACGACCGTGATGTCCGGCCTGACTCGGAGAGCCGCCTGAACGGTGCCGTCGGTGGACCCACCATCGACGAGAACGACCTGATCCACCCCAGCAGGCAGTTGCGGCAGCACGTGGACGATGTTCAGCGCCTCGTTGAGTGTCGGAATCACGACACTCACCGTCGCCCTGCTGGCGAACTCTCTTTCGGGATACGCCCAAGGCGTAACGACCTCGCAAACCGTCACGTGAACCAACCTTCTTGATTGGGTCTATTTAAGGTTGAACTGCAAGCGCAATCCCTGCGCTTTGAGTGGACGTATGGCTGACAACTGCTTGGGGAATCACTGTACAGGGAGTCGGCGACGTTGCCTACAGGTGAATTTCAAGTGACAGGCGAATTGGCGAGTTCCAGTCTGAAAGGCGCCTCGCGAGACCCGCCTCAAGCAGGGAGTATGTGTTACTCCAGCTCTTAGTGGGCGAATGACCACAGAAAGTGGTCGCGCTCGGAGTGATCACTCACACACCAAGAGCGCGCAAACGGGAGCATGGCCACCATCGCATCGCCGGTCGATCGCGAGATGGCGCTTTACCGGTGGGATTGATACCGGGTTCTCGCCAGGGGGACAGCTGCCCGCGGGTGGCAGATTGCAGCCGCGACACTTCGCGAACTTGCAGTCGCGCGCTCGTCCCTCTCGGGCGATAGGTTGCGGCCTCTGGCGGGGTCGAACCTGGTCGTCGTCGCCGGCAGGACCGGGGCGGTCGGCTGCTGGCCGGTGAGCGCACGGCTGGCGAGTCAGCGGTGATGCAGCCACAGGGCCGCGACGCTGTTCGTCACCCGCTCGCGGACGCATCGTCGTCCGCGGTTCCCCCGCCTTCGCCTTCAACGACGGACCCGGCCGCTTGCGCCGCGACAGCTGGCGCTCGCCAGGGATCTAAGGCTCTCTCGTGCGCGACATTCCTGTCCCTCCACAGGAGCCACCCCGCCAGGCAGGCACCGACGGCCACAAATGTCACCGACGCGACGATGACCGCGATGTCGCCGCCGGAGTTGTGTGGCAGCAGGACGAACTCGTCGTTGAACCGTGCCGCGCCGTACAAAGTGCAGGCGACCGTGACCACGATCCCGATTGGACCGCCCCTTCGTGCGATCACGCGCTCGACGCATAGCGCGATGACGTACACGACAGCGTCCTCCAGGGCTTGGATTATTGGCACCGGTACGCGTTTCCCCGCCTGTCCGGCATACGCCATTCCGTACCAGGCGTGGGTCAGGTTGCCCCCTCCCTGGTACATGAGCTGCGGACCCAACAGCCGGCCAACCACCCAGGCGAGGACGAGCACGGGTGCGATGAGGTCGAGGGCCACGCTCATGCGCAGCTGGGGGCACCACCGCCGTGCACAGAACAAGCCGGTGGGCACGCCACCGAGCAACCCGCCGTAACTCGAGAGTCCGCCATGCCAGATCGCGACGATGTCGGCCGGGTTGGCGATGTAACCCTGAGGGCCCCTTAGGTTCGCGACCACGTGAACCAGGCGGGCGCCGATGATTGAAGCTACGACGATCCAGATGAACGCACGTGTGAACCAGGCGTCGGGGTACCCGTGGTCACGAAGGCGTTTGGTGAAGTAGAGGTACGCGAGCCAGAACGTGAGTGCGAGCCCGATGCCGTACGTGTGGATCTGGAGCGCGCCGATATGGAAGACGATGGGTATCGGTTTCACGTCTCTCCCATAGTGGGGACAACCGTAGTGTCCGCGTAAGTCCCCAGACGCGGAGGGACCCCGGGTAGCCGGTCGGCTTGCGCCTCCGTACTTCCCGGGGTCATCCCCTGGGCGGCTCGCCCTCCTGTCAGACGACCGGGAACCTTGCGGCCCTGCCGGCGCCTGAGCCTTCGTGCCTACCCCGAGGGGCACGCCTTAGGGCGGAGGTCCGTCCACCTCTCCTCTGTCGGCTGAGCCTCGCACCCGCTGCTCCGGATTCCCCTGCGGGATCCCTTTGCCTCAGGCGTCCGACCCGACCGCTTTCGGTTGATCGACAGCTTGCGCCCCCGGCGAGGTCACGTCAACGGAATCGGACGAAATCCACTGGAAGTTCACAGGGCTTGGGACTTTTCCCCTCTCCGTCCCCAGATCTGCCCCAGATTCATCCACAGACGCTGTCCATTTGTTCGCTTGGCGGCGGTCCGTGGGCCAGTCGGGGTGGCACCCGATCATTGCGGCTTCACTGCCTCGGAGCCAACTGGCAACGGACTGTCACCGATGGGCTCGCGCCCTCCCGGGTGCAGTGCCGACGCAGCTGAGGATTTCGCCGGCCGCGATCCTGGGCTCGGCCCGGCGACGTCATTGATAGGGTCATTTCGTTGTCGGAGCTCCCGCTCCCAAGATCTGCCGCCACTCGATGCACGACGGAGGTATGACCACATGTCAGATGTCGCCACGCTGCCCCGCCCGAGGCCGCTGGTGCTGGCCGATCTCGCATCGGGCACAGTTGCTCGGGACGTGTTGCTGGTGGCCGGTGCGGCGGGCTTGGTGGGCGCCTTGGCACAGATCTCCATCCACCTCTCCTTCACCCCGGTTCCGGTAACGGGCCAGACCCTCGGTGTGCTCGTCGCGGGGACCGCACTGGGCTGGAAGAGAGCCACCGCCGCCATGGTCGTGTACGTCTCGGCTGGAGTCGCCGGCGTGCCGTGGTTTGCGGGCCATTCCACCGGCTATCCGGGTGCGGCCTTCGGGTACGTCCTCGGGTTCGTCCTGTGCGGTGCTCTGTGCGGCTACCTGGCTGGGAGGGGCGCCGACCGGACTCTGCTCAGATCGATCCCTGCCATGGCCGCAGGGGAGATCGTCATCTACCTCGTGGGAGTCACCTGGCTCGGCGTCAGCCTCCATGTCGGCCCGCGGGAGGCGATCGCTCTCGGCCTCACTCCGTTCATCGTCGGTGATGCCATAAAGGCCGCCCTGGCCGCCCTGGTGCTTCCGGCTGTGTGGAAGTTGATTGGCAGGTAGTCCCCGATATCGGTCGGGCAGCGGGATGGGATCGTTGACTCACCGGGCGGGGCGAGTCACCCCGAGCGGCGATTCCTTGTCAGCTCTGGGTGCGATTTTGGCCGGATTCAGTCAAATCCGCTGGTATCGTCCCTGTCGTAGCCCGGCCGGGAGGCGCAAGTTAGATGACGACTGAATGGGACGGGCAAGGTCTTCCCCCCGCTGCCATGGCCAGGATGGAGCGGGGCCGCTCCTCAAGCGTCAACAGCAGCCTGCTCTCAGTGCCGGGTCACGTCGGTGTCGAGGCGTGTGGCTTCTCGGTCGTGGGCGAGGTGATGGGCTGCATCGTCGAGTCGATCGGATTCATCGGGTGGGCGGGCTGCGGTTACGGCGGATACGGCGTGGGCCCTGCCGGCATGCTCCTCAGCTCGGGTGCGGCCACCCGCACCGTGACGAGCGCACAGTCCAACAGAATGGTGGGCTTCGCTCCCTACGTGGATGCGCTGTATCGCGGCTTCGACACCGCTATGCACAGGATGTTGCTCGAGTGTCAGTCGCTCGGCGGCGACGGGGTCGTGGGCGTGAGTCTCGAGCAGCGCCATCTGGGCGAAACCAACTCCGAATTCGTCGCCTTGGGCACTGCTGTACGCGCCTGTGGGGGCCAACGGCCTGCGCGGCTGTTCTCGACGACATTGAACGGTCAGGACTTTGCCAAGCTCATACAGGGTGGCTGGATGCCGGCCTCGGTCGCGATCGGGATCTCGATGGCGGTCCGTCACGACGACTGGGCGACGAGAAACCAGGCTCACGCGTTCACTTACAACACAGAGGTCTCCGGCTATACCCAGCTCGTCAACCATGTCCGAGCGGGAGCACGGGCCGAGCTCGCCCGACGAGTGGCTGCCATCGGGGCGGAGGGTGCCATCACGAGTTCGATGGACTTGCGCGTCCGTGCCCAGGAGATGGGGGAGAACCACACCGATCACGTCGCCGAGTCCAAGGTGACGGGAGACGCGGTTGTGCGCTTCCGCACTGGAGAAAAGGCCCCGCCTAAGAGTCTCATGATCTTGCCGCTGTCGAACCCACAAGGGAGCAAACGATGAGTATCGAAGCCAACGAGCTGGGAATTCCCGAAGATGCCATGCGGCGTCTGGCCGAGATGCGGCCCGGCGAGCCGGGTGCCCTATTCACCTCGGACCTGAGCGTGAACGAGTTCCTGCTCGTCAGGGAGGCGGGATTCAGTCCTCTTGGTCTGGTGCTGGGATCGAGCATCTACCACGTCGGCCTGCAGATCGGCCGGTGGAGCCAGAACATGGAGATGGACACGCTCTCCCAGGCGATGTACCACGCCCGCGAGTTGGCCATGACACGCATGGAGGCCGAGGCCGACGCCCTCGGCGCGGACGGCATCGTGGGCGTCCGGCTCGAGATCGAGTTCAAGGAGTTCGGCAACGACCTCGCCGAGTTCGTGGCGGTCGGCACCGCCGTCAAATCGGACGACAACGGCAACTGGCGCAACGACGAGAACAAGCCCTTCACCTCCGACCTCTCGGGCCAGGACTTCTGGACGCTCGTTCAGGCGGGCTACGCGCCGTTGGGCATGGTCATGGGCAACTGCGTGTACCACATCGCCCACCAGGGAGCCTTGAAGGCGATGGGCAATGTTGGTAGGAACGTCGAGATACCGAAGTTCACCGAGGCCCTTTACGACGCCCGAGAACTGGCGATGAGCCGCATGCAGGCCGAGGCGGAGCAGCTGAAGGCGGAGGGGATCGTGGGTGTCCAGTTGTTGTCGCTGGCACACAAATGGGGTGGCCACACGACGGAGTTCTTCGCCATCGGTACTGCGGTCCGGCCGCTCCGAGCCGACCACATCATCGCCAAGCCGCAGATGGTTCTACCGCTAACCGACCGGTGAGCTCAGAGATGGTTCCGGGCGCCGCAGGCGTCGAGCCCCGCGGCTCCGACAGCCCCGGAGAGTCTCAGCCGGCCTTCGGCGAGGACGCGAGCGTCGTCGATCTCGTCGCGGCCGCGATACGGGCCGACACCGCCGATCTCGATGCGTATCACCGCGCCCTGTCGGCGACAGTGTCGGACCTGCTCCCGGTGGGCATGGTCGAGGTGGACCGCGACAGGACGATGAAGGACCGGATGGCGGGACGCGAGGGGCGTGCCACAGCCATCCGTATCCGGCTCGGCGACCGTACTCTCGGGCTCGTGTCGAGACGCGGGGCGCTTCAGGCGACCGTCGCCCACGAGGTTCGCGGCGTGGTGATTAGCAGCCAGGAGATCAGCGTCGCGGAGTGGGCGCAGCTGCTGGCCCAGTACCTCGCGAAGCTGGCAGCCGAGAGCGCGGATGCCCGCGCGGCTCTCTCCAGGCTTCTCGGCGAAGTCTGAGGACGCCCAAGCCGGAGCGCCGGCGCTGACCTGGGTGCCGGTTCGCTCTAGTGGTGACGCTCGTGCGCGGCTGAGCGGGATTTCACGTTCACCTCGCCCATGACGGGGAAGGCCCGGACGATGATCCGGGGTGAGCCGCGTAACACCGGGACGTCGCGCATGCGGAGGCTTCGTCGGCCCATGATGGAAAGGCCCGTCAGTTCCACGTCGATGCCTTCCGGGGCGACGATGTCGATCGATCCCATGATGCCGAGCGCTGTGATGACGGTCTCAGGGCTGTCGATCTCCGCTTGGCTCAAGTCGAGGGTGCACTGGCCCATTACGGCGACGACCGCCGTATGACCTCCGAGGCGCCAACGACCGCGTGACACCGACTCGCTCATGATGGCCACGATCCAGCGGCGAGCTCGCTTCGCGGGGGCGTCCGGTGGCGCTGGAGATGGGATGGGCAGGTCAGCGAGCACGGCCTCAAGCTCGCCCCGGGTGCGGGCGGACAGAGCCAAGCCCGTTCGCTCCGAGAACTCGTCGAGGGTGAGCCTGCCGGCGACGCAGTGGTCGCGGAGAACCGTCACGGCCAGGTCACGGTCCGAGTCACTGGCACGCTCCCGGTTGGTTGCGGCCAACTCAGGCGCCGTCGTTGGGACAGGTTCCAGGAAGTGCTCGTCGGCCATGGCGCCAGTCTGTTTCCTTTGCGGGCCGCTCGCCAGCGGGTTTTACCGGGTAGGCCGCCGATAGCGGCCCACTGGGACGCCTGCACTAGGGTCGGGCCGAGAGGAATGCCGAGAGCACCGAGGAGTGGTTCATGATGAAAGCTCTCGTAAAAGCCAAGCCCGAGGTGGGCCTGAGTTACGAGGACGTCCCAGTCCCGACGATCGGCCGGGGAGATGTTCTGATCAAGGTCTTGCGGACCGGCATCTGTGGGACAGACCTGCACATTTACTCGTGGGATCCCTGGGCCGAGGCCAACGTCCCAGTCCCGCTGATCATCGGCCACGAGTTCGTGGGAGAGATCGTGGAGTTGGGCGTCGACGTGGCGGATCTCGCCGTGGGGGAGCTCGTGAGCGGTGAGGGCCATCTGGTTTGCGGGCGCTGCCGAAACTGCATTGCAGGGCGGCGTGTGCAGTGCGCCCACACCAAGGGGATCGGAGTCAACTTCCCGGGCGCTTTCGCCGAGTTCATCGCGCTGCCGGCCGCGAACGTGTGGCGTCACTGGGAGGGCATAGACCTCGACGTGGCTGCGATCTTCGATCCTTTCGGGAACGCCGTGCACACTGCGCTCACCTTCCCGGTTCTCGGCGAGGATGTCCTCATCACCGGGGCCGGCCCCATCGGGATCATGGCTGCGCTCGTGGCTCGCCACGCCGGCGCCCGCAACGTCGTGATCACCGACGTGTCTGACTTCAGGCTCGAGTTGGCCCGGTCGGTGGGCGTGACGCTCGCGCTCGACGTATCCCGCACAACCATCGCCGAGGCCATGGCCGAGCTCGACATGCACGAGGGGTTCGATGTTGGTTTCGAGATGTCCGGCCGTGCTTCGGCCCTTCAGGACATGCTCGGCAGCATGGCCCACGGCGGCAAGATCGCCATGCTGGGCCTCCCGAGCGACCAGTTCGCCATCGACTGGTCGCACCTTGTCATGAACATGATCACGATCAAGGGCATCTACGGCAGGGAGATGTTCGAGACGTGGTACTGGATGTCGGTCCTCGTCCACTCCGGCGTCGACATCTCCCCGGTCATCACACACCGTTACCCGGCGGCCGACTTCGAGGAGGCCTTCGAGGCCATGAGGACCGGGCGTTGCGGGAAAGTCGTTCTCACTTGGTCCGAAGCCTGATCGGAGGTCCGCCATGTTCACCCAGGTCCGCGAAGAGCTGAGCGCTCAGCTCGAGGAGATCCGGTCGGAGGGTCTGTTCAAGCCCGAGAGGGTCATCGCCACTCCCCAGCAAGCCGTCGTGAGGGTGTCAGACGGCTCCGAGGTGCTCAACTTCTGTGCCAACAACTACCTCGGCCTCGCGGATGACCCACGTGTCGTGGCCGCGGCTAAGGAGGCCCTCGATCGGTGGGGCTACGGCATGGCGAGCGTGCGGTTCATCTGCGGCACCCAAACCGTCCACAAGGACCTCGAGAAGAGGTTGTCACAGTTCCTGAAGACGGAAGATTCGATCCTGTACTCGTCCTGCTTCGACGCCAACGGCGGCCTGTTCGAGACGTTGCTCGGCAAGGACGACGCCGTGATCAGCGATGAGCTCAACCACGCCTCGATAATCGACGGCATTCGCCTTTGCGCGGCGAAGCGGTACCGATACCACAACCGCGACATGGGCCACCTCGAGGAACTTCTTCAGCAGGCCTCGGATGCCCGCCGGCGCCTGATAGCGACCGACGGCGTCTTCTCGATGGACGGCTACGTGGCTCCGCTCGACGAGATCTGTGAGCTAGCCGACCGCTACGGGGCCATGGTGATGGTCGACGACTCCCATGCCGTCGGCTTCGTCGGCGAGCACGGGCGCGGGACACCCGAGCTGCACGGCGTGGCCGATCGCGTGGACGTCGTCACGGGCACGCTCGGCAAGGCGCTCGGTGGAGCGAGCGGCGGTTACGTGAGCGGCCGCAAGGAGATCGTGGACCTGCTGCGCCAGCGTTCCCGACCGTACCTGTTCTCCAACTCGGTGGCGCCGGCCATCGCCGCAGCTTCGCTCGTCGTTCTCGATTTGTTGGAGGAGAGCGACGATCTGAGGGCGAGGCTGCGCGAGAACACCGCCTGGTTCCGGGAGCGAATGACGGATCTCGGCTTTGACATCCTCCCGGGCGACCATCCCATCGTCCCCGTCATGCTCGGCGACGCCGCCTTGGCGGGACGCATGGCCGAGCTGCTCCTAAGCCGCGGCGTCTATGTCATCGGATTCAGCTACCCGGTGGTCCCGATGGGCAAGGCCCGCATTCGCACGCAGCTATCCGCCGTCCATACGCGTGCCGACCTCGAGCGCGCGACGGCGGCCTTCGACCAGGTCCGCACCGAGCTCAGCTGAAAGCGAGAGACAGACGTGTACAACCCAACCGGAGCGACGACTCCCTCCCGTCACCCAGAGCGCGCCAGCTACGACGCGAAGACGGTCCATGCCATTCTCGACGAGGCGCTGGTTTGTCACGTGGGGTTCATCGCGGACCGCCGGCCGCAGGTGTTGCCGATGTTCTTCGTCCGTCTCGGCTCCACGGTGTTCTTCCACGCCTCGATTGACGCCTACGTGGCGCAGCTCGCGGCAGCCGCCGGCGGGCTCGAGCTCGCCTTGGAAACCAGCATCGTCGACGCGCTGGTTCTCGGCCGCGCCGAGGCGACCCACTCCGCGAATTACAGGTCGGTGGTCGCGCACGGCGTCGCCACTCTCGTAGACGACCCGAAGATCAAGAGGCAGGTCCTCGCGGGCCTGATGGAGAAGTTGCTGCCGGGACGAACGGACACCGTCCGCGCCCCAACCGAGTCCGAGCTGCTCGTGACGGCGGTCGTCGCGCTGCCCCTCGAGCAAGTCTCGGCGAAGGTGCGCACCGGCCCGCCCATCGACGCTCCCGAGGACGTCGCTCTCGAATGCTGGGCAGGCGTCGTCCCGCTCTCCGAGGTCCGCGGCACCCCGGTGCCCGCTTTCGACCTGAGGCCGGGCATCGACCTGCCGGCGAGCCTTAAGTAAACGGGCGAAATCCCAGGCGGCGCTGGAGATGCGAGCGGTCGTCCAGCGCGTCGGGTGGGCGAGGGTGAGCGTTGCCGGGCAAGTCGTCGGGTCGCTCGAGGGGCCGGGGCTGGTCGTGCTGCTCGGAGTCGCCCAGGGCGACCGGGAGGAGGAGTCGGCGGCCATGGCCTCCAAGATCTGGACGCTTCGGATCATGAGCGACGAGGATGGGCGGATGAACCGCCCGGTGGCGGACGTCGGTGGCGGAGTGCTCGTGATCAGTCAGTTCACGCTGTGCGGTGATGCCTCCAAGGGACGGCGGCCTTCTTTCGCCGAGGCAGCGCCGGCCGCGATCGCTGAGCCCCTCGTCGAGCGCTTCGTCGAACAGCTCCGCCGGCTCGGCGCAACAGTGGCGACGGGCCGGTTCGGCGCACACATGCTCGTCGAACTTGGAAACGACGGGCCGGTGACGATGGTCCTCGACACGGCGCGGTGAAGTCGCTTCGATCTGAGAAGCTCGAGCCATGCGCTATGTGATTCTCGGTGCCGGCGCCATCGGCTGTGCGATCGGGGGACGACTCTTCGAGCACGGTCACGACGTCGTGCTCGTCGCCAGGGGTGCCCACCGGGCTGCGCTCGCCAGCCGGGGGCTCGAGCTGCGGGACCCGGAACGGTCCGCCAGACTCCCCATAAGGGCGGTCTCCACTCCGAACGAGGTCGGTTTCCGAGATGGGGACATAGCCATCCTCGCCACCAAGACCCAGCACAGTGAATTGCTCCTGGTGGAGCTGGCCAAATCCGCCCCACCGGCAACGCCGGTGGTTTGTGCCCAGAACGGAGTGGAGAACGAGCGGCTTGCCCTCAGGCGTTTTGAGAATGTCCAGGCAATGTGCGTCTACATGCCTGCTACCCATTTGGAGCCGGGCGTGGTCGAGATCCCTGTGTCGCCCCGTTCAGGACTTCTCGACGTCGGGCGGTATCCCGCCGGCGTCGACGACGTGAGTGAGCGGATCGCTTCGGATCTGAACGCCAGCACTTACGACTCGCTCGCCGACGCGAGCGTCATGGAGCGCAAGTACTTGAAGTTGATCACGAACCTCGGCAACGCCATAGAAGCGGCGTGCGGCTCGCGCTCAGGAGATGCGGCGGCGGGCGAACTTTGGCGTCGCGCCCGGGATGAGGCGTATCTGTGCTTGCAGGCAGCCGGGATCGCGGTCGCGGACCCGGAGCTTGACGCCGAACGCCGCGCCTCGCTCGGGGAACTGCGCCCGATCGGGGGCGAGGACCGTTCCGTCGGATCGTCCTGGCAGAGCCTTGCCCGCAGGACCGGCAACATCGAAGCCGACTGGTTGAACGGCGAGATCGTGCTCCTTGGTCGCCTGCACGCAGTGGCAACGCCGGCGAACGAATTGCTTCGATCGACGGCGAACTCAATGGCGGCCGGAGGACTCGCGCCGGGGTCGATCCCGGCGGAGGATTTGCTCGCTCAGCTCTGAGCGGCCGCGATCGCTCCGAGAAGCTCTGAGGTCCGGTCGGCAGGCGTGACGCGCTCGACGGCGATGGTCTCGGCTCCGACCCAGGAAGCGGCCTGGACCAGTGCCGAGCCGGCATGGGCCGCCGCGTTCTTCGTGTCGAGTGAGACGTGCTTGGCGACGAGGGTGTCGCCGCGCCGGCCCGGGTCGACTAGGCCGACCAGGTGATCGCCGCCGAGGATCGGCATGGAGAAGTATCCGTGCAGCCGCTTTTCCTTTGGCACGTAGGCCTCGAGGCGGTGCCGGAAACCGAACACGCGCTCCGTCCTTTCTCGGTACCAGGTGAGAGAGTCGAACGGCGAGACAAGCAGCGAACGCCCTCTCATCCGGCGATCGAGAGCGCCCATTGCCATCACCGAGACGTACGCTGCCTGGTTCCAGCCCTCGACCGTCGCCGGCACAAGGCTCGTTCGTTCGATGACCAGGTCCACGTGGTGGCGCGAGAGACCGTGATAGGCGGCGAGATCACTCGTCGTCGCCACCCCGAGGGCAGCCCCCGCCGACTCGACGAGGCGCGCCCAGCAGGTCTCGTCATCGGGCTCGGCTTCGAGCAACGCCGAGGGGATGGCGCGCTCGGCCAGGTCATAGACGCGCTGGAAGCCCTTGCGCTGACGACATGCGAGCTCGCCAATGTCCAGGAGCCACTCGGCCGCGATCTTCGTCTCGCTCCAGTCCCACCAGGGACCGCCCTTTTTGGCCCCACCGAGCTGCTTGGCTGACAAAGGACCCTCTGCTCGGAGCCGGTCGCGGACATAGGCACAGCTCTTGTCCACATCCTCCAGGTGATGCCAGCGCCTGCCGCGCTCGAGCGAGGCGCGCCGCTTGAACCCGTACGCCGGCCAGTCCTCGAGCGGCAGGATGCAGGCAGCGTGCGACCAGTACTCGAAGGTCTCGCTCGACGGGCCCCAATAGGACCTGTCGATACGTTGACGCTCCAATGGCCCGAGGCGGGCGAAGGCGACGAGCTCGTGGGAGCGGGCGAGAACCGAGATCGTGTCGAGCTGCACGGCCCTCACACGGGCGAGCATCGCGGCAGGCCCGCCCGTGATCCGCGGCCCGAGCAAGCCCTGGGCGGCGAGGGCGATTCTGCGTGCTTCGCGCGCGCTCAGGCAGACCTCCGGTTGCGGCATGACACCTTCCTAGTCGGCGACGGCGGGTTTCGGTAGGAGCAGCCTTCCCGATTGTCGGCTGGAGACAGGTCGCCCCGACGAACGAGGACCTCAAGCACCACGGAGGTCGGTGTCTATACAGTCTGTCCATGGTCTCCACTCCACCTGGGTGGTTTCCCGACCCCAGCGGAGTGGCCAGCTTGCGTTGGTGGGACGGTGCGCGGTGGACCGGGTACGTCATGGCGGGACCAGGAACGCAGGCAGCATTCTGGGCCGGCCAAGCGCGGGCTGCCGGCGAGGCCGAGGAGCGGATGGTCGTGTGGGCCGTGCGTGTCGTTCGCTTGGGCGTGTTGAGTATGTGCGTGTTCGCAGCCGCCTTTCTGGTGGGTTTGCGCGTCTTCGCGGGCGACTTGAGGAGCCTCGGCTTCGGAAACTTCACCTCCCAGGGTTTCGTATCGTTCGGCACGCGTCTCCAGGTTCTCAGCCCTGGTCAGTTGGCCGTGCCGCCGACGTGGACTGTGATTCTCCCCTTTATCGCCGATGTGTTGGCGATCGTCGTGATCGTGCTGTTTCTGGTTTGGCAGCACAGAGCGGCCAGCACGGCCCGGTGCCTTGGCTACCCGGCGGCTTTATCGCCGGCTCTCGGAGTCGGCTCCTGGTTCATTCCCATAGTGAACTTCTGGTTCCCGTACCAGGCTCTCCGCGACATGTTGCCGCCCGGGCACGTCGCCCGACCTCTCGTGCTCCGCGCCTGGCTGTGCTACGTGATTACCCCTCTTCTCATGTCGTCGATGGAGATATCCGCCTTCTTCTCCTTCAAGGTGAGCCTGGTGATGTGCGTGCTGTTGATAGTCGTGTCTTTGGTTGTGTGCCACTCGATGTGCCGAGTCGTCCGAGCGGTCTCGGCTGACCACGCCGAGGCAATTCACCGGATCTGATGGACGCCGAGCGGCCCGAACTTTCCGCGCTCGGGCTGGGAGCGCGTCCCGCCGATATCACGGTGAGCTTCGAAGAGGCAGTCGAACGCGAGCTCGAGGGCGTGTCGATTGGGGAACTGCGCGCGGCAGCGTCCGGATTGTCCGACCGGTACCGGTCCGGCGGGTCAGTCGACGGCCGGGGAGGTTTCGCGCCAGGCCAGCACCAGGCTTACCTGGCCACGCGCGCTCCGGCCACGTTCGCTTCAGTCCGGGCCGTGCTGGCGGAGCTAGCCAACTCGTTGCCCGGCTGGGCGCCCGAGAGCACTCTCGATTTGGGAGCGGGTCCGGGCACAGCGTTGTGGGCGGCGGTGGCGCAGTTCCCGTCGATCAACAGCGCGCGGCTCGTTGAGAGGGACGCTGAAATGGCCGCGCTGGGCCGCCGGCTCGGGAGAAGCGGGGGATGGGACCCGCCGTTTGATCCGGAGTGGATCGTCGGTGACGCGACCGTCGCGGAGCTTGCCGAGAGCGACCTCGTGACAGCGGCGTACGTACTCGGAGAGCTCGGGCAACGCGAGCAGCTCCCTGCGCTCGAGCGCTGGTGGGAGGCGGCCCGCGACGTGCTTGTCCTCGTCGAGCCGGGGACGCCGGCGGGATTCGAACGGCTGCGTGCCGCGAGGAACGCGCTCATCTCCTGGGGAGCCCATGTCGCCGCCCCGTGTCCCCATGACGGGCCTTGTCCTATGGAGGGGACCGACTGGTGTCACTTCGCGGCGCGGCTCGAGCGGTCCAGTCTGCATCGGGATCTCAAGGGGGCTCGGCTTGGGTATGAGGACGAGAAGTACTCGTACCTGGCCATGTCGCGCAGCCGTCCGCCTCGAGGGCTGGCCGCTCGCCTGCTGCGATCGCCCCGGCCGCACAAGGGGCACGTGAGGTTGTGGGTGTGCGAGCCGGGGGGCATCCGTGAGTGCGTGGTCGGCCGCAGCGAGGGTGAGATCTACAAGCTCGCCCGCGCAGCCCGGTGGGGTGACCGCCTCGAGTTGTGAATTGCGCCCGTTGTCGCCCGGCCACTGGGCGGCCGGCGGCGGTTGTCGCGCACGCGCGCCGGGTCCGCCGCGGGGCAGGATAGAGCGATGGCTGACAACGACATCTACGACAAGGCGCTCCTGCGACTCCAGCAGGAGCTCGTGACCATGCAGCAGTGGGTCCGCGAGGAGAACAAACGGATCGTGATCGTTGTCGAGGGCCGCGACGCGGCAGGAAAAGGGGGCGTGATCAAGCGGATCACCGAGCATCTCAACCCCCGCTGGTGTCGGATCGCCGCCCTGCCGGCTCCCAGTGACCGGGAGAAGACCCAGTGGTATTTCCAGCGCTACATCTCGCACCTTCCGGCCGGCGGGGAGATAGTGCTCTTCGACCGCAGTTGGTACAACCGAGCAGGCGTCGAACGGGTCATGGGGTTCTGCACCGAGGAGGAGTACGACCGGTTCTTGAGGCAGTGCCCAGCCTTCGAGCGGATGTTGATCGACGACGGCATCATCCTGGTCAAGTACTGGTTCTCGGTTAGTGACGAGGAACAAGAGAAGCGCTTCAAGGAACGCCTCAATGATCCCTTGAAGCGGTGGAAGCTGAGCGACATGGACCTCGAGGGTCGAAATCGCTGGGTCGAGTACTCCAAGGCCAAGGACGAGATGTTCGCCCACTGCGACCTGCCCGACTCGCCGTGGTACGAAGTCGAGGCCGACGACAAGCGACGGGCCCGGCTCAACTGCATCGCCCACCTTCTCTCGATGATCCCTTACGAGAGCCGCAAGCCGGAGAAGGTCAAGCTCACGGATCGGGCGCCGATCGGCGATTACCAGCGACCGCCACGCGACCGCTACCGCTACGTCCCTGACTACGCCGCCACTCTCACCTGATTGAAGGCGCCGGCTTCGTATAGTGGGCCTATGCCACTAGTAGGAGAATACGAGCCGAGTCCAGCCGAATGGGTGCGGGACCAGGTCGCCGAGTATGAGAGCTCGGGCGGCAGTCGCGCCAACACTCTGATGGACACCGGGTTGCCGATCATCATCGTCACCACGAAAGGCAATAAGAGCGGGAAGATCCGCAAGACCGCCCTCATGCGGGTGGAGCACGAGGGCCAGTACGCCTTGGTCGCCTCGAAGGGCGGTGCCCCGACCCACCCAGTGTGGTACCACAACCTTGTGGCGGATCCGACGGCCGTGATGATCCAGGACGGGCCGGAGCCCTTCGACGTCGTTGTCAGGCAGGTGAGTGGCGAGGAAAAGGCGATCTGGTGGGAGCGGGCTGTGGCGGCCTTCCCTCCCTATGCCGATTACCAGGCGAACACCGTTCGCGAGATTCCGGTGTTTGTGGCCACGCGCCGCACGGCCTAGAAGCCTTGGCCAGCCGACCCGGCTCTCCGGGCCGGGTCACGACGCTCAGCGCCGGCCGTGTCCGCGGTAGCCGCCAGGCCCAACCTTGATGGAGGTCGCGGTGATGATGCCGCCCGAGACAGTGCCCGCGACCTTTATGTGGCTGCCGACGCAGACGTCGGCGAACGAGGGCGCAGAGTCAGCGGAGTCGGTAAAGGTGGTGGCGGAAGTGACCTCAACGCTTGTGATGCCGAGGGCGGAGTCATCTCCGAGCGTGAGCGAACCCGTTGCGCCGGCGTTCGCACAAGTTCCCGTGCCGGTCGTGCCGTCTATGGAGCTGACAGTGCCCTTCACGGTGGCGGGCGTCGGGGGCAGCACTGAGACGTTCATGTTCCAGACGGAGCGGGGCGCGGCGAAGGCGAATCCAGGTGTCGCTCCATGGTTGCTCGCGGACGACGACACAGCCGGTGTGGCACCCGCGGCGGTGGCGGATAATCCGAGGACGGCGATAACAGCGATAGGAATAGCGCGTCCGAGGTGCAGTCTCGCCGGTCTGCTGAACATCTGCGACTTCCTCCTGCTCGGCACGTCAAGGCACCTGGCCGACCTGCCGCGAGGGCCCCAGACCGACTTCCAAGAGCGGCGAACCGCTCTTGCCACGTGAAATTATCGGCAGGCGCGGGGCACACTTGAGCCGCTCCCACTGGTACCAGGCGGCGACCCTCGGCGCGTTCAAGCAGCCGATTCACCTCGGCGGCCCCAGAGCCGACGGATCCGGCTGACGTGGCGGAACTAAGGTCACGCCCGGGACGCGAAGCGCGGACCGTCATCTACGGATCTTGATGGAGGCCGCGCCGGATGCCGACGATCCAAGCTCAAGGGCTGACGAAACGGTTCGGCTCGGACGTTCTCGCTGTTGACAGGCTTGATTTCGAGGCTGCTCCGGGTGGAGTCACGGGCTTTCTCGGGCCGAACGGGGCAGGCAAGACGACGACCTTGCGGATGCTGCTCGGGCTCGTGACCCCGACGTCGGGTTCCGTGCTCATCGACGGCCACAGCTATCGCGACCTAGAGAACCCCGTAAAGCGCGTCGGAGCGGTGCTCGAGGCATCGGGGTTCCATCCGGCGCGAACGGCGCGTCACCACCTGCAAGTGATCGCGACGATGGCCGGAATACCGTTCGCCAGAGTCGAGGAGTGCCTAGAGCTTGTGGGACTATCCGACGTTGGGGATCGTCGCGCCGGCGGGTTCTCGACTGGCATGCGCCAGCGCCTCGAGCTCGCCCGTGCGCTCCTCGGCAAGCCTGACGTGCTGGTGTTGGACGAGCCGGCCAACGGCCTCGATCCGCAGGGCATCGCGTGGCTTCGGGATTTTCTCAAGTTCTATGCCTCGGAAGGAGTGGCCGACGGTGGCAGCGGGCGTACCGTGATCGTGTCGTCGCACCTGCTGTCCGAGGCGCAGCTGATCGTGGACGACGTCATTGTCTTGTCGGGGGGCCGCCTCGCGGCACAGGGCAAGCTGCAGGATCTGCTCACGGGGAGCAAGAGGGAAGTGAAGGTGAAGACGCCAGACACGGGGCGCCTCGTCGAGGCCTTACGCGCCGCGAAGCTTGTCGCCTCGGTGAGGGACGGTTACGTCGTATGCGAGGGTGCCTCACCCGAGGTCGTGGGCCCGATCATCGTAGAAAATCGGATCGAGGTTCATGAGATGGTCACGTCCACCGAGTCGTTAGAGACACTCTTCTTCTCGCTCACCGGCGGCGAGTCGATGCAGCTCGGGCCGACGGTTGGATCAGCGGGTGACTTCCGCGGCTTCAATGACGGACCGGCATTCCCACCTTCGACCGGGTCGGGGGGTGACGGACAATGACGCGGTTGGTGCGGGCCGAGATCCGCAAGCTGTGGACCATCTGGTCGACGTATGTGTTCTTCGGAATCCTTGTGCTCATCGACCTGCTGTTCGGGTTCCTCATCGCTTTTGCTCCTGGTGGCAGGCACGGCGGCGTCGCCGGGATAATTCCGCGAGGGTCATCGCAGTGGTTCGCGAATGTTTTCTCCGTGCTCGACACGTCCCGGCTGCTAGCTCTCGTGCTCGGAGTGATCATCATCACGGGTGAGTACAGGCACAAGACGGTCACTCCGACGTTTCTCGCTGAGCCGCGCCGAGGACGTGTCGTCACGGCGAAGCTCGGCACCGCCTTCGGAGCAGGTTTGTTGTTGGGCGTGGTGACGATGGCCGTTGGGCTCGTCATCGGGTTCGTGTTGGTGGGGATCCACCCCCACGCCTGTGCGGGGCTGCTGAGCGTGAGTCAAGGGATGTCGCAAGCGGCCTGCAGCGCGCAGCACGGGGTGTACTACGTCGCCAACACACACAACATGTGGCACGACTGGGCACGGATCGCGCCTGGAGTAGTGCTCGGCACGGGCCTGTTCGCCCTTTACGGGCTCGGGCTCGGGGCGTTGTTGAAGAACCAAATAGTTGCGGTCGCCGTCGGGCTGATCTTCACCCTCGTTGTCGAGCCGATCATCGGGGCGATTTGGACCACAGTCGGCGAGTACATGCCGGGCCAGGCCGCCACGGCGCTCGAGGATGCCGCCCGATCGACGTTCGGCGGATCCACTTCACAGCTCCTGCCGTGGTGGGGCGGAGCGATCATGCTCCTCATCTACGGCATCGCCCTCACGGTTGTCGGGACTCTCACCACTCTCCGTACCGACATCACCTGACAGACAGGCGCCGGCGGGATCGGTCGCTATCGGCGCCGTGGGTCGCTGAGAACCACGTCCACCGACCAGCGTCCGGGAAGGCCTTCCAATGGCCTTCCGTCGGCGGCGGCGATGTAGCGACCGCCCGGCACACCGGCCGGGAGAGTCACCGGGTCGCCTCTGTGCGGTTGGTCTCCCGTGACCACGGTCGACAGTCCGTTCGCCAGGCGCGCACCGAGTTCGGTCATCTGGTTCACTCCGGTTTGCAGGCGCTGTGGATCCGGGTCGCCCATGCCCGACACGATGTTCTCCGCCGCTTCAGCGCGCGGCGCTGAGTGGGTGAGGAAGTAGCTCCCGTTGACGAGGCGGGTCCAGCCGTGGGAGATCTTGACCGCGAGTTCATAGGTGTTCTTGTTGTCGGTTTCGGTCAGGTGCTTGTGACCAAGCCGCTCGACTAGAAGCGCCGACGCTTCGACGAGCTGATCGAACTCTCGGTCTATCTCCTGCAAGTTCCAGGACCGGCCGACGTCGAAGCCGAACTGGGCGCGAATCCGGTGGACAACCGTCTCGGCCGTCGAGTAGCCGCGCAAGGTCCTGTCTTCGTCGCCGTCGGCCAGGCCCCGAGCGAGATCGTCACAAGCTGCAGCGAGCGGTTTAGTCAGCTCGGGGCGCGCGCCCGAACTCGCCAGCCGATCGAAACCGGTTCGCGCCGCCACCGCCTCGTCGATCGCCGTTTCGCAATTCGCGCCGGCGGCGCTCTTCGAGAACTGGTCTATGGCGTTCGCGAGGTGAGTGTGGCTCAGCCCCCAAATAGTCCGAGATGAGTCGCTGTCCGTCCAGCCGAGTCCAGGGATCGGCCCGTCTAGTTGTGAACCACCGGAGTTCGCCATGCCAGGTTCTCTCAGACTCTCGCCAACAGCACCGGGCACCCGAGTCCCAGGTGGCTTGCTGTCCGAGCCGGGTGTGTGGGGCGCGATCGTCAGTCCAGTCCAGCCGATTGGTATCGGCTAGGAGTGGTCCATGAGTGCAACGTCTTCAGATAGTTGGCACGTTCGAACGCACCCGCATCATCCGAGGTCTCCCGCGAGACCGAACCGCGCAGCTCGTCCACCGACGCGTATTCGTGGTCCGCGAGCCAGGAGCGCATCTCGGACTCAACCGAGCTCACGTGCGACGGGCCCAACCTCAGGAGTGACGACGTCATCATCGCCACATTCGCTCCGACGGCGAGGGCTTTGAGGACGTCCGCGCCAGACTGGATCCCCGAGGTCGCCGCCAAGGAGGCGCCGTTGCCCAGCTGGGGGCGGAGAATCGCGATCCACCGCAGCGGCAGGCGGAGCTCGAAGGTTCGTGACAGCTCCACCTTCGGCACCACGTCCATCTTCTCCAGGTCCAAGTCCGGCTGGTAGAAGCGGTTGAAAAGGACCAGACCCGAGGCGCCTGCGCCTATCACGTCGCTCGCGAAGCTCACCATCGCCGAGTAGTAGGGGGAGAGCTTCACCGCCACCGGCAGGGACACGTTCTCGCACACGCTCGCTATGAGCGCGAGGTCTGCCTCCTCCACCTGCGCAGCAGAGAGTGCACCGTCGGTCGGGACCCGGTAGACGTTCAGCTCGAGCGCGTCGGCTCCCGCGTTGTTGAGGAGCTCTGCATATCGAACCCAACCGCCGCTTGAGGAGCCGTTGAGGCTCGCAATCACCGGGACGTGGACGGCCTTCTTCGTCGTCTCAAGCAGCTCCAGGTAGCGATCCGCGGCGCTTGTGAAGTTGCTCACCTCAGGGAAGTAGTGGAGCGCCTCCGCGAAATGCTCACTTCCAGCTTCGAGCGCGCTCGCCAGCCCGACCTCCTCAGCGACGATTTCCTCCTCGAACAGCGACGGCAGCACGATGGCACCCACGCCGGCATCGGCAAGCGCTTTGGCGCTGTCGACGTCTCCCGTGAGCGGCCCAGCCGAAGCCACAATCGGCGACGACAACTCAAGGCCCAAGTAGCTGGTCTCAAGGTTCACAGCATTCGGTCCGGGCATCACTTGCCCTCCTCGTCATATCTGTATCCGGCATCGGAGTCGACCTGCTCGTCGTCGCCGGAGTTGTCCTCCGGGACGGTGCGCTGCACCGAGGCGAGCTGCTCGTAG
>JBEKBI010000022.1:0-37689 GCA_050015475.1 Acidimicrobiales bacterium | reverse complement strand
GACGAAGGTGGAGCTCGGCGCCCTCGTTCCTCTACCGCTCGGACCGGCCCGCCTCGATGATCAGAACGGTCCCGAGAGATGGCCAAGTGCGTTGGTGAGCCGCACGTTCTCGGTGTAGTTGACCGGGCAGGCGATGACGGAGACCGTATCGGAGGCCAGGGCCTCGGTGAGGGCGGGCAGCAGATCTCCAGCGGAGTTCACCCGCAAGCCTCGCGCCCCGAAGCTTTCGGCGTAGGCCACGAAATCAGGGTTCGAGAAGCCGACTGCTACGTCGTGGCCGATCTCCAGATCCATCTTCCATCTGATCAACCCGTAGGCGTCGTCCTGCCAGATCAGTACCGCCATCGGGACGCGTTCGCGCAGGGCTGTCTCGATCTCCTGCGAGTTCATGAGGAACGCACCGTCGCCAACTGCGGCCAACACCCTGCTCTCGGGTAAGGCCAACTTCGCCCCGATCGCTCCGGGCAGGGCAAAGCCCATGGTGGACAGCCCGTTGGAGAACAGGCACGTGTTGGGCTCGTAGGTGGGGTAGAGACGGGCCATCCACATCTTCACCGCTCCGGTGTCGGCGAGAACGATGTCCGAACGGTCGAGGGCAGCACGAGTGTCGGACACGATCCGCTGGGGTTTGAGTGGGAAACTGTCATCGGCCGCGCCGCGGGCCAGCTCGTCGGCCAGTAGCCGGCGGATCTTCTCTCCGCTGGCTCCGAGCTCGAAGCGACGGGTGGTGGCTGCGGCCAGAGCCTCCAGCGTCCGACTGATGTCGGCCTGAACGCCGACCTCGACGTCGTAGTGGACGTCGACTTCGGCTGGCAACCGGCTCAGATGGAGGATTCGCTTGTCGCCGCCCGGGTTGATCCGCACCGGATCGAACTCCTGCAACTCATAGCCAACACTGATGATCACGTCGGCTTCGTCAAAGCCAAAGTTGACATAGTCGTGGCTCATGAAGCCCACCGCGCCGAGTGCGTTGGGGTGATCGTCAGGGAACACTCCCTTTCCGTGGAAGGTGGTGGCAACCGGGACTCCCAGGTCTTCGGAGAAGCGTCGCAGAGCGGCGGCCGCCCCGGAGCGGGCCGCCCCGTGTCCCGCGAGAACGATGGGGCGGCGCGCCCCGTCGAGGACTGTTGCCGCTCGCTTGATCTGCGACGGAGAGGGCTCGTCCGGCCGGGGAATGTTGAGGTCTAGCGGGACCAGCTCGTCCGGCGCAGCCATGGCCTCGACGTCTTCGGGCACGGCCAGGTACACGGCGCCCGGTCGCTCGGTCTGGGCCAGCTTGAACGCCTTGCGGATCATCTCGGGGACGGCGCCGGCGGTGAGGACGAGAGCCGCCCATTTGGTCACAGGCGAGAACATCGACACCAGATCGACGCTCTGGTGGGACTCCTTGTAGATGCGACTTAGCCCGACATCGGCCGAGAGTGCCACCACAGGTGTGCTGTTGGTAGTGGCATCGGCCGTTCCGAGGAGGAGGTTGATGGCACCCGGGCCGAGGGTTGCCGAACACACACCGGCGCGCTCGGTAACGCGCCCGAAGATCTCGGCCATGAACGATGCCGCCTGCTCGTGGCGGACGAGGACGTATCGGATGGATGACTGAGCCAGCGCGTCGACGAGGCGGATGTTCTCCTCGCCTGGAATTCCGAACACGCAGGTGACGCCCTCGTGCTCGAGGCAGCGCACAATTAGGTCAGCGACAAGTCGCTGGTTCGCAGCCACCTGGGCAGGCTACCGAGCCGGCGCTGTTGAACGCCACGAATCTGTCCGATCGGGACGGAGCTGCTGCAAGCGTCTCTGCGGGCAGGATGATGCTTTGCCGCTGGTGGTTGCGGAGACGACCGGCTGGCGGGTCCTTAGCCTCGCCAGGCTGGTGGATTCCGTCCACGACAAGGGAGCCTCCCGACAACGCGGGGCGTGCCCGGGGGCGTGCGGGGGCGTGCTTGCAACTGTGTCCGTCCGACCGAGCGTGACCTTGACGACAATCATCACCACTTCGTAGAATACCGAGTATGCTACGAAGTGTGCTCCTCCAGTGAGTGTGCGTCATGCTCTTCTCGCGCTTCTGAGCGAGGGCCCGAAATACGGCCTCCAGTTGCGCGACGAATTTGAGGGGCGCACTGGAGAGGTTTGGCCTCTCAACGTCGGCCAGGTGTACACGACACTCCAGCGGCTTGAGCGCGACGGTCTCATCGCTTCCGATCGCGATAACGAAGAGGTTGGTCCGCAAAAGGGCTTCCGGATCACCGAGGCGGGCGAGCGGGAGCTTGCAGACTGGTTGACGACCCCGCCTGACCTGTCGGCGCCTCCGCGCGACGAGGTCGTGATGAAGGTCATGGTGGCGATCGGCGTGCCCGGGATCGACGTCCGTGACGTCATCCAGGTGCACCGGCGGTACATGGTGGAACTCATGCAGGAGTGGACCCGGCTCAAGGTGGACGACGACGGGCGGGATCTTCACTTCCAACTCGTCGCTGACGCGGAGCTCTTCCGGCTCGACGCAGTCGTCCGTTGGCTGGACACCGCCGACGGCCGCCTCGCCCAGGCAGCTGGCAAGGTAACGGTCCCGACAGCCAGGAGCATCCGTCCCTCGTTGCCGCGGCGCTCCGCGGTTCGCCGATGACGGCGCTCGAACTTCGTGAAGTCTTCAAGACCTTTGGCGAAGGCCCGTCCGCAGTCCACGCGTTGCGCGACGTGAGTCTTGTCGTCAACGAGGGGGAACTGGTCGCCGTCATGGGCCCGTCGGGCTCCGGCAAGACGACGTTGCTAACCATCGCCGGCGGGCTTGAGGACCCGACGAGTGGTGACGCTCTCGTCGACGGAGAGCCGATGTCACGCATGTCGAGGAGCGACAAAGCCCGGCTCCGGCGCCGCTCGATCGGCTACGTCTTCCAGGACTACAACCTGCTCGCCGGGCTCACCGCGCTTGAAAACGTGTCACTGCCGCTCGAGCTCGACGGCGTATCGGCGAAGGCCGCTCAAGGGCAGGCCATGACCGCGCTTGAGGCTTTCGGCGTCGAGGACAAGGCAGACAAGTTCCCCGACGAGCTGTCCGGCGGCGAACGCCAGCGGGCGGCGATCGCCCGGGCGACGGTCGGGGAGCGCCGACTCCTGCTCGCTGACGAGCCTTCCGGCGCACTCGACTCTGTCAATGCTGAGGCGGTGATGCAGGCGATTCACGACGCCTGCAAGACCGGCGTGGCAGCCGTGGTCGTGACTCACGACGCGAGGCTCGCCTCCTGGGCCGACCGAGTCGTGTTCATCCGCGACGGCCGGCTCACGGACGAAACACGGACGCCGGCGACCCCGGAAGACGTGGTCGCCCACGAGCTTCAATGAGCTCGGCCAAAAGCGGCGGCGTAGCCGCCCGGCGCGCGGTGCTCCGATGGTCGCTTCGCCTTTTCCGACGTGAGTGGCGCCAGCAGGTGCTCATCACGCTCCTTGTTGCCGCGGCCGTCGCGGCCACGATCCTCGGCGCAGGCGTCATAAGCGGCGGCCAGGTGCCGCAGAATGCAGGCTTTGGGAGCGCGAACGAACTGGCGCAGCTCTCGGGGAGCGATCCGCACCTAGGGGAGGAGCTCAGTGCGCTGCGCGCCCATTTCGGCGCGCTTGGGATCATTGAAGCCGAGCCGGTCTCGACGGGCACCGTGCACGGGGCCACTCTCGAGTCCCTTGCGCCCCACGGGCCCTACGTCGGGCCCCTCGTGCAGCTCATCGCTGGCCGGTACCCGACCGGTCGCGACGACGTGGACCTCTCGAGCGACCTCGCCCAGCTCTACGGAGTGGAAATCGGAGGTACCTGGGTCGCCGACGGCACGCGGTGGCGCGTCGTGGGCGAGGTGCGCGCGCCCACGAACCTCAACGAGCCGTTCGCTCTCGCAGCTCCCGGTGCGCTGGTTCACCCAACGACAGTGACGGCGCTGTTCGACGCGACGCCGTCACAGCTCGCCACCTTCTCCCCACCGAAGTCGATCTATTCGACGCTCGTTAGTGCCATCGCCAGTCCGGAGCCTCCTCCGGCGCTCAACGTCGGCGAGCTGCTGGTCCTTATCGCGGCGGCCTTCGGCATGCTTTTCATAGGCCTTGTCGCCGTGGCCGGCTTCTCCGTGATGGCGAATCGGCGCACCCGCGCGATTGGCATGCTGGGCGCAATCGGGGCCCCGGAGTCGGCGGTTCGCCTCGCGCTGTTGGTGAACGGCGTCGTCGTCGGGGCTGTGGCGATGGTGCTCGGTGGCGCGGTTGGCCTGATCGCGTGGTGGACCTACGCGCCGCACCAGGAGCAAAGCGTCGGCCATGTCGTCGACCCTGCTGGGATCGCATGGTGGCTGGTGGCCGTCGCGCTCCTTCTAGCCCCGATCACAACGATGCTCGCCGCCCGACGGCCTGCACGCTCGATCTCGCGCTTGCCAGTCGTCACCGCTCTTTCCGGCCGCCCCACCGAACCCCAGGTCTCACGCCGGAACGCCATAGTCGGCGCAGGTGTGCTCGCAGGTGGGATCGTGATCGTCTTCGCGGGTGGCGCCGCCGCGCGCGGCGGTGGCAGCGGTGCCTTCGTCGTAATCCTCGGGATCGCCGCGACCTGCGTCGGGCTCTTCCTCGTAGCGCAGTGGGTGATTGGGCAGCTCGGCTTGGTCGCCGGAAGGCTGCCGACGGCACCTCGCATCGCTTTGCGAGACCTTTCTCGCTACCGGTCTCGCTCGGGCGCGGCGCTGGGTGCCATCTGCCTGGCGCTGCTCGTGGCCGGCGTGGTGGTGGTGGCGGCGACGGCTCGTTATTCGGACCCGTTCGACTGGGTGGGCCCGAATCTGTCGCGCAACGTCGTTTTCGTTTACCCGCCCAACGGCTACGTCAAAGGGCAGGACGGAAGTTTCGTCTGCAGCCCGCAGGAGGGCTGCACGAGTGCGGGTCCCCCAGCTCCACGCTTCTCCGTTGCCCAGTTCGCCGCTCTAGCTCGGGACATCGGCTCGGCGATCGGCGCCAAGAGCGTGCTACCCCTCGAGCAGGCAACTGCGCAGCTCAGTCGCACGACGTCGGGACGCGGATTCACCGGAAACCTGTACGTCGCGACGCCAGCGCTGCTCAAGTACTACGGGATCCCCCAGTCATCGATCAGCCCCACAGCTCTCGTCCTGACGTCGCGGCCCGGACTTCCCGCTGTCGCTTCTCAGCTCGCAATCGCATACGGCGCCGCCTATACCAACCCCAATTTCGACAATGGGAACGCCGGGCCGTGTCCGCCCGGTTACTGCGTGCCGGATCCCGAGATACAGGAGGTGTCGCAGCTGCCGACAGGGACGTCGGCACCGAACACCGTGTTCACGATGTACGCGGTGCACAAGTTGCATCTCACTCTTTCGGTTCAGACCTGGGAGCTCACGACGCCTCGTGTCCTCACCTCGACGCAGAAGCAGACAGCTCGTGCGATCGCCGCGGCCGCGGGCACGAGCATCGAGACGGCCAACTCGTTCGTCTCGCTGGACGAGGTGCTCGCTTGGGCGCTCGCCGCCAGCTTGTTGCTCGCTTTGGGAGTGCTCGCGATGACCGTCGGTCTCATCCGCGCCGAGACAAGCTCTGAGCTGCGCGTGCTCACCGCAGCCGGCGCCGGTAGGCGGACACGCCGCGCCCTCACCTCGGCGACTGCTGGCACCCTCGGATTCGTGGGCGCCGTGCTCGGGGTCGCGACCGCGTATCTCGTTGTTCTGGCCTATCTGTTCACCTCCAGCGTAAGCAACGTGCAGGAGCTGACCTACAACGTGCCGCTGCGGCCGCTTGGCGTCATGTTGCTCGGTCTTCCGCTGCTGGCGGCGCTTGGCGGTTGGCTTTTCGCGGGGCGTGAACCGCGCGGTATCTCCCGCCAGCCGATCGAGTAGTAATCACCTAGTCGAGGGCGACACCTCCCGTTCCGCGGCCCGCAACACACAAGCCCTGTGCTCGCTGCAACCTCGGACCGGAACCGCCCCGCGGTCGAGCTGGTCCGGTCGCTCGGACGACCTGAGCTCGGACCACTATTTCCAGGTTCACTTTCCGCTGCAGCTCAGCCTGTCGTGCCGAATTTCCCCAGCCGAGCAGGAGGACCGTGGTCCTTCGTTGGTCGGACAGTTGGGACAGATTTCGGCCGTTCGCCTAATCGATGCGGGATACGTTGTCGCGCATGGAGATCGAGGGTGCCGTCGTAGTGGTAACGGGTGCGTCGTCGGGCATCGGGGCGGCCACCGCACGCATGCTCGGTGAGGCCGGGTCCAAGGTCGTCCTGGCAGCCCGCAGAATGGAGCGGCTCGAGGCCCTTGCCGCTGAGATTCCTGACGCGCTGCCGGTCCAAACCGACGTGACCGTGGAGAGCCAGACCCGAGCGCTCGTCGAGCAGTCCATTTCCCGCTACGGGCGGATCGACGCGCTTGTGAACAATGCCGGCCAAGGGTTGCACGTTCCCATCGAATCGCTCGAGCCGGACGATCTCCGGGCTGTGCTCGAGTTGAACCTGCTGGCACCGCTGGCGCTGATGAAGTTGGTATTGCCTCACATGCGCGCTCGGCAACATGGCGCCATCGTCAATCTCAGCTCGGCAACGTCGTTCCGAGTGTTTCCCGGGCTTGGCGGCTACGCCTCCACCAAGGCCGCCCTCAACGTCCTTTCCCAGACCGCCGGCGCCGAATGGGCCAAGGACCACATTTTCGTGTCGGTTGTGTACCCGTCGGTTACCGCCACCGAGTTCCATGATCGCCTGCGCGCCGGCAAAATCGCCGACGGCGCACGGAACATCCCTGTCGACCCTCCCGAGCGCGCCGCCGCCGCTGTCCTGTTCGCCCTGAGGACCGGGGAACCCCACGTTCTCGTGGCAGATCCTCCGCGACCGATCGACCTGCCCCAACCGCCTATTGCCCGATAGGCACCCGAGCAGGACGTAATCGCAGCGCGGTCTTGGTATGGCGGGCCTTAGTGGCCGCGAGCGAGGCTGATCAGCCGGTCGAGGATTCGCCCACCGTCGGCGCGAAGCCCGTTGTGCTCGAACTCGTTGGTCACCCACGTGCGCATGGTGGGAATCAGTTGCGCTGTCTCCTCGGAGAAGGGTCGTTCCACGTACATGTCGTAGGCGTAAATGGCCGCAGCCGCCGGAACCCCGCAGTTGCGCAGGCGCTCGGCGTCGTAAAGGGTCGGCCACTCGTAGCCGGCAAGCAGGTCGGCCGCGTCGCGAAGCGGGCGGAGCGCCCCGTAGTCCTCGAACATCCACGGAAACACGTGCTCACCGGTGAAGAGCTCTGGTCGCGTGTCGTAGTCCCCAGGCTGCACTCGTGCCGCCGACCAGTCGGTCACAGCCCCGTCGGAGTAGGACGACTCGTGGAGGATTGCGTAAAGCGGGTTGCGAGAGAAGAGGGGAAGGCCCTCCTCGAGGTCGTGCAGGAACCCCGGAGATTCTTCCGGCAGCTCCAGGATGTAATGGAGGTGCTCCGCTCCGGCGCTCATGCCGAGCATGTGGCCGAGCTGGCGGAACATTCGCTGCGTCAGCCGGTCTCCGCCAGGCAGGACCACCTCTGTCTCGGCGACCCAGTTCTGCAGCCGACGAACCCGCTCGAGGTCGGCAGGGTAGCGCTCGTAGTAGCGGCGACAGCGGTCCAGCGTGCGGGCATACGTGGCGCGGTAGACCTCGTCGGGATGGCGGCCGACCGGCGGCAACCCGCCGGTCAGGAAGGCCTCCGCGAGCCCTTCGGGTGCCGCCGACAAATAGTGGAGAATACAGAAGCCCCCGAAGGACTGACCGAGCACGCTCCAACGCTCGACGCCGAGCGCGTGGCGGATGAACTCAGCGTCTTTCACAATCGAGTCGGCACGGAAACAAGCCAGGTAGTCAGCTTGCTCTCGGGGGCTCAGCCCATCGAGAGCACCGACCGGCGTCGACCGACCGGTTCCCCGCTGGTCGAGCATGAGCACACGGAAGTCACCGAGGGCGCGCTTCAGCCAACCCGGTGCCGACGGATGAGCCGTTGGGCGTGGCGCCTCCATGCCTGGACCTCCCTGCAGGAACACCAGAAACGGTCGGTCGCGACCGTCAGGCGCCGCGACCTCCCTTGCGAACACTGTGAGGCGAGCGCCGTCCGGATCCGTGTAGCGCAGGGGCACATCGAACTCGTGCTCGGTAAGGACCAACCCGGGCGGGCAAGCAGTTGCAGGCATGAGTGAGATTCTGCCAGCGGCGCATCGCGGCGAGTAGTCACAGAAGTTCGTTGGCGGCGTGGGAGCTCTCACCACCCATAACGACCTGCGGTTGCCCCGTTCGAAGGCTTGGAGCCCGCTCCCGGTACGCAACGGCGCGTCGATGACCACGCGGCACCGGGTCTCGGGTCCTGCCGACGCGAGCGTCCATCGGCTCGGCGACCTCAAGAGGTGAATCGAGACAGCGCGAGTGCGGACACCTCCCGGTCAAGCGGTCGAGGAGCAGGCCGTCTTCGCCCGGTGGCGTGACTCCGTCCCAGGCGTCGCTCCCGCCCTCGCGTCCGCGCGGAGGTTGGTAGGCACCTGTCACCTGGCGAGGGATCCGCCCGGGTCCGTTCAGCTCGGTGCGGACATCACCAGAGTTTGTTTGCGATCCGGCGATCCAAGAGGACTCCGGAAAGATCCCTCGGCGATGGCGTCCGGCGGCGTCGCAGCGCGCTCTTCGACACAGTCCGCCATTTCGGCTTGGAGAAGTTCACAGTCCTGCGGGAACCAGCGAGGAGCACGGTGCCGATGCCTGCGGCAGTCAGGCACAACCCGACGCCAACCGCGACGACGGCTGGCCAACCGGCGCGAACCCAAAGTGCCGCGCCCACGGCCCCGAAGAGCGAGCCTCCGATGTAGTAAGCGAGCATGTACACGGTGGAGGCCTGGGAGGTGGCGTTCACCTGATGGCCAAGAGTTGCCGCCCATCCGCTGGCCACGCCGTGAGCCGCGAAGAAACCGAAGATGAACACGGCGACACCGAGGATGACGAGCGGCAACGAGTGAGACAGAGTGATCAGCAGCCCGATTGCTGCGACTCCGCCGCCCAAGAGGATTACTCGGGGGTGGCCGAACCGTTCGGCGAGATGGCCGCCAATGACGGAGCCGGCAGAGCCGATCGGGAAGTCGCAAAAAGCGAAGCTGGCCGCGAACAGCGTGAGCCCGAACTCCGGCGCGCTGAGCCTCAAGGCCAGCACGTCGTACACCGCCATCACGGCGCCCATGAGCACAGCTCCGGTGACATACAGCGCCAGTAGGCGGCGACCGCACAGAGCCCGCCAGAAGGCGCCGACGTCGTTGGTCGCGGCGTCGGCCGAGGCAATGGACTCCGCTCTGGTTTCGGCGCTCGCCTCGTGCGACCCCGCGTACCGGGGAGCAGGGAGGCAGCCAGTCACCACGAGCGCGCACAGACCGCTCAAAAGGGCGATCGCGCCGAACGACCATCGCCAGCCTGCCAAGGCCACGACGCCCCCGGCCACCACTCGGCCCGCCATGGCGCCAAGGCCGGCGCCTCCGATGTAGATGCCGCTGGCTCGAGGATGGAACAGCGGATGAACCTCCTCGCGGATGTAGGCCAACGCGACGGCCGGCGTGCCGGCGGCTGACAGTCCGAGAAGAGCCCGCAACACGAGCAGTGCCGGCCAGGTAGGAGCCAACGCACACAGGGTGGCGAGCGCGGCAGTGGCGACCGCCGACCCTTTGAGTACTCGTGCCCGCCCAAAGCGGCGCGACATCGGCACTGCAATGACCATTCCGATGCCAAGAAACAGGGCAGTGAGGGACACCGCCCAAGTCGCAGTGGACGACGCGATTGCGAAGTGGCGCGCCAGTACCCCGATCAGAGGCTGAGCGCTGTAGAAGGCAGCGAAGACCGACACGGCCGCCGCCACCGTGGCGGTGAGGAGCAGCCGGTAACCCGGTTCGCCGGGCCGGTGGCAGTCGATCGTCGCATCGAAGGCGACCCCGCCGCCGAAGGCGGTCTCTTGGGCGGTCTCCTGAGCGAGCATGCACCAAGTTTCACCGCGTCCCGGGCATACGTAAAATGAGACATATGGTTGAGAATGATACGCTAGACGTATGAATAGGCCAGGCCGGGTGAATTCGGAGGACCTGCGAGTCTTTCTCGCTGTGGTCGCCAACGAGCAGGTCACAGCCGCTGCGGACGATCTCCACATGCCCCAGCCGACGGTCACTAGAGCAGTGGCGCGCCTGGAACGCGAGCTCGGGGTGCGGCTGTTCGACCGGCCTGGGCGTCGCATCAGGCTCAACGTGTATGGCCGTGTGCTCACCGGCTACGCGCAGCGCGCGGTCGCCCAGCTGGACGCTGCCCAGGCGGAGATTGCCGGGATGCTCGACCGGCACGGCGGGCCAGTGCGCGTCGGGTTCCTGCCGTCGCTAGGGACCTGGCTGGTTCCGGACCTGATCCGAGCGTTCCGCGTGTTCGAGCCCGACGCCAGGTTCGTGCTTCGCCAAGCCACGTCGGATCTCATCCCTCAGCTGCTGGACGAGAACGAGGTCGACCTTCTCTTCACGAGCCAGCGACCGGACCTGTCCGAGCCCGTCGGGTGGAGGCCACTTGTCGAGGAGCGGCTCGAGCTGGCGGTCCCGCCTGATCACCGTCTCGCCCAGCGAAAGCGCGTTCACCTCTCTGAGGTCTCACAAGACCCGTTCGTGGTCCTCGGGGCCGATTCCGGACTGCGGCAGATCAGCGACCAGCTGTGCCTCGAGGCTGGCTTCCGCCCTGTCATCGCGTTCGAGAGCGGTGAACTTGCGACGGTACGGGCGTTGGTGATGGCCGGCCTGGGTGTCGCCATCCTGCCCGCAGTCCGCCACCCTTCAGAGTCCGGGTCCGCCAGGCAGATCAAGATCGCCGAACTCAGCGCACGTTGGCCGCTCGGGATGGCTTGGTGTTCCACTCGACAGTTGCCAGGAGCGTCGGATGCCTTCCGGCGCTGGGTCCTAAGTGAGGCCCCCGCGGGAGTATTGGAGGCAGCTCCTGATCGAAGCTGAGCTGACGGCTTGCGCGACGTGAAGCATCTGCGCCGTTGTGACGTCGAGCACAAGTGCTGTGCGGCCGGAGCTCCGAGTTCAAAGCGCGAGGCGCGCCGATATCGGCAGGGGAACCTGGCCAAAGACCGTGCGTGCCCTCGGCACGGCTTTGCGTGCGAGGTGCTGGCTGTCGGGCCTTTGGCTCAGGTGCTCAGGTGCCTGATCCTCGTTTCGCGGACGCAGCCTGGATCATGACGCCGAAGAATCGGGAGGGCGGTCTTGGCTACCGACCCCACCGCCACGGATAGCGGTACTGACGACGGCTTCAGGGTTGGTCTGCGGCACGCGGCTCCTCGCGTTGCACGTCCCTCTTGGTGACGGCCAGGTAAGCGACGAAGCAGGCGATGACAGCAGTAAGGACAAGGCTTGTCCGCCCGTCGCCCCAGCCGAGTCCGCTCGCAATTTGCGGCTTGCTCACCCAGTCGGCGAAGGACGCGCCGATCGGGCGAGTGACGACGTAGGCGAACCAGAAGGACAAGATCGGGTTCCAGTGGAACCGCCAGAAGCCGATTATGGGGACGGCGATGATCGCCATGAACAAGACGATCGAGAGCCCGTACCCGAGACGGAAGGTTGTGGCGGTCAGGTCCCCAATCGCAGTACCGCACGCGAAAGTGGCAGCAACCGCGGCCCAGTAGAAGATCTCCCGACGGGCTGTGTCGATGGTGTGGAACGAAAGCGTCCTCTCGGTCCTTTCCCAGGCCACAAAGACCGCGGCGAGCACCACGCCATAAAGCAGGCTGGAGGCGACGTAAGGGACGCCGAAGCGGACGTGGATCACGTCCGCCGCCATCGTGCCGAAGACGCCCACCATTACCACCGCTAGCCAGTAGGTGACTGCCATGTAGCGGCGCATCAGGAACTGGAGGGCGAGCGCGACGAGGAATCCGACGAACCCGAGGCCCACCGCCAAGACCGGGTTCATGGCATGGACGAGATAGTCCGACGTCGCCTCGCCCATCGCCGTCGAGAGGGCCTTGATGATCCAGAAGAAAGCAGTGATTTCCGGAACTCGGAGGGCACCCGGCGAGACCATGAACGAGGAGCGAGTCTGTGGCGCCACGCCGAACAGCATGGCGCGTAAAGCGTTGCGCGGCCAAGCAACAGAGGGCCAGATCTTGCCGCCTGTCCTCATGCCAGCGATCGCGCGCTGCGGGCGGCGCATATCCGTCGCCCAATGGTGGGTCACGAGTCGAGTGGAGCCGAACATCTGCTGTGGCGGCGGAGATGCCTGTCGTTGCGCGGCCTCGCGTGTACGGTCCTCCGAAGAGCTGGATAGGCCCCGGCCCGGAGCGGAGATTGGTCACGGGCCGGAGAAATGGGAGGTCCACCATGGTCAGCGTTTTCCGGTATCACGAGATCTCCGAGTCCTCCCACCGGATCCTGAATCCGATATCGATCGACAAGGTGTTGCTTCTCGGCGACATCTGCCGCGTGGGCAGGGAAACGACGATCCTGGACCTCGCCTGTGGGAAAGGCGAGATGCTTTGTCTGTTTGCGAGCGAGTTCGGCGCCTCGGGGGTCGGCATCGACCTATTCGAGCCGTATCTCAACCAAGCCCGCGCTCGCGCCGTGGAACTCGGGGTAGAAAGCTCGGTGAGCTTCGTAACGGGGGACGCCGGCCGGCCACCGGTGTTCGAAAGATCCTTCAACCTGGTGAGCTGTCTCGGGGCAACGTGGATCGGAGGTGGGCTAGCGGGCACGCTTGGCCTGATGCAAACGCTGGCCAAGCCTGGTAGCTGGTTGCTCGTCGGTGAGCCGTATTGGGCCGAGCCTCCTTCGGCCGAGCTCGAAGAGAGGTACGGGACTGGAAACGAGGGGTGCACCCATCTGTCTGGGACCCTGGACCGATTCGAGGCTGCGGGCGTGGATCTCGTCGAGATGGTGCTCGCGAGTCACGACGACTGGGACCGTTACGAGACAAGCCAGTGGCTGAACGTGTCCGAGTGGCTCGCCGCGAACCCTGACGAGCCGGACGCCGCCGAGATCCGCGAGGAGCGGGATGACTCTCGCCGGAAGTACCTCGCCGAAGAACGGCGCTGCCTTGGATGGGGAGTCTTTGTGCTCCGAGATCGGCGCTGAGAGGAGCGCGAACAGACCGCACGCACCGTGTTACAGGTTGCGATCTTTCACTCGGCTCGTGTGTGACAACGGGGCGTACGGCGCGCGTCGTGGTGGAGCAGGCCCAACGAACTGGCGACCCAATGCGGCCGAAACGCCCGGGCGGACTCGAGTGGCCCGCGAACGGCTGGATCAGCTCTTGGGGGCCGGCCCTCCGTCGGGAATCGGCGGCTCGGAGTAGATGACGAACGCCCCGTGCCCGCTTTGCTTGCTCTGGTACATGGCCTCGTCGGCATGATGAATCAACTCGGAGGTGTCGTCCGCGTCAATCGGGAAAAGGCTGATCCCGACGCTCGCAGTTGACTCGACCGGACCGGCGGAGGTCTCGACCGGGACTCGCATGGCGGCACATATGCGTTTCGCGATGGAGACTGCCAGCGAGGTGGCGGGCGAGGCTGCCACCTTCCCCATCCTCGTCCCGGGTGCGCGCGGGTTCGGGTCGAGGTCCGGCACCATCACGAGGAATTCGTCGCCGCCTACGCGTGCCACGAGATCCTCTTTCCGGACGGCGGCTCTGAGCCGGCTGGCGGTTGCTCGGAGCAGCTCGTCGCCGGCAAAGTGGCCGATCGTGTCGTTCGTCTTCTTCAGTTCGTCCAGGTCGACATAGAGGACTGCGACCACGCACGCCTTCCGTTCCGCCCGGGAGATCGCCATCCGGAGGTGCTCGTCGAACATCGCCCTGTTGGGAAGGCCCGTCAGCACATCGTGGAAGGCGAGGAAAGCCATTTGCTCCTCGGCCTCCTTGCGCTTGGTGATGTCCCCGAGGACGCCTTGGAGCACCCACGGCTTGCCGTCGCGCATTAGAACCTGCGCGACCTCGTCTACCCAGATCACATGATCGCCCTCGAGCCGCATCCGATACTCGATCTCCACCGGCTCGCTCGCCGTGTCAAGTGCAGAGCGCGCCGCTAGCACCTGGTCTCGGTCCTCTTCGTGGACGTGGTCGAGCCACCAGTTCTCGTTCAGCCACTGCTCGCGCGTGCAGCCGAGGACGGTTTCGACAGCCGCGGACACGAAAGGCTCTTCGTCGCTGTCGCCCATGGGCCACACGTACACGATGCCCGGGATCTGCTCTATGAGGGCGCGCCGCTTCGCCTCCGCGGCGCGGATCTGCTCCTCGAGCTTCTTTTGTTCCGTGATGTCGTACATCACGCCTTTCACGACACCGGGCGTGTTCTCTGCCGCGAGCACCGCAGAGCACTCGTCGCGGATCCAGACGAGCTCTCCATTGTCCGGCCGGATCATCCGATACTCCTGGACCAATGGCTTGTCGGTCCCGCTCGCGAGGAACTCGTCGTATTGCTTGGTCATCTGGGGCCAGTCGTCGGGATGGATGTTGCGCTCCCAAGCATCGTCCTCGGTCAACCACACGGACCTCGGGATGCCGAGGATCGTCTCGATTTGGGGTCCCACGTAGATCGTGTAGAAGTCGCGCGAGAGATCGTCTATGTAGAGGATCGCTGGGATCTCCTCTACGAGCTCCCGGTAGTACTCGGCGATCGGCTCGGATCCGCGGTGGGCGATCGCCGCACCAAGTGAAGAGGCGAAGGCGTCGAGGACCTCGCTGTCGAGCTTTGACCACCGAGGGTCAGACTCGCAGTACTGCAGCTCGATCGAGCCCCACCACCTGTCCTCCGATCGGACGGCAGTCGCCGCGACGAACTGCGCCGAGACGCCTTCCAGAGCGAGCTTCGACGATTCGGCGAGATCCGCGGCGTGTGCATGCATCGCGTGGTCCTGCAAATCCTCGCCGAAGGGCAACAGGGACTCCCCGTAAGCGATCTTTTCGCCGGCACCGCCCGGGAAGGCGGCCTGGATGCCGTCCGCGCACCATTCACCGACGAGCTTGCCGATGAGGCACCCGTCAGCGCGGCGGTAATTCTCGAACAGCTGGACCCGGTCGGCGCGCAGGGCGCCCCCCAGTGCCGCCAGCACTCCGGAACTTACGTCTGTCCATGTTGCAGCGCTGATGAGTCTCGACGTCACTACCGCCAGCGCCTCGAGCGCCGCTGCGATGTGACTCCGGTGATCAGGTCCTTTTGACTCCACGACGAGCCCTCCCCTGCTGATGGGTGGCAGCCTATTTCAGGGCGGGTGTGACCGTGTGGACAGGCCGTTCAGGAGTCCAGATCGTTCGCGGCGGCGAAGGCGCCTCGCGAGCGAGACGGCTGCACGAGTTAACAGACCGACCTTTGTGCCCGTCGCGTTGGCGAGCCCCCCGGGTGCGACCGGTAGGCTGGCGGCATGGAAGCGCGTCAAAGTCTCACCGGAACCGTGCAGGTAGAGGGCCCCCAGAAGGCCTCTATGAGGGTCAAGCGTGGCCTAGCCGAGATGTTACGGGGCGGGGTCATCATGGATGTCGTCAACGCCGAACAGGCGAAGATCGCCGAGGACGCCGGGGCTGTCGCGGTCATGGCCCTGGAGCGAGTGCCCGCGGACATCCGGCGTGACGGCGGGGTCGCCCGAATGAGCGACCCCATCCTGATCGAGGGGATCCAGGCGGCCGTGACGATACCGGTCATGGCCAAGGCCAGAATCGGTCACTTCGCTGAGGCTCAGGTTCTTGAAGCGCTTCGGGTGGACTACATCGACGAGAGCGAGGTGCTCACACCCGCCGATGAGGAATTCCACATCGACAAGTGGGCTTTCCGAGTGCCATTCGTGTGCGGGGCCACCAACCTTGGCGAGGCCCTGCGCCGAATCAGTGAGGGTGCTGCGCTCATCCGCTCGAAAGGTGAGGCGGGCACAGGCAACGTCGTCGAGGCGGTTCGTCACCTCAGGTCGATCCTGGGCGACATCCGCAAACTGACGACCGCCGACTCCGCCGAGCGCTACGGGTGGGCGAAGCGTCTGCAGGCTCCCGTCGACCTAGTTGAGGAAGTCGCCGCGACTGGTGCTCTTCCAGTGCCGCTGTTTTGCGCGGGGGGACTGGCCACGCCTGCGGACGCGGCGCTCGTGATGCAACTCGGGGCCGAGGCGGTCTTTGTCGGGTCGGGGATCTTCAAGAGCTCTGACGCGCCTGCGCGAGCCCGGGCCATCGTGGAGGCGACGACGCATTTCGAGGACCCGGCCATCGTGGCCAAGGTGTCGAGGGGCCTCGGCGAGGCCATGCGCGGGGACGACATAGCGACGCTCGACGTCAAGCTCGCCGACCGCGGCTGGTGAGCCCGGACGCGAGCGCGCGTCCGGCGGGCCGGTCGGACACCGGAGCGACGCGCCCAAAGATCGGGGTACTCGCCCTCCAGGGCGATGTGAGAGAGCACGTCGCCTCTCTTCAGTCCTGCGGCGCGTCGCCGGTGCCAGTGCGTACGCCGGCCGATCTGGACGGTGTGCGTGCACTGGTGTTCCCGGGCGGTGAATCGACGACGATGTCCCTCCTCCTTAAGTCTTCCGGGCTCGAGCCGGAGATCTCAGCGCGCCTTCGCGGCGGGCTCCCTGCCTTGGGCACATGTGCAGGCATGATCCTGCTCGCTCGCGAGGTCCTCGACGGCAGGAGCGACCAGATGAGCTTTGGTGCGATCGACCTGGCTGTCCGCCGCAACGCATTTGGGCGCCAGGTGGAGTCGTTCGAGGCGGAACTCGTGGTCGAGGGAATCCCGGGCGGACCGATGCACGCAGTTTTCATCCGCGCTCCGTATGTCGAGGCAGTTGGGCCGACCGTTGCGGTGTTGGCGAGCGTTTGTCTCCAAGCCGGTGTCGTCGACGGGCCGGGCGATCAGGCGACCTCGCGGTCTTCCGAGGTGAGGCCGGTCGTGTGCCGCGAGGGTTGCGTGACGGTGGCCGCCTTTCATCCTGAGCTTGTGGGCGACACCAGGCTCCACGAACTGCTGTTGAGGGACGTCCAAGGCTGCTGAGATCGCGAGCCCTCGGAGGAACCTGAGGACGCTGTCGCGTCGGGACGCCGGTCGCGATTGTGCCAAGGCACGTTGGAGGCGCGGTCTTTGGAGAAGATCTCGGTCTCTGGACAACTCTGTGCACGTGACTGTTCACTAGGGGGCTGCAGGTTGGCGGAGGAAGGCGTCGCGCACGGGCGGGATGCAGGGCGTGGCTCCTGTTTCCGCGTAACGATCACACAGGGAGACGGCGTTGAGCTACGTACCGACAGTCAGTCCTGATTCACCGGCGCTCCCAGTGCGCAAAGCGCTGATGAGCGAACTGGACGTCATCGCGCGAGTGATGGCGCGGGCGTTCAGCGACGATGTGATCCAGCAATGGTGCATGGAGAGCGACGACACCGTCGGCGTGATCGAGCTCGAGATGGTCGAGGTCACCCGCGAGCTGATCGCGAACGGAACCCTATGGGTGACCAATGACCTATCCGGGATCGCCGCCTGGATGCCACCCGGCACGGACTACGACAACGACGCCCTCAATGAGGTCGTGGTCCCAGCCCTTGACGCCTGTCATGGCCACGCCGCGCGCCAGATTCGGTTCTGGGAATGGGCAGACAGCCACCGTCCGGCGGAACCCCATTGGTATGTCGACGTGGTGGGCGTCGATCCCGACCATCGGGGACGCGGTTTGGGGAAACTCCTTCTCGAGGATGGCCTGGCCCGTCTCGACGCGATCGGGGCAGCGGCGCACCTCATCACGGACAAGCCCGAATCGGTCCGCTGGTACGAGCGACACGGATTCGTGACCGACTCTGTCGAGGAGGCGCCTGAGGGGGGGCCGAGCGTGTGGTTCATGTGGCGTCCCGGAGCCCGAAACTGACATTCGAGAGACGCGAGTGTCCGAGGAGCAACTGACCAGGGGAGGGGCCGCGGTGGCTCGTATCCGGCTCGCCAAGGAGCTTCGCGCCTAGCGGCGCCTACTCGAGTCCTGGGGCGAGTGTCCACAAAGTGGGCCTGGGCCGCCCTTCCCTATAGCGTGGGAGCCATGAGTTGTCGAGCCCGGACGCTGGTCGGCGTGCTCGGGCAATCCGGTGATGCTCGGTCTCGGAGCCTTTCGTGCTGGTCACGGGAGAGACTCGCGCCGCCGGTCCGTGCCTGGGCGGTGGCCGGGATTCCCAGCGGGCTACGCGGGCGTTGACCCTTCCCGCCCAGCAGTCGGTCGACGCCCCGGCGCGCACCCATCGCCGGTGGCTGATCGTCGGGATCCTTGCCGTTTGGGGTCCTGGCCTGGTGGTAATGCTCGCCGACACCGACGCCGGCAGCCTGATAACTGCCGCCCAGTCAGGCACCCAGTGGGGATACAGGATGGTGCTCCCCCAGCTGCTGCTGATCCCGATTCTGTTCGTGGTTCAAGAGATCACGGTCCGGCTCGGAATCCTCACGAACAAGGGCTACGGGGCGCTCATCCGCGAGCGTTTCGGCCAAAAGTGGGCCCTGCTCGCCGCCCTGCCGCTCTTTGCGTCCGGCGTCGGGGCGCTTTTCACCGAATACGTCGGCGTTGCGGGTGTCGGGGAGATTTTCGGGATCCCGCGTACCGTGACGGTCCCGGTCGCAGCCGCGTTCCTGATCGGCGTAGCCATGACCGGGAGCTACCGGCGTGCCGAGCGGATCGGGATAGCGCTCGGCCTCGCTGAGCTCGTTTTCATACCCGCGGCCGTGATGGCCCACCCGAGCCTCAGCGCCATCGCCCACGGCCTCGGCCACATGCCGGTCGGCAACAGCTCATACATGTTCCTGCTGGCAGCGAATGTCGGCGCCGTGATCATGCCGTGGATGATCTTCTACCAGCAAGGGGCCGTGCTCGACAAAGGCCTCAAGCCCGCGAACATCCGGAGCGAGCGACGGGACACTGCTGTCGGCGCCGTGCTTACCCAGGTCATCATGATCGTCGTCATCATCACCTTCGCGGCCACGGTGGGCATTGCCCATCCGGGAACGACTCTCCACACCGTGACGGAGATGTCGGCCGCGCTGCGGCCCTTCGTCGGCTCCGTGGGAGGCAAGGTCTTGTTGGCAACCGCGGTGCTCGGTGCGGCCTTGGTAGCTGCCCTGGTCGCTTCTCTCGCGGGCGCGTGGGGGATTTCCGAGGTGTTCGGCTGGGCTCACACGCTCAACGAACGGCCGGACCGCAAGACTGCGAAGTTCTACATCACCTACGCGCTCGCGCACGTCATCGGGGCGACGCTTGTGTTGACCAGCATCAACCTCGTCCGGCTCGTGATCGACGTGGAGGTGATGAACGCCCTCGTCCTGCCGATCGTGGTCGGCTTCCTGCTGGCGCTCGAGGCTCGGGCCTTGCCGAACGAGTACCGGATGCACGGGGTTCGAAGGATCTTCACCACCGGGTGCTGCCTGCTCGTCATCTTGTTCGGGCTTTACCTGGTGCCGGCCACACTCGGGTGGGTCTAGGAGACAGGCGCGGACCTCTTCGGCGACGGCCTCGACGGGCGCTGTTGCGGCAGACGGGCGGAAACGTCGTTCGTCGCCGCGACGAGAGTTGGGAGCAATTCCTGGATCTTGTCGTCGGTCATACGCGACGACGGCCCCTGAACAGCGACTGCGGCGATGACCGAGCCGTCGGCTCCACGCACCGGCGCGGCAATGGTTCGGACGCCGGGATCCCGCTCCTCGTCGTTCATGGCCCAACCCCGGGCCCGAGTCCTCTCGAGGACGTTTCGCAGCACGGTGCGGGACGTGATGGTCGCCGGCGTCATCTTCGTGAGGTCGGGCAGCGATCGGACGAGCTCGTCCGTGTTCGGGTCGAACGCCAGGAGGACCTTGCCCATAGCCGAGACATGGGCAGG
The DNA here is from genome assembly GCA_050015475.1 of Acidimicrobiales bacterium. Classification (GTDB taxonomy): domain Bacteria; phylum Actinomycetota; class Acidimicrobiia; order Acidimicrobiales; family Bog-793; genus Fen-455. The sequence continues at coordinate 17,852 of JBEKBI010000022.1, read as the reverse complement.
CACTCGGGTCCCGGCAGGCTGGTCGAAGCGGAGCCGACGACTCGATGGCACCGAGAGCAGCACGAGGACCTCGCTGCCGACCCGCGTTCCCAAGTTGACCGACTCGCCGGTCGCTCTGGCGAGCGATTCCAGTATGGGCCGGGCAGTCGACACGCCCAAAGCGTCGGCTGCTCGTGTCCCGAGCGGGACAAGCGCGGCCCCGAGCCCGTAGCGCTCGGTCTGAGGATCCTGGCGGAGCAGGTCCGCGTTGCAAAGCGCGCGCACGAGGCGATGCGTCGTGGCAAGGGCGAGCGACGTGCCCTGGGACAGCTCACTGAGCGACCGGGTCGGCGGTCCGGACTCGAAGGCACGCAGCAGCCTGAGCGCTCGCTCGACCGCCTGGCTCCCGGTCCGGTGCGCAGCTACGTCACCCATGACGACACGGACCGTAGCCGAAGGGGAGAGATTCCACAATGTAAAAGTCATTCCACATTGAGAGAACTCTGACTTGTGTGGTCGGGATTATCTTTATAATGTCTCGGCATCCGACGTGACTCGAGAAAGGCGCGGAAACCGTGAAGATCGCAGACGACATCACCCAGCTGGTCGGCAACACGCCATTAGTGAAATTGAGGCGATTGCCTGGGGCGGACAGCGCTCGAGTCGTAGCCAAGCTTGAGTTCTTCAACCCGGCTCACAGCGTGAAGGACCGTATCGGTGTCGCAATGATCGACGCGGGCGAGAAGGCTGGACTGATCGGGCCGAACACGGTCATCCTGGAGCCGACGAGCGGCAACACCGGCATCGCCTTGGCGATGGTCTGCGCCGCCCGGGGATATCGCTGCGTCTTCACCATGCCCGAGACGATGAGCAAGGAGCGCCGGGCGCTGCTGCGCGCTTACGGGGCAGAGTTGGTGCTCACGCCCGGCCCCGAAGGGATGCCGGGAGCTATAGCCAAGGCGACGGAGCTGGCCAAGACCTACGAGGACTGCTTCATCCCCCAGCAGTTCGAGAACCCGGTAAACCCGGCAATCCACCGGAACACCACCGCCGAGGAGATCTGGAACGACACCGACGGCGAGGTGGACTTCCTTGTTTCCGGTGTCGGCACCGGCGGGACCATCACAGGTGTCGGCCAGGTGATCAAGGCTCGCAAGCCCTCCTTCAAGGCGATCGCGGTCGAGCCGGCGGCGTCACCGGTCCTTTCCGGGGGCCAGAAGGGTCCTCACCCGATTCAGGGCATCGGCGCCGGGTTCATTCCCGCCATTCTCGACATGGGCATCATCGACGAGATCATCAAGGTCGAGAACGTGGACGCGCTCGAGACGGCCAGGAAGGCGGCGCGCCAGGAAGGCCTGTTGGTGGGCATCTCGTCCGGAGCGGCCATCTGGGCCGCCCTCCAGGTGGCGGCACGCGCCGAGAACTCTGGCAAGCTGATCGTCGTGATCGTCCCCTCGTTCGGTGAGCGCTACCTGTCCACGGCGCTGTTCGAGGGACTCGGCGACTGAGCATGATCGCGACGCTGAGGCGTGATCTTCGATCGGCCCGAGATCGCGACCCAGCGGCGCGCTCCTCGCTCGAAATTGCGATCTGCTATTCGGGCGTCCATGCGCTGTGGTGCCACCGGTTCAGCCACTGGCTCTGGCACCACCACTTGAAGCTGCTGGCGCGCGCCTTCTCCGAGGTCGCGTACCTGACCACCGGCGTTGACATCCACCCGGCCGCCGTTCTCGGCGAGGGAGTGTTCATCGACCATGCCTGCGGCGTGGTGATCGGGGAAACGGCCGAAGTCGGCGAAGACGTGACGATCTACCAGGGCGTGACGCTCGGCGGCACAAGCCTCAACAAGGAGAAGCGCCATCCGACTTTGGGGAACCGCGTCACGGTCGGGGCCGGAGCCAAGGTTCTGGGACCGATCACGATCGGCGATGACAGCCGGATCGGTGCCAACGCCGTCGTCGTGAAGTCGGTACCGCCCAACTCGGTTGTCGTCGGCATCCCGGGACAAGTCATCGCCCGCAGCCGGCCGCACCGGCCGACGGACATGCCGGACCTCGAGTCCGCCTTCATGCCGGACCTGCTCGGATCCAGCCTCCACTCGTTGTTGCTTCGCGTCGACGAGCTTGAGAAGGACATCGAGGGCCACCTGCCTCGCCACGACGTCCGGCCCTCGGAAGTGGGCGTCTGGTCGGGCGAAGACTTCTCGATCTGACCAACCGGAACTGCTCGGAGAGGTTGTGACTGCACGAGGCGATGCGAGTCCGTGTCAGCCCGCGCCCGCGTGAGGGACAATGGGGCCGCTTCGGTCGGTCACAGCTGGGGAGGCGGGAACGGCGATGACAGATTCACTGCGGGCGGAAACCGTCCGGGTCACGGGTCACAAGGGCGACGGGATCGAGGCGTATCTCGCGCAGCCGCTCGAAAAAGGCCGTTTCGGCTCGGTGGTGGTGATCCACCATATGCCCGGCTACGACGAGGGATCCAAGGAGATAGCCAGGAAATTCGCCGCCCACGGATACCTCGCGATCTGCCCGAACCTGTACAGCCGCGAGGCACCTGGCGCGAGCCCGGAGGAAGCCTCGGCGGCAGCCAGAGCTCTCGGTGGGGTACCGGACGACCGGCTCGTGGGCGACGTCGAGGGCTGTATTCGCCTTGTTACCTCGCTCCCGTCTTCGAATGGGCGCGTCGCCACGATCGGCTACTGCTCGGGAGGGCGCCAGTCGTTCTTGGCCGCCTGCAGCCTCCCGCTCGACGCCGTCGTCGACTGCTACGGCGCCTTCGTCGTCGGCACGCCGCCGGAGGGATCGCCGCTCAAGGTGACCCCCATCGTGCACATGGCGAAGGACCTTTCCTGTCCCCTGCTCGGATTGTTCGGCGCCGACGATCAGCACCCGTCGCCGGACGACGTGCACGAACTCGAATCAGTCCTCAAGCAAGCGGGCAAGTCTTACGAATTCCACATCTACGAAGGCGCCGGCCACGCCTTCTTCGCGACCGATCGGCCGACCTACCGCCCGGAGGTCGCCAAGGACGGTTGGGCGAGGATCTGGTCGTTCTTCGGCGACCACCTCGCCGGTGAGGGCGGCTGAGGCGCGCCCGGCGCGGACGGTTCCTGTTGCCTGTGCGGGCTAGGCCCTGGTCGTGGGCCGGCGACTCTCGAGTTCGCTGAGCGCCGCATCCGGCACGTCCAAGTCGCCGGTTCCCGTCCCAACAAATAGGTCCGGCTTGAAGCGGCCGTGGAAGTCCGAGCCTCCGGTTGCCACCAGGCCGTGCCGCCTGGCGACTTCGACGAGCCCGGCGCGTTCTTCGGGCGAGTACCGGCCGTAGTAGCACTCCATGCCGGTTAGCCCGGCCGCGACGAGCTCGTCGAGGACCCGTTCGAACTCGGGGGCGGCGAGGCCCAAGGAGAACGGATGGGCGAGCACCGCGACCGCGCCCGAGGCCGTTGCGGCGCGAATCAAGGTCGTCGCGTCAACGCGGGCCTTCGGGACGTAGGCGGGACCACCCTTAGCCAGCAGGCGGTCGAAGGCGTCTTGTATATCGGCGGCCGCGCCGTTCTCCACGAGGACGGATGCGAAGTGGGGCCGTCCGATGACGCCGCCGCCAGCTGCCGCCTCGACTTGTTCGAATGACACCGGCAGACCTAGGTCCTGCAGGCGCGCGACGAGTCGCTCGTTGCGCTCGGCGCGGTCTTGGCGCAGCCGCTCGAGCTCGGACTGCAAGGGGCCGTCGCCAGGCTCGACGAAGTAGCTGAGCAGGTGCATGGTCCCGGGAGAGATGACGCACGAGACCTCGCAGCCTGACACGACGGCGACACCGAGATTCGTCGCTCCGGCTCGAGCTCTCGCGACGCCCGCGACACCGTCGTGGTCGGTGAGGGCGACGGCCGTGCAGCCCGCCGTTACGGCGAGTTCGACGATGTGCTCCGGAGTTTCCGACCCGTCCGAACAGGTGGAATGAACGTGCAGATCGATCACTTTGCCGAGCGTACAGGACGCCTCTTTCGTCCAGCCTGGCCGGGGGAGCGGCAGCGGCGTGCCCTATGAGGCTGCGAACCTGCGTGTCTTGTCCCGACCAGGAGTCCTGCGGACCCTAAGTTGGGGCGCGAGCCAGGAGGTCGTGCGATGGAGGCTGTGGCCGTTCGAACCGAGGGCCTGACCAAGCACTACGGAAATGTTCACGCCCTCCAAGCACTCGACCTCGAGGTGGGCAGAGGAGAGGTCGTGGGGTGTCTGGGCCCGAACGGAGCCGGCAAGACGACCACAATCCGCCTCCTGCTCGGACTGATCCAGCCGACCGCGGGACGAGCCGAGATCTTCGGCTTCGACTCTCACCGCCAAGTCGTGGAAGCTCACCGGCGGCTCGCCTACGTGGCCGGCGAGGCGAGCCTGTGGCCGTCTCTCACCGGCGCCGAGACCCTCCACCTGCTCGGGCGCGTGCAAGGCAAGGTGGACGATACCTATCGCGGTGAGCTGGTTGAGCGATTCGACTTCGACCCGTCCAAGAAAGTCCGCACCTATTCCAAGGGCAACCGCCAGAAGCTGATCCTTATCGCGGCGCTGATGACCCGGCCCGATCTGCTCGTCTTGGACGAGCCGACAAGCGGACTCGACCCCCTCATGGAGCAGGCCTTCCGTCATTGCGTGGCAGAGGCTCGCGAGCGAGGCCAGTCCGTTTTCCTGTCTTCGCACATTCTGAGCGAGGTCGAAGCACTGTGCGACCGGATCGGCATCTTGCGCGAGGGCCGACTCGTGGAGATGGGGACTCTCGCCGAGATGCGCCATCTTTCCGCTCTAACGGTCGAGGCAACCTTCGAGGGCCCGGTCCCTGATCTCTCCGCCGTAGCCGGAGTGAGCTCCGTGGTCGTGCAGGGACAGCTTGTTCGGTGCCAGGTGAGGGGGGCAATCGAGCCCCTGCTGAAAACGCTTGCGGCGTCGGAGGTCAAGGAATTGCTGAGCCGAGAGCCGTCTTTGGAGGAGCTCTTCCTTGCTCAGTACGGTGCAGACGACGCCACCGGGGACTCACCGGCTCATGCGGGCTGAGTCGGTGCTGGTCGCGCCGGAAGCGGCGGGCCGGTGGCCCGCGACGGTCGTGGCGCGGGTGACCGCCCGCCGGGCAGTTCGGTCCGGGGCGATTTGGGGCTACGTGTTCGGTGCCTACCTCGCCACGCAGGCACTCGCCTACGCGTCCAGCTACAAGACCATCGCCCAGCGGCTCCGCCTGGCAAAGGAGTTCGGGTCCAATGCCGGGATCAGCGCCCTCGTGGGTCCCGCTCACGAGATCCAGACGGTTGCGGGCTTCACGGTGTGGAAGTGCTTGGCCGTCCTCGCCGTCGTTGGCGCCGTGTGGGGACTTCTCGCCGGGACGAGGCTGTTGCGCGGCGAGGAGGACGCGGGTCGTTGGGAGCTGCTGCTCGCCGGACAGACCACCCGGAAGAGCGCCGCCGCTCAGGCTCTTGCGGGCCTGGCTTGTGGAGCAGCCGCACTCTGGGTTGTCACGGCGGTCATTACCGTCGCCGTGGGACATTTACGCAAGGTCGGCATCGGTGTCGGGGGCGCGCTGTTCCTTGCGCTCGCAGTCGTAGCAGCCGCGGCCATGTTCCTCGCCATAGGAGCTTTCGCGGGCCAGCTCGCGGCGACGCGCCGTCAGGGGTCCGCATACGCGGCCGCAATCCTCGGCTGTAGCTACGCGCTCCGCATGGTGGCCGATTCAGGCACGGGTCTCGGCTGGCTGAGATGGGCGAGCCCCCTCGGCTGGGTCGAGGAGCTGCAGCCGCTGACGTCGCCGCGCCCCCTCGCTCTGCTGCCGATGGCCGGGCTCATCGCCGTGATGGGCGTGCTCACCGTGCGCTTAGCGGGGCGGCGCGACCTGGGGGCGAGCACATTCCCGGACCGTGCGAGCTCGGCTGCCCACACGCGCCTGTTGTTCGGACCCTCAGGGTTGAACCTCCGTCTCATGCGCTCGACCCTCATCGGGTGGGGGCTCGGCATCTCGCTCTACGGGCTCCTGCTCGGCATGGTCGCCAAGTCGGCGGGGAGCGCGCTAACGAACTCCTCCAGCATCATGCGAGTGCTCTCCCGCCTCGGGGCGGCCGGGACCGAGGCCTATCTGGGCGTGGCGTTCCTGCTCATGGCGGTGATGGTGGCGTTCGTAGCCGCCGGCCAGATCAGCTCGGCACGCGCCGAGGAGGCGGAGGGGCGGCTGGACCACCTCCTCGTCCGCCCGGTCTCCCGGCCCAGGTGGTTCGCGGGCCGGATCCTCCTCGCCGGTGCCGTGCTTGTTTGCGGAGGGCTGCTCGCTGGGCTGTTCACCTGGTTGGGAACGGCCAGCCAGGACGGCGGGATCAGCCTCGTGAGGATCCTCGAGGCGGGACTGAACGTGGTCCCGGCGGCAGTTTGCTTGCTCGGGATCGGAGCCCTGTGTCTCGGGCTCAGGCCGCGGGCGGCGAGCAGTGTCACCTACGGGGTGCTCGTGTGGTCGTTCCTCGTCGAGCTCGTGGGCGGGATCGTCCACGTGAACCACTGGCTGCTCGACACTTCCCTGTTCCACCAGATGGCGGCGGCTCCGGCCGCGAACCCGGACTGGACAAGCGGAGGAGTGCTGCTGGCGCTGGGAGCGGCTGCCAGCGTCGCCGGCGGCGTCGCCTTTCGGTATCGCGATCTCAAATGCGAGTGACGCCCGGGAGCCCAGTGCCTGGTGTCACGCAACCCGGACTCAGGAGTCGAGCGCGCTCCTGACGACCTTTCCCACGGCTTCGTGCTCGACGAGGAAGCCGTCGTGGCCGACGATCGAGTCGATGATCTCCAAGTTGTTGGGGCGCCCGAGCAGCTCGGCGAGCTCGCGCTGGAGACGCAGGGGGTAGAGGCGGTCGGAGGAGATGCCGACGAGGGTGACATCCGCCCGGACCCGGCTGAGCGCCGCCCGGGCCCCGCCGTAGCCGCGACCCAGGTCGTAGTGGTTCATGGCGTCACTGAGCACGATGTAGCTGTTGGCGTCGAAGCGGTTGATCATCTTCTCGCCGTGATGTGCGAAGTAGGACTCGACCTCATACCGGCCTCCGTGCAAAGGGACCTCGTCGCCCTGCGGCTTGTTGCTGAACCGCTGCTCAAGCTCCAATTCGCTGCGGTAGCTGAGGTGACCTATCGCCCGGGCGATCGCGAGACCGGCGCGGGGGCCACGCCTGGCGGAGTAATAGTCACCGCCGTGGAAGTCGGGGTCGAGACGGATCGCCTGGCTCTGCAGCCAGCAGAGGGCGATCTGCTCCGCGCTGGCTGCTGCCCCAGTGGCGAGCACGATGGCGCGTTCCACTTGAGCCGGGAAATCCACAGCCCACTGTAGGGCGCGCATCCCGCCCATTGACCCACCGGTGACTGCGTACCACCTGTCGATGCCGAGTTCGGTGGCCAAGGCGTGCTCGACGGCGACCTGGTCCTTCACGGTCACGACGGGGAACCGAGACCCGAAAGGCCGCCCATCTGGGGCCTCGGAACTGGGGCCGGTCGTGCCCTGGCAGCCTCCGAGGACGTTCGGGCACACGACGAAGAACCGGTCCGTGTCGATCGGCGCTCCTGGCCCGACGAGCGGACCCCACCAGCCCGGACTCGGGTGACCAGGCCCGATCGGGCCGCATACGTGCGAGTCGCCGCTGAGGGCGTGCAGAACGAGGACTGCGTTCGAGGCATGCGCGTCGAGCTCGCCCCACGTCTCGTAGGCGACCGTGACTGCGGGCAAGCTGCCGCCGGCCTCGAGGTCGAGGCCGGCAGGCACCCTGCTCGCATTGGTGAAAAGCGACGCGAACCTTCGTCGACCGGGAGGATCTCCCGGTCGCCACGCCCCGGTGACCGGGACCTCGGTTCTCGCCGTGCTCAGATCAGGCGCCCTTGGCGGCTCGGAAACCCGACTCGAGGTCGGCCAGGAGGTCGGAGAGGGTCTCGATGCCGATAGAAAGCCGGATCAGGTCGGGTGTCACGCCTGTTGTCGCCTGTTCCTCTTCGGTGAGTTGCGAATGCGTGGTGGTCGCCGGGTGGATCGCGAGGCTGCGAACATCCCCCACATTCGCCAGGTGGCTGAACAGCTCCAGCCCCTCGATGAAGCGCCGGCCTGCCTCCTTGCCGCCCTCGACGCCGAAGGTGAGGATTGCGCCGGCACCGGCGGGGAGGTACTTGAGCTGCCGGGCGTGCCAGGGACTCGACTCGAGGCCGGGGTAGCTGACCCACTTCACATCGGGACGGGCCTCGAGCCACTTGGCCACGGCGAGGGCGTTGCTCACATGACGTTCCATCCGGACGCTCAGAGTTTCGAGGCCCTGGATGAAAAGGAACGAATTGAGGGGGGCGATCGACGCGCCGATGTCACGCAGGTACTGGAGGCGGGCCTTCAAGATGTACTGAGCTGGTCGGAGCGGCTCGGGCAGCTCCGAGAAGACGACGCCGTGGTAGCTCGGGTCGGGCTCAGTGAAGCTCGCGAAGCGACCGCTCTTCACGTAGTCGAACTTGCCGCCGTCCACGATTACCCCGCCAATAGAGGTCCCGTGGCCCCCGATGAACTTCGTCGCCGAGTAGACGACGATGTCCGCCCCGTGGCTGAGTGGGAGGCACAAGAAGGGCGTCGCCACGGTGTTGTCAACGACGAGAGGGATTCCGTTCTCGTGCGCGATGGCTGACACGCCCTCGAAGTCGAGCACGTCCCCCTTCGGGTTGCCGATGGTCTCCGCGTAGAAAGCCCGCGTGTTGGGTCGTATCGCGCTGCGCCAAGAGTCCAGGTCATCGGGGTCGTGGATGAAAGTCACTTCGACGCCCAGCTTCGGGAACGTGTAGTGGAGCAGGTTGTAGGTGCCTCCGTAGAGCGAAGCCGACGAGACTATGTGCCCGCCGCTGTCTGCAAGGTTGAGCAGAGCGACCGTCTCGGCAGCCTGGCCGCTGGCGGTCGCGAGAGCACCGACGCCCCCGTCGAGAGCGGCCATGCGGTCTTCGAATACCGCTTGTGTCGGGTTCATGATGCGGGTGTAGATGTTCCCCAGCTCGGTGAGCCCGAAGAGAGCGGCCGCGTGCTCGGTGTCCCGGAACACGTAGCTCGACGTTTGATAAATCGGCACCGCGCGAGCCCCAGTTGCCGGGTCGGGCACGGCACCGGCATGGATCTGGCGGGTCTCGAAGCCCCAGTCGGCCATGTCAGTGGTCTCCTTCTCTCGGGGGCAGTATTAACAGATCCGTTGACCTTGCCCTTACGGCAAGATGCTAGCGAGCGATACCTGACCTCTCAAGTCAGGATTCAGCCGGGGAGAGGCCGGGACAGGAAAGCCCTGGTAGCCAGTGCGTATTTGGCGTGCCCCCGACTGCCCGCGTGCCGGGGCGACACCAGCTCGCTCCGAACGCGTTTACGATCTCATGAACACCGCAACTGCCGCGCGCAGGTGAGGAAGTTCGAGCGCTGGGAGGGTCACGTGAAGGCTTGCTTCCTGAACAAGGAGCCACGACGAGGGGGACATAGGCCGCGCGTTCGCGCTTCTGCCCGGGTCCTGGTTTTCACGGTCACCGTTCTCGCCCTGCTCGCACTGCCCGCGACCAGCGGTGCAACGGCGTCCCGCAGCGCCGCCGCCAAGAACGCGCCTCCCGTCATCGCGCACCACCTCCAGGCCGGGTCCACGCTGCAAGACGGCTCCGCGCTGGTCTCTCCCAACGGGCTCTATCGGCTTTGTATGCAGAGGGACGGCAACCTCGTCCTTTACTTCGAGGGAAGGGCGCTGTGGTACACCAGCACGGCCCGCGAGGCTCCGGACTACGTCGCCATGCAGACCGACGGGAATCTGGTCATCTACAAGGACTCCCACCCGATCTGGGACTCGGGTAGCGGTGGGAACAGGAGGAGCAAGCGATACGGCCTGTTCGTCCAGAACGATGGCAACCTCGTCATCTACAACCCGGGCCACAAGGCCATCTGGGAAACGTGGACCTACCTCACCACGGGGCTTGAGTACGGTGACTCGGGGCCGGCGGTAGTCAACCTGCAACAGCGGCTCACGGCGCTCGGTTACTGGCTGGGGGCGCCGGGCGGGTACTTCGGCGATGCCACCGAGCAGGCCGTCTGGGCACTTCAGAAGGCCGCCGGACTTGTCCGAACCGGGACGATTGACCTTCCCACGGCGATCGCGCTGGCGCGCGGAGCCGTCCCGGTGCCACGACCTGCGGGCGGCAACCTGATCGAGGTGAACCTCAACGACGACCTGTTGATGGTGATCCAGGGTGGCAAGCTCGCCTACACGCTCAACACCTCGACCGGGGGTGGCTACACCTACACGGATAAAGGCGTCACGTCGGTGGCGATCACACCGACGGGCGTGTTCCACACCTACGGCACAATCAACGGACTCGACGTCGATTCGCTGGGTGCGCTTTGGCGCCCACGCTTCTTCGCCCCCGGCGGCATCGCCATCCACGGCGACTCGTTTGTGCCTCCGTATCCGGTTTCGCACGGCTGCGTCAGGGTGAGCGACGAGGCGATCAACTGGATCTGGGCCAACAACATCGACCCGATCGGTGAAGAGGTGTGGGTTTTCGGGTCCTGACCTCACTCCGACCTTTGGCGCAAGCCTCCGGACCACAGCCTTGGGAGGCACGGCAGCGTAACTGCTTGCCCGTGCTTACGATGGGTGGCGAGTCGTCCGTATCGGGCTGGACGAGGGAAGGAGAGCTATGTCTTTCTTCAATCGACGGAGAGGTCGTGAGCGCGCCGGGGGCGGTGCGGTCTTACGTGGTCGTGCTCGCTGGATGCTGCTGACGGCGGTTGTCGTCGCCGGCTGCCTGGTCGGAGTAGGCGCGGCCGCCTCTGGCTCCACCACGGCAAAGGCGTCGTCGACTCCAGCGGTCGCCCCGATAGGGATTCTGAGTGCGGTGGGGATGGAGCAGGCTCCCGTGCTTGCTGCCATGCACGTGACCAAGTCCGTGTACATCGACGGCTATCTCTTCTACGTCGGCACGATCGACGGACACCCGGTGGTGGACGTCTTCAGCGGCGAGGTGGACGAGTCAGCTGAGCTGGCCGCCTACATCCTGATCACACATTTCCACCCCCGGGCCATGTTGTTCTCCGGGACGGCGGGGGCCGAAACTGCCGTCATCAACGTGGGTGACGTCGTCGTGAGCGGGATGGTCATCGACAAGTCGAACCTCCACTATCAGCTCGGCGGGTACCAGACCGCCTACGAAGGCGTTGAGATGCATGTGGGACCCGGCGTTTCGACCGCGGGAGACTCCATCGCCGGCTATGACAACCCATTGCCGACTCCGTCCACTGCCAAGAACTTCGGCTACGGGACGTTCACGGTGAACAGGGCGTGGGTGTACATCGACGCTTTCGCTGCGACCCGCCAGCTCGTGAAGACGGCAGAGGATGCGCCGTCTCTGGGGACCATCTCGGTTGCGAACGCGACCGGTGACACGGCGACAGGCTCCATTAGCAACAAGGTCGTCGTGGGAGTGATTGGACAGGCACCGGTCTGGACCGAGCCGTTGTCGTTCATCGAGTCGGAGGACTCCGTCTACCAGTCGGACGCCGAGGAGAACGAGGGCACCGGCTTCGCGTTTGCCTGCGCGTCGCAGGGCGTGCCGTGGATGCTCGTTCGCGGGATATCCGACACGCCGTGGCATCCGAACGCGTTCCAGGGTGTCGTCGCATCCGTCAACGCCGCCAAGGTGACCATCTACGTGGTGGACCACCTGCCCGACACGATCAACCCGGCGCCAGCGATTTGGTCTGACTTGTCGCCCTACACGAACGCCCGCAAGGCGGGCTACGTGATCGCGGTGAAGGCCTGGTACAAGGTCGGGCCCGTCACGAAGATCGAGTACATGGTTTCGAAGGGCAAGACGCGGACGCTCTCGGGCGGAGCGTTGGCGGCCCTCGAGAAGGAGTACACCTACGGGCCCCGTGACGGTGCCGCGCTTCGCACGGGAGGATCTCGACGCCACCGCCCGTGACGCGTGGCGCAAGGATCGCCCGGGGACTCGAGCCGGCTCGAGGACCCGAGCGCGGAGCGAGTCGGGCCGCTCGGCCTCGAGTGGATTTCCGGTCTGGCAAAGCCCGAATCGGCTCGAATTCGTGCCCTCTGGGGCCCGTGACGTGTATGGTCGAGCCGATTTGGCGCTCCGCGTGCGGCCCAAACTATGCTGCACGCACCAACACTCTTGGAAGGTCCAATGTCGACTGCCGTCACTGACGTACCTACAACGGATGACAAGAAGTGGAAGATGATCGACGCGCGGATACGTCGACGCGGGTCCTCGCCGGACGCCCTCATCGAAGTCCTGCACGCCGTCCAGGAAGCCTTCGGCTTCCTGGAGCCGGAGGTGCTCGAATATGTCGGCAACGCCCTCGGGGTCCCGCTGAGCCGTGTCTATGGCGTGGCGACCTTCTACTCCCTTTTCACCCTCAAGCCCCAGGGCAAGCACGCCGTGGTCGTGTGCACCGGGACTGCGTGCTACATCAACCACGCCTCCGCTCTGTTGGAGCGGTTCTATGACCGGCTGGGCGTCAGGCCCGGTGAGACGAGCGAGGACGGCAACGTGTCGTTGCTGAACGCCCGCTGCCTGGGGGCTTGCAGCATGGCCCCGGCAGTCGTGGTCGACGGCAGCGTCCAGGGAAGGGCTACTCCCGAAACCGTCGACGTCATCCTGGAGGGACTGGGCTCATGACCGACGTCGCTAGCCGCGAGGACGAAACGAAGACTCAGCCACGGGCATGCGCCAATGTGTGCGAAGCCGCAGGCTGCATGTCGCTCGAGGCAGAGAAGGTTCTGGACGCGATCCAGGGCAGGATCACTGAGCGAGGCCTGACCGACGTCGCCGTGAGGCGAGTCGGGTGCCTTCGCTTGTGTGCCGCCGGCCCGCTGGTCGAGGTGCCGGAGCGAGGACAGCTGTTCGAAGCCGTGGACGCCTCGTCGACTGAGTCGATCGATCGTGTCGTCGACGCTTTGGAGGGCAAGCAGAGCAAGGGGCGCACGACCGAGAACGACCCGTTCTTCGCCCGCCAGGTGCGCATCGTGCTCGCGAACTCCGGCGTCGTCGACCCCGAAGACGTCGACGACTACGTGGCCCACGGGGGCTACGAGGCACTGACGCAGGTCGTGACCACCAAGAAGCCCGAAGAGGTTCTGGAAGAGGTCGTCAAGAGCGGCCTCAGGGGCAGAGGCGGCGCCGGATACCCGACCGGGCTGAAGTGGCGCACTGTCGCCAAGTCCTCGGGCGCCGAAGGCAAGTACGTGATCTGCAACGCCGACGAGGGCGACCCGGGCGCATTCATGGACCGGAGCGTGCTTGAGAGCGTGCCCCAGCAGGTCCTCGAGGGCATGGCGATCGCGGGTTACGCCGTCGGTGCCAACCACGGCTACGTCTACGTGCGAGCCGAGTACCCCCTGGCAGTCAAGCGGCTGCGCCAGGCGATCCGTGACGCAGAGCGCAGCGGGTTGCTGGGAGCGAACATCGCCGAGACGGGATTCAGTTTCCACATCGACGTCCGCATTGGAGCGGGCGCCTTCGTCTGCGGTGAGGAGACGGCGCTCATCGCTTCGGTCGAGGGTCGCCGCGGCACCCCGAGGCCCCGCCCGCCGTTCCCGGCGAACTCCGGCCTGTGGGGCAAGCCGACGTTGATCAACAACGTCGAGACATTCGCCAACATCTCGTCGATCATCAAGAACGGCGGCGAGTGGTACAAGGCGATCGGTACGGAGAAGAGCCCAGGCACCAAGGTGTTCGCCCTCGCAGGCCGGGTCGTCAACACCGGGCTTATCGAGGTGCCGATGGGCATCACGTTGCGCGACATCATCTTCGAAATCGGAGGCGGGATCATCGGAGGCGCCGAGTTCAAAGCGGTGCAGACCGGTGGACCTTCTGGTGGCTGCATCCCGGCCGCCAACTTGGACATGTCGGTCGACTACGAGTCGCTCGCCGCGGCCGGCTCCATCATGGGCTCCGGCGGAATGATCGTCATGGACGAGACCTCTTGCATGGTCGATGTCGCCAAGTACTTCATGGACTTCTGCCGGGAGGAATCCTGCGGAAAGTGCGTCCCCTGTCGGGTCGGCACCGTCCAGCTGCATAGCCTGCTCGACAAGATCACCCGCGGCGAAGGAGAGCCCGGGGATCTGCCGATCCTCGAACGTTTGGCCGACATGGTGAGAAGTGCGAGCCTTTGCGGGTTGGGACAGAACGCCCCTAACCCGGTGTTCAGCACTCTCCGTTACTTCCGGGATGAGTATGTCGCCCACATCGAGGATCACGTTTGCCCAGCTGGAGTGTGCCCGATGAAGGCGGCGGTGACAGTATGAGCGTACTGACCCTTGTAATTGACGGTAAGGACGTTGCCGGCAACTCAGATCAGACGATCTTGGAAGTTGCTCGCGAGAACTCGATCCATATACCGACCCTTTGCCACCTAGAGGGGCTGTCCAACGTGGCGGCTTGCAGGCTCTGTGTGGTCGAGGTCGTCGGCGTCAACAAGCTTCTCGCGGCCTGTGTAACGAAGATTGAGGAGGGGATGTCGGTGGTCACCGACTCGCCTCGGCTTCACGATTACCGGCACACGGTCATCGAGATGCTCTTCGTGGAGCGCAAGCATGTCTGCTCGGTCTGCGTGGCCAACAACAACTGCGAACTGCAGGCGGCGGCCCAGGAGCTCGGAGTCAACCACTTCGACCTGCCGGCGCTCGAGCCCGTCGTTGGCGTTGACGCCAGTCACGAGCGGTTCGCAATCGACCACAACCGCTGCATCCTCTGCACTCGCTGCATCCGGGTGTGCGATGAGATCGAGGGGGCGCACACTTGGGACCTGTTCCGCAGAGGTTCCGCGACCCGCGTGATCACCGACATGGGAACCCCGTGGGGCGAGTCGACGACCTGCACCAGTTGCGGGAAGTGTGTCCAGGTGTGCCCGACGGGCGCCCTGTTCGAGAAAGGCCGATCGGTGGCCGAAGCCAAACATAAGCGGAGATTCCTTCCGTACCTCCGGACTCTGGAGCAGGGACAGAAGTGACCAAGGCGAGCGTTGCAACGGTGTGGTTGGACGGCTGCTCTGGCTGCCACATGTCGTTCCTCGACATGGACGAGCGCATCCTCGATGTAGCCAGCTTGGCCAACATTGTCTACAGCCCCCTCGTTGACACGAAGGAGTTCCCCGAGAGCGTCGATGTGACGCTTGTCGAGGGCGCCGTCAGCAGCGAGGAAGACCTCGAGAAGATCAAGATGGTGCGTGCGCGCACCCGGGTTCTCGTGGCACTCGGGGACTGTGCAGTTACTTCGAACGTGCCCGGCCTCCGGAACCCCATGGGTCCGGAGCCACTTTTTGAGCGGGCGTATATCGAAAACGTGTCTGTGAATGCACAGCGGCCGACGCAGGTGATCCCGAAACTGCTGCCCAGGTCGCTGCCAGTTCACGCAATTGTCAATGTGGATGTCTTCCTGCCTGGCTGCCCGCCAACCGCGGACCAGATTTTCTGGGTGGTTAGCGAACTACTTGCTGGGAAGCTGCCAGACACCGGCACCATGTCGCGGTTCGGCACCTGAGCTCGGAGAGAGAATGTCTCAAATCATTATCGAACCAGTAACGAGGATCGAAGGCCACTCCAAGATCAGCATTCAGCTGGACGAGCGGGGTGAAGTGGTTGACGCCCATTTCCACGTCACCCAGTTCCGTGGCTTCGAGCGGATCAGTCAGGGGAGGCCGTTCCACGAGATGCCGGCCCTCATGGCCCGCATATGTGGCATATGTCCGGTCAGCCACCTGATCGCGTCGGCCAAGGCCTGCGAAGACCTCATGGCCGTGACGATCCCGCCCACGGCGACGAGCCTTCGCAAGGTGATGAACCTCGCCCAGATGGTGCAGTCGCACGCCCTCAGCTTCTTCCACCTGTCGTCCCCGGACCTGCTCCTGGGCTTCGACGGCGCCGTCGCCTCGCGCAACATCCTCGGCGTAGCCGAGGCAGCGCCGCAGATGGCGCTCGACGGCGTGGCCATGAGGAAGTTCGGCCAGCAGATCATCGAGCGACTCGGTGGCAAGCGGGTCCACCCCGGATGGATCGTGCCCGGAGGCGTGAGCCACCCGCTTCAGCCCGAGATCAGGGACGAGATCCTGGCCGCGATCCCCGATGCTTTGGATCGAGTTCGCAGGACGTTGGCCTGGTACAAGGAAAACGTCGCCAAGTGGGCTGACGAGGCGTCTGTCTTTGCCAACTTCCCCTCTTTGTACATGGGGCTCGTGGCCGAGAACGGCGACATCGACTTCTCGGACGGGAACATGCGAGTCATCGATGCCGAGGGCAAGCGCCTGGCGGATGACGTCGACCCCAAGCCTTACTGGGACTACATCGGCGAGGCGGTCGAGCCGTGGTCGTACCTCAAGTCCACGTACTGGAAGGACCTCGGCTATCCCGGCGGACTGTACCGAGTTGGGCCGCTGGCAAGGCTGAACGTAATCGACCAGATGGGCACTCCCGAGGCCGACGAGGAACTGGGGCAGTACCGGGAGAAGCTTGGTCGTTACCCGTCCAGCTCCTTCTACTACCACCACGCCAGGCTGATCGAGATGCTGCATTGCGTCCACTCCATCAAGGCGCTGCTCTCGGATCCCGAGATACTGAACGACCGGGTCCGGGCAGTGGCCGGAGCCAACCGCGCCGAGGGTGTTGGCGTCTCGGAAGCGCCTCGCGGCGTCTTGATCCATCACTACCAGGTCGACAAGAACGGCCTGATGGAGAGGGCCAACCTCATCATCGCCACTGGGCACAACAACATGGCGATGAACCGTGGGGTGCTCGAAGTGGCCAAGAAGTACGTCAACGGGACGAAGATCGAGGAGCCCATGCTCAACCGTGTCGAGGCGGTCATCCGCTGCTTCGACCCCTGCCTGAGCTGCTCGACCCACGCCATCGGACAGATGCCGCTCGAAGTGCAGTTGCTCAGCGCCGACGGTCAGGTTCTCGACCAGCTGGCTAGGTGAGCGCGGCACAAGGCGTTCTTGTAATCGGTTACGGGAATCCGCTCCGCGGCGACGACGGAGCGGGCTGGCGGGCAGCCGAGTTGTTGGCGCTAGATCCGCGACTGCAGGGTGCGACCGTGCTCGCGCGCCATCAGTTGACGCCGGAATTGGCGGAAGATGTGAGCCAAGCGACTTTGCTCGTGCTCGTCGACGCTTCCGAGGAACCCGGCACGGCCGGGCGGGTGTCGACCGCTCGGGTGACCGCCACTCCCACGTCGGGGCCGGTGTTCACCCATCATGTCGACGCCGCCGGACTGGTCCAACTTGCCGCCACGCTGTTCGGGCAGTCACCACCCGCTGTGCAGGTGACGGTTCGGGTCGCCGACGTCCAACCCGGAACCACGCTTTCGCCTCAAGTGGAAGGCGCCATGGCTAACGTTGTCGACGCAGTTGTCGACGTGATTCAGGAGCAACAGAAGCACAATGCATGAGCTGTCGCTGGTCTCCGAGCTTGTCGAGGAATGCTGCCGCAGGGCTGACGGAAAGCCCGTATCGGTCGTCAGGGTGCGCATGGCTTTACCCGATCACGACGGGGAAATGCAGCAGGCCTTTGTCATGTTGACGGGGGGTACTCCGCTGAACGGCGCCGTGCTCGAAATCGAGTCCGCGCCTCTCACGGTCGAGTGCGCATGCGGATATACCGGGCCGGTCGGTGAGGCCGGCATTGCGGGCCACATGTTCGTTTGTCCGGAATGCGCCCAGGTTGGGCCAATTCGGGACGTTGGTCTGGAGCTGCTGGAAATCGTCATGTCTCCTTTGGGCTAAAAATAGGGGGCACCACCCCTTCTAGACCCTGGAGGCATTGTGGACGTTCGGCAATGGGTTTGTGTCGACGGCAATGAGGCCGC
>JBEKBI010000021.1:0-32128 GCA_050015475.1 Acidimicrobiales bacterium | reverse complement strand
ACTCAAGGCGTCGAGATTCCCGGCGCCCTTGCCGGCGAGCGCGTTGATCGGGTGGTGGCTCTGCTCACGGGCCGTACCCGGGCGCAAGTGGCGAAGCTGGTCGCGGGCGGAGGAGTGCGCATCGGAGGTGTCGTCGTGTCGTCCGCTAGCCGCCGTGTCCGACCAGGAGAGCTCCTGTGGACCGACTCGGAGATGCTGGCTGAGGACGAGGAAGAAATTGTGGCACCAGCGATGCCGGGCGAGGTGCCCTTCCGTGTCGTGTATGAAGGCGAGGCCGTCATAGTCGTCGACAAACCGCCGGGCGTGGTGGTACACCCGGACGCGGCGCACAGATCCGGGACCCTTGTCGCGGGCCTTCTCGGCATCTACCCCGAGCTCGCGGAGTTGCCGGCGTTAGGGTGCGGCGAGCCCGACCGGCCCGGCATAGTGCACCGGCTGGACAAGGACACCTCCGGCCTGCTCGCGGTGGCCCGAACACCGGAAGGCTTCCACTCACTGACCGCTCAACTGGCGCAAAGGGCAGTGCGGAGGACATATCGGGCGCTCGCCTGCGGGGTGCTCGAGACCGAAGCGGGCGTCGTGGACGCGCCGATCGGGCGGTCGCTCCGCGATCCCACACGTATGGCCGTCTCAGCGGGAGGCCGGGCGGCGCGTACTCACTACCGCGTGCTCGAGAGGTTCTCCAAGCCGCTGGAGGCCACGTATCTCGAGATGAACCTGGAGACGGGGCGCACCCACCAGATACGCGTGCATCTATCTGCCATAGGCCACCCGGTGGTCGGTGACGTGCGCTACCGGGGCGACAGGAGGCGATCGGGATGCGCCCGCCCGTTCCTGCATGCGGCGCGCTTGAGCTTTGCCGATCCGATTACTGGGGCCGACCTTTCCTTCGACTCGGCATTGCCCGAAGACCTTCAGTCCGTCCTCGAACGGTTCTCCTGACAGGTCGCCTCGCCCCTGCGGACTCGATGGGACCGCTCTCGCCGCACCTGGACGCGGACCTGACGGCGGGCGACCAGCTGAAGGGCTTGGCTAGACGTCAAGCAGCGTCGTGGATTCCCTCGATCTCGGGCTGAGAGGCAAGAAACGCCAACGCTGACGCCTCGATGCGCCGCACGCGTCGTACGCCGATGCCCAAGGTGCGGGCCGTCGACTCCAAGGAGGCGGGCGAGCTGCCGTCGAGGCCGAAGCGCAGCTTCACGACGTGTTGTTCCAGTTCGGAGAGCCGACCGAGGGCGACGTCGAGCTTGTCGAGCGTGAGCGCGTGGGCCAGCTCGTCCTCGAAGGGGGGCTCCTCCCCGGACACGAGGTCGCCGAGGGTGGCGGTCGCCTCGCTCGTCAATGGCTGATCGAGGCTGGCCACCACGCGAGGCAGGCGCACGTGGTCGGGGTCGGCTTCGAATTCGGCCGCAAGCGCGTCCTCGGGGAGGCGAATGGCGCGGCCCTTCGACTGCACGGCGCGTTGCAGGGCTTGGCGGATCCACCAGGTCGCGTAGGTCGAGAAACGGAAGCCCTTGCGCCAGTCGAATTTCTCGACGGCGCGCATCAACCCGAAAGTTCCCTCCTGGACCAAGTCGATGAGATCGACGCCGCGTCCTTGATACCGGCGTGCCCAGTGCACGACCAGGCGCAGATTCGAGCCGATCATCTGTTTGCGAGCCTCTTCGTCGCCTTGCTCGATTCTCTGCGCGAGCGCTGTTTGCTCGTCTGCGCTCAGCAGCGGGAAGCGACCGAGATCGTCCAAGAAGAGTCTCATCAGGTCCGGCCCTCCGCCCGAGTTGGCCTCTCTTGCGGTGTGGCCTCGCTCGCCGTTCGTCAGATCCAGCATGTCTGCATCCTCGATCTTGTTCTCGGATGGAATGGTGTGTGTCTCCTTGCTAGGGCTTTGCTGCTCACTTGATGACAACGCGATTGAGGGCGCGATCATTCCGCGCCGGGGCGATTGCCAGTCTCGAGCGGCGGGCGCGCTAGTTGCGGCCCAGGCGGGCTGTTGTCAGTCCAGCGCCGAAAGTGCAGGTGCCTGGCCTCTTGCGCGCAGCACCATGTCCTGCAAGGTGAATGAGTCAAGATGGTGACGCATGTGCTCGCCGACGTCGGCCCACACGGCCAAGAGGACGCATTGGCCTTCGTGGTCGCAGGCGCCGTTCTGGTGGGGTGGGCCGAAATCGCCGGCCACTATCGGGCCGTCGACGGCACTGACGATCTGGCCCAGCGTTATCTGTTCAGGCGGCCTGGCTAGTACGTAGCCGCCGCCGACCCCGCGCTTTGAGCGGACGAGCCCGGCTCCTTTGAGCGCCAGCAGGATCTGTTCCAAGTACGGCTGGGGGAGACCCGTCCGCTCCGCGATGTCGCGCACGGAAGTAGGCGCGGATTCCTCTCGGAGCGCGAGGGAGAGCAGGGCGCGGCTTGCATAGTCTCCACGGGTCGAAACCTTCACAGTGTCCATCGTACGGCCGTGGCCGTCGTTGGCGGGACGGTGCCGGGAACAAGTTCAAGACACGCGCCACTGTGTCGCCGAGCACTCGGCGAGTTAGAGAGGTCTAGCTGGAACAGCCGACCGGCATGACGCCTGCGTTCTCCAGATAGAGCAGGCCGCAGATGGTGGACTTGGCGACGAGCCAACGGGTCTGCACGTAGATGGCGAGCCCGGGCTGGTTGCTCAGCACCACGGCGTTCTTCGGGCCCAAGATGTTGTAGGTCACCTTGGCGCACGGGCTTGGCACGCCTTGCTTGGAACAGGCCGAGCCCTCCGCGAGCACGACCTTGCTCACCGTGGCGCCGGTAGCCTCTTTGGCCAGTGAGCTCTCCAGCGCGTTCGTCATGGCCGTCTCCAGTGACTGGCCGCCTTGGACGACAGCCAGCTTGGGTGTGAGCTGCGGGTTCGAGAGGTCGAACAGCACCCCGTAGGACTGCTTGATGGCCGCAGTCGCTTGCGCGAGCGGTGGGAGCGGCACCGTCGTCGTGGTCGTCGGAGCCGTCGTGGTTGTCGTTGGCGGCGAGCTGGTCGAGCTGCAAGCCGCCACTCCGATGCCAAACAGCGCTACCACGACGACGGCTGCCAGGGGACGCCGGCGCTTCTGCCAACACATTCGGTTCGTTAGCACGAGATGAGCTTACCGAGCGCGACCTGCCAGAGGGCGGGGGCGGTGGACTGCGACGGCGATCGCCGACGAGGAGATGTCCATCGTCGCCGACGGGCCGCCGGTACGCTGCGTTCCAGTGAGCATCTCGACTGGGCGGGGGGACGACGGCACGACCGGTCTGTTACACGGCGGTCGCGTCGGGAAGGACTCGAGGCGCATCGAGACCAACGGCGCTATCGACGAAGCCCAGGCGGTACTCGGCCTGGCGCGGGCCGAGGTGCGCGGCCAGGCCCTTGACGCGGAGCTTGCGGGCCTGGAGCGAGGGCTGGTGATCGTCATGGCGGAGGTGGCAACGGCGCCTCGCAATCGCGGCAAGCTCGTCGCGGGCGAATCGCTCGTCACCGAGGAGATGGTGGATGCAATTGGAGGACGCATCCAGGAGATCGAGTCTGGCCGCGCCATGCCAGCCGAATTCATCCTGCCGGGCCAGGACCGCCTGAGTGCCACGCTCGATCTCGCCCGTACCGTCGTCCGGCGCGCCGAGCGCAACGCCGTCGGGGCAGGCCTCGGCCCGGACTCACGGGTCGTCCCCTACTTGAACCGGCTGTCCGATCTTTGCTGGCTTCTCGCCCGGTCATGCGAAGCGGAACCCCTGGCGGCTCGCACAAGACGTGTGCAGGCTCCCTGAGCCAGGGCATGATGGCTCTCATGCAACCGCACCTGACACCTTCGACGAACGTCTCCCGCTCCCTCCCCGACGACGCCCAGGCCGTCGGCTGGGGTGCCTTCCAGGGCCTCAAGACGGCAAGACCGGGCCGCGAGCTCGACAAGACCTGGTGCAAGCGAAGGCGTTTCGAGGCCAAGGTTGGTCAGACTCTGGCCGCACCAGGCGCCGGGGAGCGCGCCGACATCGTGTTCGGGTTGGGCGATGCAAAGGCGTTCGACGCCGCCGCCTTGCGGCGGGCCGTGGCC
The DNA here is from genome assembly GCA_050015475.1 of Acidimicrobiales bacterium. GTDB lineage: Bacteria > Actinomycetota > Acidimicrobiia > Acidimicrobiales > Bog-793 > Fen-455. The sequence goes on along the minus strand of JBEKBI010000021.1, from coordinate 28,073 downwards.
GCCTTCGCCCTCGTCACGGGTGACGCGAAGAATGTCGCTCTCGATCTGACGGGCATCGCCAAATTCGACCTCGCGCCGGCACTCGCCGCCGAGGCAGCTGTCGAGGGCTTCTTCGGTGCTCGGTACCGCTACACCCGCTACCACGCCGGGGAGCCCGATCCACTCGAGTCGCTGACGCTCGTTGTCTCCGCCAAGGATTTTGCCGCCTCCGAGAGCGGTCTCGGCAAGGGACGCGTGATCGCTGACGCCACCTGGCTCGCGCGTGATCTGGGCAACGAGCCCGCCGGCGCCCTCTCTCCCACCCAGCTGGCGGAAGCCGCTGTCGAGGTGGCTGAGCGCTCCGGGCTCCAGGCGACGATCCTCGACAGAGACGAGATCGTCGCGGCGGGTCTCGGTGGCCTGCTCGGCGTCGCCGCCGGCTCGGTACAGGACCCGCGGCTCATCAAGCTCGTCTACGAGCCGCCCGCCGCCAAGGCCCACAAAGGATCCGACGGCAGCGTGCCGACCGTCGCTTTGGTGGGCAAGGGCATCACTTTCGACTCGGGCGGCTTGTCGCTCAAGACCTATGAGGGAATGACGACGATGAAGGGCGACATGAGCGGCGCCGCGGCCGTGATCGCGACGCTCGGCACGTGCCGCGCCCTCGGCGTCAGGGTTCGAGTCGTCGGCTTCGCTCCGGCGACGGAGAACATGCCGGACGGCCGGGCCATCAAGCCTGGCGACGTCGTCACCATCCGCAACGGCAAGACCATCGAGGTCTTGAACACCGATGCCGAAGGACGCTTGGTGCTGGCTGACGCCCTTTGCCTCGCGGTGGAGGAGAAACCGGACGCGATAGTCGACATAGCGACTCTGACGGGCGCCTGTGTGGTCGCTCTCGGTACCAAGATCGCCGGGCTCATGGGCAACGACGACCGCCTCGTTTCCGCGGTCAGCGCCGCCTCCGCGCGCGCTGGTGAGCCCACGTGGCCCCTGCCGCTGCCCAAGGGGTACCGGTCAGACATTGATTCGGATGTCGCCGACATGAAGAACACGGGCAGGCGCGGGGCGGGAGGCACTCTCACGGCCGGGCTCTTGCTGCAGGAGTTCGTCGCTGACCGGCCCTGGGTGCATCTCGATGTGGCCGGGCCGGCCCACACCGAGGAGGACTGGGGCGACTTCGGCAAGGGGTCGACCGGCTTCGGTGTCCGCACACTCATCGAGTTGCTCAGCGACTATGAGCCGCTCGGATCGCCGGCGGCCGGGGCCGCCGGGGAAAGGGTCCTCGTGTGACCGACGGGGAAGACACCGGGGGGCTCCGCCCCGACCCCGAAGACGAACCTGCCACGCCGGCCGGGGACGAGCCCGTCGACCAATCCGGCGCGGCGACCCCGGCGAGGCGTCTCGCCACGCGCGCCGTACCTCGCGAGGCGAACTCAGAGGTTCGCGTGACGAGGCCCGCCGACTCGCTCGGTCAAGGGACGGTGGTGCTGCCCATGCGACCGGCGACACTCGCGATCGACGTCGGTGCCACGGGCCTCAAGGCTTCCGTGCTCGATGCCGCCGGAAAGCTCATTGCGGACAGGGTCCGGGTGCCGACGATCTACCCGTGCCCGCCGGATGCACTGCTCGACGCGCTGGCGCAGCTCATCGCGCCCTTGCCCGCCTTCGACCGGGTGGCGGTCGGTTTTCCGGGCGTCGTCCGCAAGGGCGTCGTGCTTACCGCTCCCCACTTCGTTACAAGCGCCGGCCCCGGATCGCCGGTCGTCGACGCGCTCGTTGAGGCATGGACCGGGCTTGACCTCGCCGCCGCGCTGGCGAGCCGATTCGGCCGTCCCGCCCGCGTCGCCAACGACGCCGATGTGCAAGGGCTGGCCGTCGCGAGCGGCTCGGGCCTCGAATTCGTCGTCACCTTCGGCACCGGAGTCGGCACGGCTTTGCTGCTCGACGGGAGGCTGATGCCGCACCTTGAGTTGTCGCACCATCCCTTCCGCAAGGGCGAAACGTACGACGAGCAGCTCGGCAACGCGGCCCTGCACGCGATCGGCGCCAAGAGGTGGCGCCGGCGGGCCCAGGAGGCGTTCACGAATTTCAACTCGCTGCTCAATTACGACCGGCTCTACATCGGAGGCGGGAACTCGCGGGTGCTATCGGGCCACGTGGATCCGTCAGTGACCATCGTCGACAACATCGCCGGCATCCTCGGTGGCATCAAGCTCTGGGAGACCCCGGGCAGCTGATCTACTGCGCTAGGGGCGACTGCCCGTGGGCGCTGCGCCCGCTCAGCTCTGTTCCCCCAGCCATTCCGGCGCGTTGTCAAGGAAATAGCGGGTGACCGCGTAAGCACGGTCGAAGGTGTCGCACAACAGCTCCTCGCCCGCCAGCACGCGCGCCAGCGACACCTGCTGGCGGGCCACGATCGTGAGTCGTCGCACCGAGGCATCTGTTACCGAGCCGAACGAGTCCGTCGCCGAGATCTCGAGGGGAAGGTCGACGCCGCCTATTCCGGCGAGATCAATGGCGAGCCGAAGCAGGTCGGGTCCCTTCGGCAGCGGCGGGACGCCCCAGTTGAAGGTCAGCGGGAAGAACCAGTTGTTGGGCGGGTCCTCGTCATCGGGAAGCGCCACGACGGCGTCCTCGAAGTCGAGCAGCACCCTCGGCTCGACTTCGAGCGCGAGATGAAGGTCGATCGGGCCGCCGCACCCCTCCTCCGGATGAAGGTCGACCTCCCAGAACTGGCGAAGGGAGTACGTCTCGACGAAGTGCCGTTCATCGTGCACGTGGAACTTGTGGTCGACGGCATGATCCTTGAGCTCGGCCACGTAACCGGCAACATCGATGACAGCCATGTCGTGCGAAGTTTAGGCGAGTTCGCTGGCGGCGCTCCGCACGCTACGGTGCGGTGCTGTGGATGAAGCGGATCTGCTCCGGGTGCTCGAGGCGGCGGCCGGAGCCGTCGCCGACTCGTTGCGCGGCCTGGCGGACTGGGGGCTGGCCGGTACACGGCCAGGGCAGTATCGGTCCGATCTGGTTGCTGACGACGTCGCCGTCCGTGTCCTTGTGGAGGCCGGGCTCGGCGTGCTGAGCGAGGAATCGGGCCTGAGCCCAGGTGCTCTCGAGCGGCCCCTGCTCGCCGTTCTCGACCCCGTGGACGGCTCTACAAACGCGTCGCGAAAGATCCCCTGGTATGCCACGAGCATCTGTGTCTTGGACGATTCTGGCCCACTGGTGGCGCTCGTCGTGAACCAGGCCACCGGGACGAGCTACGAGGCGGTCCGGGGCAAAGGCGCGCGGCGCGACGGCGAGACGATCTCGCCGTCGGCTCGGGAGTCTCTCGGGCGCTCGCTCGTCGGCCTTTCCGGAAGCCCGCCGCGCTACCTCGGATGGAGGCAGTACCGAGCCCTCGGAGCCGCCGCCCTGGACCTGTGTGCGGTAGCAGACGGGACCTTCGACGGGTACATCGACTGCATGCGCGACGCGCACGGTGGTTGGGATTACCTAGGCGGGTTGCTGGTCTGCCTCGAGTCTGGCGCCACGGTGGCGGACGCTTTGGGGCGCGACCTCGTCGTGAGGGACCACGCGGCTCGGCGCACGCCGGTGGCGGCGTGCACCTCGGCACTGCTCTCGGAACTGATCACCGCCAGGTCGACCTGGCAGTAGCCTTCGGGCCAGATGCCTACGAGCGAGAACGAACCGTCCCAGCCCGAGTCGTCGGGAGACGACCGCGGCTCGAGCGCAGGGGCTTCGCAGCTGGCGCTGTTGCTCGAGCTCCAAGAGCTGGATCTGTCCCTCGCCCGCCTCGCTTATCGCAACCGCGAACTGCCCGAGCGAGCCTTGTTCACAGAGCTCGGCGCACGACTTGACGAGCAGCGCGCGCGGGTTGCCGAGGCACAGCGCCAGCGCGACAAGCTGGCCTCCCAGCAGGAGGCTCTCGACCAGCGTTCCCAGGCGGTTGGCGCCCGGATTGACACCATCGAGCAACGACTGCATTCGCGGCGAGCAGGCTCGTATCGAGACGAGCAGACCATGGGTGAGGAGGTGACGTCGCTCAGCTCGCAGCGAAGGGAGATCGAGGATCAAGAGATCGAGGTCATGGAGGCTCTTGAGCCTCTCGACCAGGAGCTAGTGGATCTTTCGGACCTGGCCCAGCGCTCTGCTGAGGAGCTGGAGGCTGTCCGCGAGCAACTGGGGATAGCTGCCGGGGCCATCGAGGCCGAGGCGACGGGGGTGCGCGCCGCCCGAGCACAGCTCGCCGCTCGAATAGGGGCGGAACTACTGGCGTCTTATGAGCGGTTGAGGGCAAAGCTGAGCGGGATCGGCGCCGCGCGTGTGGTCGGCGGCGTCTGCAGCGGTTGCCACCTCCAGGTTCCGCCGGGGGAGCTGCACCGACTCCGCCAAGCAGGTCCGGACGCCGTCGGATACTGCGACCAGTGCGGGCGGATACTCGTGCTCGTCAACACCTAGCCGAGCGCTTCGGCGAGCGACGCCCACACCTCCCGTTGGTGCTGGGGTTTGTAGGACCTGTGGAGGCTTTTCGTTTCGCCGAGGTCGGCGCCGTCAGATCCCGTCTCTCTCCCGTACAGGTGCGGACGCCATGACAGCCACCGCGTCCCGCCACCAGCGCCATGCCGGGTACACGACGGCCCAGGCCGTGCGAGAATGGCGCCGGTGATGGCGAGTCGGCCGGGTGGCCGCGGTCGCGTGGCGCTTCGGTGCGGCGCGGCTGAGGAAGGTCGGGGCTCCATAGGGCAGGGTGCTGGCTAACGGCCAGTCGGGGTGACCCGCAGGACAGTGCCACAGAGAACAAACCGCCGATGGCACGGCGTGGCCGTGCACAGGCAAGGATGAAAAGGTGCGGCAAGAGCGCACCAGCGGCCGGGGTGACCCGGCCGGCTAGGTAAACCCCACCCGGAGCAAGGCCAAACGTGGGACGGGCTGCCCGTCCGATGTCCCCAGGTAGGCCGCTTAGATGGATGGCCACCCCGCCTGTCGGCTTGCCGGCAGGCGGACAGAACCCCGCCTACAGGCCGGCTCGCCATCACCACCCACTTGACCAGCGGTCGTTTTACGGCCTCGAGACCTGGAACACACGTGGTGCACCAAGACCGAGCATCTCATTGACGGCGGCGTGTGCGGCAGCCCCACCTCCAGTCGTTCGGGTCCCGCCCAACCGCAGCTGCGGTTTTGCGAGCCGGCGCTCTCATTCCCCCGGGTCATCGAACAACCAGCGGACGTCGACGAAGCTCGCCAAGATGGCTGTATGTTCCAGACCCGCCCAGCGCGGCGGGGTCGCTACTGGGCGGGCGGCCGCTTGAGGAGTTCGACCACCATCGAGCGCCACAGCCGAAACGTGCCTTCGTGGTCGAAGCCCTCACGGTCAGCCGCGTACTGCACGGCCAGGCCTTCGACGACCGCCACGCTCAGTGCCGCCAGCCGTTCGAGATCTGCGCCGTTCACGGTGACGTTCTCGCTCTCAAGGCAGGACCGGGCGAGCTCCCGCGAGGAGCCGTAGGACTCGGCCAGCCGAGCGCGCATTACGTCGTCCTGCATGATGATGGGCAGAAGCTCGTAAAACGCCCGGAAGCCGCGCCAGTCGGCTGAGATCTCCTGTTGCGCGTCGAGCAATGTCGTGACGCGCTCGCCGGCCTCGAGGATTCCCGCAAGCTCAACCCGCAGGCGGACGTCGTCGTCGGCCATCAGCGAATCGAACAGTGTCTGAACGAGGCCGCGCTTGTTGCCGAAGTAGTAGGCGACGAGAGCCCGAAACTCGCCCGACTCCTCCTCGATCTCCTTCAAGGTGAAGTGCTGGTAACCCTTCTCCATGAGGATGCGCTTGGCCGCATCAAGGATGCGCTGAGCGGTGGGGGACACCGCCCGGGGCTGCTCCGGCCCGCCCGCCTCCCGTATGTCCACCGAACCTTTGGTCAACGCTCAGTCCCTCTTTGACGCCAGCCGCCCACCCTACCTTGCCGTCGATGGGTCCCGTCCGGGGCTTCCGCCACGCAGTTGATCTCTCTTGATAGCGGGCTTGATTTATCGTACAATCAATAGAGCCCGAACGAAGACAACTTGCGCCCCGAGGGAGGAAGAAGCATGCCAAGCGATGACACACAGGTGCTCGATGCCGACGAGGTCGGGCGGTTCCCCGCGGCCGCCGGCTTTCGCATGCCGGCTGAGTGGGGATCTCACCAGCGTTGCCTCATCGCGTGGCCTTCGTCGGCCCGCACGGAGGTCTGGAGCGACTACTACCTCCTGGCGCAAGCGAGTTATGCCGCGGTGGCTCGGGCCATAGCGGCTTTTGAGCCAGTGGTCATGGTGGCGCGACCTGCGGACGCGGGTGCTGCGCGCAGCTACTGCGGGAGCGACATCGAGGTGCTCGAGATGCCCATCGACGACTCCTTCTTGCGCGACAGCGGCCCGATCTTCCTGGTCGACTCGAAGGGCGGGCTCGCCGCCGCGAATTTCCGATTCAACTCATGGGGCGAGAGGTATCTGCCCTACGACCTTGACGCCACCATCGCTGAGCGACTCTGCGAATACTTCGGCGTGCGACGGTTTCCTGTACCGATGGTGCTGGAGGGTGGCTCTATCACCGTCGACGGCGAGGGGACGCTGATCACGACCGAGAGCTGCCTGCTCAATCCGAACCGCAACCCGGACTTGACCAAGGAGAAGATCGAGCAGCACCTTATGGACTACCTGGGCGTGACGAAGGTCATCTGGCTAAAGGCCGGCCTAGGCATCGACGAGGACCCTGACACCGACGGTCACGTGGACGGTGTGGCCTTCTTCACCGGAGTTGGTCGGGTCGTGCTGCACATGGTGCGCGACCCGCAGCACCCGGACTTCGAGAACTTCCTCGAGAACCGTCGCCGCCTCGAGACGACCGACGCCCGCGGACGCGAACTCGAGGTGATCGAACTCGACGCGCGAAGTCAACCGGTGATGCTTGGCGGGGTCAGCATCGTGGAGAACTACATCAACGGCTATTTCGCAAACGGCGGACTGGTGGTGCCTACGGCCGGCACCTCCGACGACGCCCGTGCGCTGGAACAGTTGCAGGCGATCGTGCCCGATCGCGAAGTCGTCGGCGTTCCCTCCACGGTGGTCGCCTACGGCGGGGGCGGGATCCATTGCATCACGCAGCAGATGCCTTAGGTCGGCGCACGAGGGGCATGGGGCCGCTGGACGCCTCCCTCGCCGGTATGACCCTCACCGTCGCCACAAAGTGGGTCATCGCGGCCGGGGAGGCCAAATCGAAAGAACGTTTCCCAACTCACGAGGCAGCCTTACTGCGAGGTTGAACATGGCCACGAAGCATGAGCACATCACCACAAACGTGATGGACAAAGGCCTCAAGTCCGGGACTCTCAATACGGTCTCGGCGACGGTGATTGGTGTGGCCTCGACGGCGCCTGCCTACAGCATCGCCGCCACCCTTGGACTCGTGGCAGTTGTGGTCGGCTTCAAGTCACCGGCCGTCCTACTGGTCTCGTTCATTCCCATGTTCTTCGTCGCTTCGTCCATGTACTACTTCAACATCGTCGATCCGGACTGTGGCACCACGTTCTCGTGGGTCTCGAGAGCCTTCGGCCCTACGCAAGGCTGGATGAACGGCTGGGCAACGATCGTGGCGGACATCGTGTGCATGCCGAGCCTCGCGTTGATCGCCGCCCAGTACACGTACCTGCTCTTCAACCAGACGGCGCTTTCGAACAACTGGCTCTGGGTATGTGTGCTGGGCTGCGCTTACATCGCTTTGATGACCTGGGTGTGCTACATGGGGATCGAGCTCAACGCCCGCACGCAGTTCTGGCTGCTGGGAGCGGAGATCGTAATTTTGGCGGCTTTCGCCGTTGTGGCGCTGGTGAAGGTCTACGCCCTGCACCCCGCGCACTCGTTCGTTCCCAGCATTGGGTGGATGAACCCGTTCAGTGTCCCTACGGCCGATCTCTCGGCCGGTGTGCTCGCGTCCGTTTTCATCTACTGGGGCTGGGACGCGGCGGGGAACGTCAACGAAGAGACCGCGAACTCCACCCGAGCGCCCGGCCACGCGATGGTGTTGTCCACCATTCTCTTGCTACTGATCTACGTGACAGTCGCCATCGCCGCGACAGCCTTTGCCGGGCCGAAGTTCCTGGCTGCAAATCCGGACGACATCTTGAACACGATGGGCACCCGCGTCTTCGGGAGTCCATGGGACAAGCTCCTCATCATTGCCGTGTTGACATCGGCGATGGCCTCGGCGCAGACGACGATCTTGCCCACAGCCCGAGAGACTCTTTCCATGGCGCACCACGGGGCTCTCACGCCTCGTTGGGGGCTCACGCACCCCACGCACAAGACTCCCAGCTGGTCCACGATATGGATGGGCGTGGCTTCCATCCTCTGGTACATCTTTCTCGTGGTCGTGGACCACAGCGGGAACATCCTCTACGACTCGATCTCCGGTCTGGGCTTCTCGATCTGCTTCTACTACTCCGTCACGGCCTACGCCTGCCCGTTCTACTTCAGGCGCTTTGTCCTCAAGAGCTGGAGGAATTTCCTTTTCATGGCCGTCGCCCCGCTTCTGGGGGCGGCGTCGCTCACTTGGGTCTTCGTGAAGTGTGCCATCTTCTACTGGAACCCGGTCAACGCGCTGTCGGCTCCCTGGTTGAAGATTGGGCACTTTAGGGGAGTGGGTGCCCCCTTCGTTATCGGGATTGGGATTCTGGTGCTCGGGATCCCGCTCATGATATGGCAGCGCCTAGTGATGCCCGCCTACTTCCACCGCTCGCGCGAGGTTGCCGAGACACTGCAAGACGGCTCCGCGCCGGGGGCGTGGATCGGCGAGGACGAAAAGGAAGAGCAGGGGCAGCCCTAGAGGAGTGCAGCTCCCCAGGATCAGCCGGTCGCAGGAGCCTCCGACTCGACTGAACTCCCGGCACAATGGTGCCGAAGCTTCGCCGAGGACCACGGCGCCGTTAAGTGCTTCCGCCCGACGGACGAGCATCGGCGGCTTCAGGTCCGCATTGGGCATACTTGGGTGCTACACCCCGATACGGAGCGCCAATGTCGAACCACGAGCTAGTCAACATCCTGATCGGCGCCGCCGTCGTGGCGCTTCTCGTAGTGAGGCAGATGCGGACGCGTCGCGTGAAGGAGGATTCCGCGGCTCGCATTACGGCCATACTCGGCGTGATAGGGATCATCGAACTGGTCGACGCCGGCAAAGGTCACCATGTCGGCGCCGCCACGATCGCCTGGATCGTCTTGACCCTCGTGGTCGGCGCTGCCCTGGGTGCTGTACGGGCGGTCACAGTGAGGATCTGGCGAACCGCAGAAGGACCCGCATTACGTAAGGGCACTGCCCTCACCGCTGTGCTGTGGGTGGTTTCCCTGGGGCTGCATTTGGGGATGGAGAGCCTTATCGACCACTCGAGCGGCATCGCCGGGTTCGGTTCGGCCGGGCTGTTGCTCTACCTGGCCGTGACCCTCGGGGTTCAACGCGAAATCGTGCGCTGGCGGGCCTCCAGAGTGACGGTCACCCCGGCGTAACCTCGAGCCCGCCCGTTCCGGCGAGACAAACCGAGCCCTGGCGAGCCGTGGCTCGGCAGCGGTCTTGAGCGAGTTCACACGGGATTGGCGGTGACGCTCACCCACACCGACCCGTCCCAGTAACGGAGAACGCCTGCGGTAGCGGTGGGCAATGGGTCCTGGTACCACCCCGGCGGGGCTGACTGGGTGCCCTCACCCACTCTCGGCGGGGCATGGAGGGTCAGTTGTCTCAGCGTCATCGCGGGAACAAACGCGCTCGAGGAAGCAGTTTCAAACCTGGAGGGCGGATCGGGCAAGGATGCCCTGGGCGGGGCCGGTCCCGCGCTCTCTTGCGGAGGGAGCGCCCCTGGCCACATCGGTCGTGCCGGGCCTGGTGGAGGCGACGGGTTGACGGCCGGCCACGGTGCCTGCCAGGCGGAGGGGGCTCCGGGGACGAGGACGGATTTGCGCCTGGCAGCGAGGAAGATCACGGTGAGCGCGGCAAGAATAAGCAAGCAGAAACCGGCCTCTGGCGCCCCGAACTGCTGGGTGCCACCTGGCATCGCCGCGTACTGAGCGCGCGCGAATGCCAGAAACTCGCTCTCATCCGTGGTCGTCCGGTACGCGGTCATCGTCACCAGTGCCACGACCGATCCGCGACTGAACACGCCAACCATCACTTCAATCGGGATCCTGCGTTCCGTGCCGAACCATGCGATGCCCATCGCACCCGGGATGCCGCTGATGGCGAAGTAGGTCGAGCGGCTATAGGAGTACACAGCGTCGTCCAGGTAGGCGGGGTCCTCTCCGAGCACGCCTAAAGCGGCGACCCCCCGTGCGGCCGACGCCGGGTCGAGGTGCTGCTGGAGGCAGACTGCTGCCTTTATCTGGGTGGTTCCGTTCCACCAAACTTTCCAGTAAGCGGCCTCGGTACCCGACTTTACGCCGAGGCGAGTCAGAGTCAGCCCGTGCAGGTAGACAGTCGGCGTGGTCGGAACTTCCTCCAGCGACCTGCTGCCGACGCCCTGACTGGCGCCGGGCAGCAGCTTTGTCGCGACCGGGCCACCGGTCCCGATAGCTGTGGCCGTCAGTCCCGGTCCGGGTGACAGGACCGTGGAAGCCGCCAGGTCCGCCTGCCCAGTTGAGTTGACGGCGACGCCGACTACTCCGACGACGAGCAAGACTGCGCCGAGGCTGAGCACTACGCCACGCCCAACAGAGGGACCTGTCTGAATGTGAGCGGGGCTTGCTGCCGGCCAATAAGGCTTGGTCGGTGGAGTCGCGCCGAGGACAGGTGACCATGGCGTTCCGGGAGCGGCAGATGGGGGGCTGACTGCGATACGCAAGCGCCGGAAGGCGTTGTCGCGGAAAGTGACGACATCGGGTCCGAGGAGAACCTTCACCTTTCCAGCGCCGCCGTCGCTAGGAACGAGGACGCTCGCGGGCAGGCGTCCCATGACGGAATGCTTGCCGTTCCAAATGTTCCTGGACATCACGACGACTTGGTCGTTGACCACGGCCACCGCGCGCCGCGGCCAGATCGTGAGGGCGAGGACTACCGGGAGGAGCCACCCTGGCAGGAGGATGGTGCGGGCTTCCAATGCCGTGACGATGAAGAGAACCGCAAAGCCGTAGCTGATCCCGACGACCCAACCCGAGACACGAGCATCAGCGTGACCAGCCGCATACGCGGCAACCTCCTCGCCCGTCCCGAGCGCCTTGGTTGTCGCCTTGATTCCCTTGCGCTCGGCGCGACTGGTGTTTGAGCTGGGTACGGGAACACTCTATTCGTGGGCCCGGGTCCACGCCGTTACATCTGGTCGCCGTCGCTCTTGGCGTCTACGGCACTTCTACGGAACCGGTCCCGACCAAGCGGAAATGACGTTTCGGCCCCGATGCTTGGACCAGTAGAGGGCTTCGTCGGCGTGCGAGAGGAGTTCGTCGAGCGAGGCGGTCCCGTCAAAGGACACGGCCACGCCGCCGCTGACGGTCACCGTCACCGAGGTGCCTTCGGAGGTCTCCACGGGCAACGCACTCACGGCCCGGCGGATTCGCTCGGCCAACTGCTCGGCATCTCGGGTGTCGGTGTGAGGCGCGACCACGAGGAACTCCTCGCCGCCGATCCTCCCCGTGAGGTCGTAGGTTCGGACCGCCTCCTGGAGCCGCCTGGCGACGGCAGACAACACTTGGTCGCCGAGCGCGTGCCCGAATTCATCGTTGACAGCTTTGAAGTCGTCGATGTCGAACATGAGGAGGGCAAGTGGCTCGCCGTAGCGCGCCGAACGGGCGAGATCGGCCGTTAGGCGCTCCATGACCGCACGACGGTTGGGAACACCTGTGAGCTCGTCTGTGCGTGCTGCCTTTTCCAGCCGTTCGTGGATCCGCGTGTTCGACACGGCCAGAGCTAGCACGCCCGTTGCCGCCAGGGCGAGGTTGAGGTACTCCTCGCGGCGGTCCGGGGCGGCCAGGCCGTCGATGAGGAGCACCCCCACCGTGCTATTTGCCTGGCGAATCCTGAGCACGAAGCCTTTCCCGCTCGGGGTCCAGCCGTGGTCGCCCTTGAGGGCGCGGATGGCCTTCATCGCCTCGAGCGGCTCGGAATCCGAGCGTGGTCTCCAAACAGGCTCGCCCTCGGCACCGTCGCGGATCGGCACGAGGAGTATCAGGGCGGGACCGCATAAGTCCACAAATAGGTCGAAGACACGGTCGATTGCCTCGTCCTCCGAGGAGGATTCGGTGATGCGGAAGAGGAGGTCCATCGCCATCGCGTAGTCCGCGAGACGGCTGCGCAGGTTCCTCACTTCCTCCGCATCGGAACTCCGCGGGTTCACGTCTCCGTACCGCCTAGCCGTTGTCGAGCCATGTGAGAGGGTAGCGACCCCACTCGCGCACGGCTTCGGAAATGGCGAGAAGCACTTCTGCGGGCACCTGGTGAGGAATCTCTCCGTGGGAGTCGGACAGTATGTAGCCACCACCCGGTGCCGCTCGCTTGATGGCGTCCTTTACAGCCGCCTCGGCCTGGTCAGCCGTCCAGCGGCGCATCTCGATGCCGTTGAGGTTGCCCAGGATCGTGAGCCGTCCCGAGCACGCGGTCTTCGCCTCGGCCAGGTCTTCGTTGCAGCTCACACCGACGATGGCGGCGCCAGTGCCGGCTATCTCGTCCAGGAGGGGAATGCTCAGCCCGGAGGCGAACAGGCTCGCCACGGGTCCGGCTATACGTCGGATACTGCGCTGGGCGACCTTGAGCCCGGTCTTAACAAACAGCTCCTTCGGGATGATGGTGGGGGAGGACACCGGATCGAAGTAACCGATGGCGTTGGCGCCTGCATCGATCTGGGCATTGGCCCAGGACACGCAGAACTCCTCGTTGACCCTGAGGAGAAGTTCGAGCAACTCGGGTCGTTCGTAGACCAGGTCGAGATAACGGTCGAAGCCCATCTGCATGACCGGCAGGGAGAACGGTGAGATCACCACGCCGAGCACGACGGCGTCGCCCGACACGGCATCTTTGAGCAGCTCGGTGGCACGGAGCACTCTTACGAGCGACGGGCATTCGGCGACAGCGGGCGGGACGAGCGCTCGGATGTCTGCTTCGGTCTTTATGACCGGCTCGCCGGCGTTGGGAGGGCCATCGTCGAAGTAACGAGCCTCGCCGCCGAAGGCCTCTTGCTCCGCAGCCGCGTAGGCGAAGGTGTAGACGAAATCGCTTCCGTACTTCTCTCGCAGCCTCAGCTGACCCTGGGCAATGTTTTCTCCTTTGGAGTAGTACTCCTTGAGACTGAGCCCGAGCTCCAGAGCGCCGTGCACCGTCACCGGGAGGAACAGCGGCACGCGATCGGCTTCGTTGTGTGCCAGCGCCGTCTGCACGCGCTCCAGCGAGTTCATGGCAGCGGCGGTCATCGTTCCGACTCGATCTGCGACAGCACCGCCAGGGCGTCGGAGGCGTTGCGGCCGAAGGAATCGGCACCGACCTCTTTCCAGAGCATGTCGTCGAAACGGAACGGCGCCCCGCCGACGACCAGCTTGGTGGGAAGGCCCGCCCTGTCGAGGCAGGTGCGCAGCTCGCCGACGCGGAGGGCAGCGCGCAACATCAGTGTCGAGATCATCAGGACCTCGACGCGGTTGCGCTCGGTCATTTCAGCAATTTCCTCGATCCCACGGCACGAACCGAAGTCGAGGACCTCGTACCCGGACGCTCGCAGCAAGGACAGCACGATGGTCTTGCCGAGAGTGTGGGCGTCCTCGAGCACGGCGATGGCGAGAGTGGGCTGACCGTGGCGTCCCCCGGGGACCGGAATGAAGACTGAGGAAGCGACGTCCTGGCATATGCGCCCGCTCATGTAGACCTGTGAAAGTGCGATGTCTCCGTCTTCCCAGGCGGCACCGATGCTCGTGAGCGCCGGGACAACTATGTCCTCGAGCACTTCTGCGGGGCGGTCGGCCAAACCCGCCTCGCGGAGCAGCCGCTCGGCGCCAAGACGGTCGAGAACGAGCAGAGTCTTCTCGAACTCATCAGCGAGTGTCGCGGTGTGCGTCTGGTTCGCGTCGCGCCTCATTTCCGTCTACCGGGCCGGAACCTGGCGGACGCGAGAGCCCTGGGAGCAGGCGGGACCAAAGCGTCCCCGCCCGTAGCTGTCACGGGGCTGACGTGAGTGAAGCTGCACGTGAGCAGCATAGGCAGATCCATTGCGGGCTCTGCGTTCCCGGCTCGTGTCACGGCACATCGCTTCATGCAAGGTGATGGCACGTCCTCCCGTCACCGTCCCGGCGAATGCCGCTCCAGGCCTCGAAAGCGCGCCTGTCCCGCTGGTGGAGTCCGATGACGTTCGCAGGCGCCATCGCGCCGCGGCAGTACCCTTGGGCAATGGCGGCCACCCGAGCGAAGCGGGGGCAGGAAGCAAAGAGGCCCGGTGTAGAGGAGCTTCGTTTCGACTTCGACGAGGGCGCGGACGGCACGCCAGCTCCCGGCCTCGGGGAGCCGTTTCTATCCCCGTCCGTCGCCTCGCCACGACGTGAGGCGAACGAACTCCCCGCGTCGTTGGCGCGTTCCGTCCCGGCGGAGAGCTCATCGGCCTTTCCCGGATCGGCTTCTGATGCTGCGCTCTCGATCAGCGACTTCTACAACCTGGTCCGGGGGGCGCTCAAGCGGACCTTTCCCTCCGAGGTCTGGGTGACCGGGGAGATCCGGAAGGTGACCACGTCTCGAGGTCACCGATTCTTAGAGCTGGCGGACCTTCTCGACCCCTCGGAGGGACTGGTGGCAGGGGCGGCGGCCCGTGGTGGCGCGTCGAGCCGCGCCGGGAACGCCTCGCTCGAGGTCGCATGCTGGGCGCGGGACTGGCCCCCTATCGGGCATGAGTTGGATGCGGTGGGAGTCGAGCTCGTGCCTGGCCTCGTCGTCAGGGTGCGCGGGAGCGTTTCGGTGTGGGAGGGCGCGAGCAAACTTCGCTTCTCCATGACGGCTTTGGACGTTGAGGCGTTGGTCGGAGGCATAGCCGCCGCCCGACGACGCCTGCTCGCCCTGCTCTCAGCCGAGGGCCTCCTCGAGGCGAATCGACGCCTGGCCTTGCCGCTTGTCCCGTTGCGGATAGGGCTTGTCACCAGCCCCGGCTCCGAGGCTTACCGCGACTTCACGGGCGAGTTGGAGCGTTCCGGGTACCGCTTCGACATCCGCTTCGAGCCTTCCATGGTCCAAGGGACGGAGGCACCTGGTCAGATAGCGGCTGCCTTGACCAGGCTCGGGGTGTTCGAGCCAGAGTTGGCCGTCATCGTCCGCGGTGGCGGGGCGAAGGGAGACCTCCAGGCATTCGACTCCGAACAGGTGGCGCGTGCCATCGCCGAGGCGCCCTTCCCGGTTTGGACTGGGATTGGCCACACCGGCGACAGATCGGTCGCTGACGAAGTCGCCCAGCGGGCGCTCATAACGCCCACCCAGTGTGGAGAAGCCGTAGTGGGTGTGGTCTCCGCCTACCTCGAAGGAGTGGAGCGCGCCTCGCGCCGACTGGCGCAGCGCGTCGAAGCACGCCTGAACCAAGCGAGCCGCGAACTGATCACTTCGTGTGCATCGGCACGCCGCGCGGCCCATCAATCCGTCGAACGCTCCTCGTCGACGTTGCGCGGCGCCGAAGCGCGAATTAGTCGTGCCGCCCTCGTGACGATCGAGCGCAATACTTCACGCCTGGTGAGCCGCGCCCAGCGGCTTGCGGGCCCGCCGGCGCAGCTGATTGCCGTGCAGGCCCAGCGCGTGAGCCACCAACGGGAGCTGCTGCAGCTGCTGAACCCGCGGCATCAGCTGGAACGTGGCTGGTCGCTCACGCGCGACGAGACGGGCAAGCTCGTTCGGTCAGTGACGTCGTTGCGGCCGGGCATGAGGTTGGTGACGACCTTCGCTGAGGGAAGCGCGGGCTCGGTCGTCGACCAGATCGAAAAGCCACTTGGCACAGGGACGGAAGTCAACGAAACCGCGAACGACGGAGGGACATCATGAGCAAGCTCGATCCCAGCAACAGCCCGGTGCCGGTTGGCGAACTCGGATACGCCGAGGCTTCGGAGGAGCTTGACGCAATCATCGCCGAACTCGAGGACGGTGTCATCGACGTTGACCTCCTTGAGGTTCGGTTGAGGAGAGCGGTCGAGATCGTCGAGGAGCTCGACCGCCGGATCCGCGGCGCTCGGGAGAAGGTCGGGTCACTCTTGCCGCGCCTCGAGGCGGTGGGCCAGGACGCCTCCCACGAGGTCGAGGGCGGCTGAAGTCGCCGGCCTCGAGCAACTTGACTCGGGGTCTGGCCGAGCCTCGACGGGGTTTCCTACCCCAGATTTCAGGCCGGTGTGAGACGGCGCCGGAAGCGCGGATGCCACGAGCCGCGTGCCGGGGAAAGCCCCCGGATCACACTCTCGACGAAGGCGCGCGTGCCCGCATCCGGCTCAAAGGTGCCATATGCCGAGCGTTCTATAAGGCCGGCCGCAGCCATGAGGGACGACGTGGCCGTTGGGCCTGCCCGCCACCTGCCGAGTGTGTCGAGCCGGGAGACGTACTCCCTGAGAGTCTCGGTCGGTTCTCTTCTCAGCCCGGCCGCTGCGCCTCGGCGCTCGAGCTCAGCCACGACTTTTCCGGTCCAGCCGCGCGCCAGCCTCCGTCGCCGGCCGAGCACTGGGACCAAGACAAGCGCGCACCCGATGACACCTGCCGTCCCGCCGACGGGTGCCCAGGGGAGGTCTCGAACCGCTCTCCCGATGTCGGAGAGGAGCACTGCCCCAGGGTCGGGGGAGGCGAGCGGCACTTGTGCGGTCGGGTCGAAGTTCTGCCAACCTGCGCCGGGGAACCAGACTTGCACCCAGGCGTGGGCGTCCTTGGCTTGGATCTCGTAGAGGTCGCTCAGGGGATCGAAAGGACCAGGGACGTATCCGATCGCCTCCCGCGTGGGTATGCCGAGGGTGCGCAGCATCACTGCCAGCGCGGTCGAGATCTGTTCGCAGTAGCCGACACGGGTTCCGAAAAGGAAGCTATTGACGGCGTCCTGGCCAGGCCGGAGGCGGGGAATATCCGTTGAGTACCGCACATTGCGGCCCATCCAGGCTTCGAGGGCGGTCACTTTCTCATAAGTGGAGGTGGCGTGGGCGGCCGTAACGATCTCCCGGGCGAGCACGGCGACGCGCCCGTAGCGTCCCGGGGGAAGCTCCAGGTCCGCCTGGATGGCGCCTGGAACCTGCGAGGGTGGAAGAGATTTGATCCTTGCGAGCTGCGACGGCGACGCGGCCGTGTCGGCAGAGATGACGGTGTACACGGTTCCCGGGGTCATGGCGATCGTGGACCGCATCGACCCGTCCGCCCCGACGATCAGAAAGTGCTCAGGAAAGTAAACCTGAGTGGGATCGGGAGTCGCGAACAACAGGTTCGCCATGGGCTCAGCCACGTAAAAGGTCTGAATATTGGCCGGTCCCATCGGCGCACCCGGGTTCGAGCCGTCCACAGCCGCCAATCCACTCGTTGCCGCGAAGGACCCAAACGCAGCGCTCACGTTAAAGGGCGACCCGCTCGTGAGCTCGACGAGCCGTCGCGTAGGCGACGATCTCAACCAGCTTTGGCCGTTCCACGTGTCGAAAGTCATGCCAAGGAAGTATCCGGGCCGGTCGGCCCGCACTCGCATGAGGACTTCGTCGTCCAGACTGCCGCGGATGGCGGTGTCGAGCTCGCTCGCGAACCCTAGATATCCGCCCACACCCGTCGCGCCGGAAGCCACACCGGGCTGGGCCGCCTGGGTCGACTGCGCCCCGTTCCCCGTGACCGCGTCCGGGTCGGAGAGCGGGAGGTAGGAGATGAGCGACGACGGCAAGGAGATCGATTGCACGGTCTGGGGCGTCGGCAGTACGACTAGGAAGCCCACGCTCGCGACCGCGATCACGACACCTGTGGCCGCCAGCGAGCCGACGGCGATCGGTCCCAGTCCCCCCGTCATCGATCGCCACGAGCACCCGAGGGCGGCGAGACAGGCCACCAGCCAGACACCGAGGAAGGCGAGGAAATCAACGGAGACCGCCTGTGAGGCCCCCAGTGTGAGGAGCGCGCCGGAGCCGGCGAGTGAGAAGAGCAGGTCTCTCCTCGCAGGCACGTCGAAGGAGTGGACCACTTGGACCCAGACGAACAGACCGGCGAGTGGCGTCTCGATCGAGCTCAGCTGCCCCGTGTTGGCCGCGCCGATGATCTGGTGCACGAAGGACGCGAAGACGCCTAGGACTGCTGCGGCAAGCAGAATCTTGACCCATTGCCATGGCTTGCGCCGGGTCGCGTTGGAGAACGTCATGCCCGCCAGGATTCCCAGGCACGCCAGAGCGGTGCTCCTTGCTGACAGCTCTCCCACCGCGTAACACGACAGAAGCCCGGTGAAAACGGCCAGGGTTGTGGCGATCCTGAAGGTCACAGAGTGCTCAGGGGGAAGCGGGGCGTTTGCTCGCCGGATCATCTGGACGAAACCCGTGCCCTTCCGGTCCCCTTTGTTCGCTTGGGCTTCGCGCCCTCGCTCCTGATCAGAACGCATCGACGCCCGCCACCGCGCGTGCCAGGCGCCGGCCGGCCGACACGCGGTCCGCCACCGGGGCGATGACCCGACCCGCCGGTTCGGTGGTCTCGAGGACGATCGGGTGAGCAGCGTTCAGGTGCCGCACTATTTCGCCCATCGCCTCCTCGGCCCGTCGGTCTGCGGCATCAAGATCGCGGGGAAGGTCGACCACGATCCGAACCGGGTTGTCGGTTCGCGCCTCGGACTCGCGGACCATCAAGTCGCCAGCGTGGGCGGTTGCGCGCCAGTGCACCCGCCGGCGTCCGTCGCCGTGCTGGTAGGCACGTACGCCCCGCAAATCGCCGGTGAGCGTGGGGTGAGGCGGACCGTCACCCTCCTCTGGCGTGAGAGCGCGGCGGGAGGCCACCCCCGGATCGCGGGGTTGCGGCGCGACATATAAAGGACGTGAGAGCTTGAGGGTCTGATCCTTCGACCACCAGAGCAGACCGAGCGGGGCGGCAGTGGCGATCCGTACGGTGACGGTCGACACGACACCTCTGCGGCGAGGCACGACCAGGAGCCTCGCCGGCATCTTCCGCGTCACCAGCACCGGGTTTCCTCCCGCCGACCGCGGCGTGCAGCGCAGAGAACGCTTGGCAACGACGGCGAGCTCCGCCTGCGAACCGGCGACCACATCGGTGGGGGAGTTGTCACAAATGACCGTGAGACCGATCGTCAAAAAGGCCGGCGCCACGAGACCGAGCACGAGCAAGCCGGCCACCATGGCGCCCACTGTCTGCACCCAGCCGGAACCGCTCGCGTGCGCTACGCCCAACCAGGCGAGGAGGAGGATGATGACGCCGGCGACGGGCTTGAAGGCGTGCTCCGGGTGTGGGACGCGCCGCGCCCGTTGTTTGTGGGCCATCGCTCAGCGTGGTGTTTCCGCCACCAGCGGGAGGCAGCGGCCAACCCGTTGCATTAGGGCCTCGGCGAGGGAACTCGCTCGAGTAGCGACTCCACGGCCGCAGCGCCGACGTCGAAAGTGCCGACCGGGGCGACATCGGTGACCAACCGATGTGCGAGCACGCTGACGGCCACGGCCTTGACGTCGTCGGGCAGAACGAAAGTCCGGCCGCAGATGACCGCGTGGGCCCGCGCGGCGGCGAGAAGGCCGATCGCGGCGCGCGGACTGGCTCCGAGGCGAATGACCGGGTCCGTCCGGCTCGTGCGCACGATAGCCACTGCGTAGCGCGCCACCTGAGGTGCGATAGGCAGATCTCCCACCGCCGCCTGAGCGGCTGCGAGGTCGCTCGGGGTACACACGGGGGACAGCGACGAGAGCGACGGTTGCGCGCCGTGTGACACCGCGAGCTCGGTCTCAACAGATTCGTCGGGATAACCGAGCCGCGTGGCGAGCAGGAAACGGTCCATTTGGCTCTCTACCAGCGGGAACGTTCCCGCCTGATCGATTGGGTTCTGGGTGGCGATCACGAGGTGCGGCTCCGGCAGGGGCCACGACTCGCCGTCGACGGTCACCTGGCGCTCCTCCATTGCTTCAAGCAGCGCGGCCTGGCTGCGCGGCGGCGTCCGATTCAACTCGTCGACGAGCACAACGTGTGCGAAGACAGGACCCGGCCTGAACTCCCAGGTGTCGGATGAGGACGAATAGACCGACACGCCGGTGATGTCGGAAGGAAGCAGATCGGGGTGGCCCTGGATCCGAGCAAGGCGGGTGCCGATGGAAACAGCGATGGCCTTGGCGAGCATCGTCTTGCCCACGCCCGGCACGTCCTCGATGAGAAGGTGCCCGGCCGCCAGCACGGCCGTGGTGGCTGCTACGACGGCCTTGGGCGTCCCTAGCACGACAGCGTTCAGGTTCGCCTGGAGCGACTCGGCGAGCTCAAGCGCATCGTCGAGGGCCTGGTTCACCGAGGTCTCCCTCATAAGGTCACGGGTCGTCACAAATTGCCCCTCACGCTGAGCGAGCTTACCGCCACTTTGGGTACTCGTGGTGCATTTGGCCTCCATCTCAGGCGGGCTCGACCCGACCCTCTCAGGCTGGAGCTTTGGCGGGTTGGAATCAAGTCAGGCGGACCGGGGCCCCCTCGATCGCGAGTCGCCCTCAGAATCCCTCGGGGATCAGGGATTTCGCTCAATTGGCCGAGCACCCGGACACTGCCTCCACACCTCTCTCGGAGAGCTCAGAAAATGCCTTCGCCTCGTCTCGGACCCAGGAGTCTTCCCAGCCGAGTTCGGCGCCGAGCAGCTCCGCAGTTCGCGCCGCGGCCGCGGCGGCGGATCGCGCGTCGAGCGCAAGAGTTCGGATACGGCGTGCCAGGACGTCGTCGACGCAAGTGGCCATCTCGAACCGAGCTGCGTATACGACCTCGGCCTCGATGTTCAAGAGGCCCTCGGCGAGTTTCGTGCTGAGCTCCGGGCGAGCCAGGCAGAGCCCCAGCACGGCGGCGGTTTCTGAACCGAAGCGACCCTCGAGGTGCTCGACGACGTCCTCGCTCAGCCCGATCTCGGCGACGAGCTCACGCGTCCTGCTCGGCTTCAAACGCTCCGATCCGCGTAGTCGCAGGTGCTCTGTGCGGGATCGCACGATCGTCGAACCGAGCTCACGCTGGACGGCATCGACGGTGTCAGCCGCCATTCGCCGGTAAGTGGTGAGTTTCCCGCCCGTGACGGAAATCAGTCCCGAGGCAGAGGTCTCGACCTTGTGCCGCCTGGACAAGTCCGCGGTCCGCGCGCTCGGGGTACGGCGGCGACTCGCGGTTGTGGCGAGCAGCGGTCTCAGTCCCGCCCAGCAGGCTGTCACGTCCTGCGGACGGAGGGGTGAGGTGACGACGGAGTTCACAGCATCGAGCAGGTAGGTGATGTCTTCTGGTTCGGCGCGCACGTCATCGAGCGGTCCGGTGTAGTCCGTGTCGGTCGTGCCGATGTAGGTGTGCTCGTCCCACGGGATCACGAAGATCGAGCGACGGTCACCTGGTACCGGCAACAGCGCCGCCAGGTCGCAGGGAAGCTTGCTGCGCGGCACCGTGATGTGGATGCCCTTTGCGGGACGCACCGAATTCCGGTGCGACACGTCATCGAGCCGCTGGACATCATCTCCCCAAGCGCCGGTCGCGTTCACTACGACTTTCGCCTTGACCTGAAGGACGCCTCCGGCGCCGCTTGGCTCCGGCGGGGTTGCTTGCGAGCATCCGGATCTGGGCTGGGCGACAGGTGCGATACGGACAGCAGTCACGCCGGTGATCCCGTCGCGGGCGAAGCCGACCACCGGGGCGTAGTTGAGGGCGACCGCCCCGTGGTCGAGCACAGCGGTTCGCAGGATCGACAAGGTCAGGCGGGCGTCATCGGCCCAGGCGTCGTAGTAGACGAAACCCGCCACGAGTCGATCGCAGCGCAGTGTGGGGAAGTGGGCCGTCACTTCCTCGACCCCGACGCGGCGATGGCGCTTACGGATGCGCCGTCCCCCGCCGAGGTCGTAGGCCCAAAGCGCCGCCGAATAGCTCTGCTCGACCCCTGCCCATTTGTCGAACAAGGGTATGAGGAACGCCAGCGGTTCGACGAGGTGAGGAGCGTTTTGAAGTAACAGACGCCTTTCTCGCAAGCTCTCGCGTACGAGGCCGAACTCGTGCTGGCGGAGGTAACGCAGACCGCCGTGCACCATCTTGGAAGACTTGGAGGATGCGCCGCAGGCGAAGTCGCCGCGCTCCGCCAGCGCGACACGTAGTCCTCTCGAGGCGGCGTCGAGAGTGACACCGGCCCCGGTGATTCCTCCCCCCACCACGACGACATCGAAGATCTCGCCAGCCATTCTGGCCAGAGCGACCTCGCGGTCAAAAATGGTCGCAGGTCTTCTCATTGAGCCACCGTGCTGACAGCCTGGCACACCTGAGGCCGGAGGCCGGGTGACGCCCGCCCTTCTCGGAGTCGCCTGCCGTCGCGGGTACCCGCCGTGAGCCGCTCGCCCCCCAAGCGCGACGGCCCGAGCGGCACGTCCCGGAACTCTCGACAGTCAATGCGAAGCAGTGATCGGGCGAGGCAGGGACTAGGGCTCCACGGCTCAGCGCGTGCGAAGGTGCAGGCCAGAGTGAAGGGGAAACGTTGACAGGGTGGTTAAGATCATCCATAATCAAGGCCTTGGTCGGTTAGCCCCCTGGTGTGCAACAACAGCGCCGCTGTCGCCGGCCGGACTCCTGTAACTCGATCTTGTCTCGGCTGGCAGCCGTCGACGATCGACTGACGACGAAAGCGAACCGGGATGAACGCCACCTGGCGCCAAAAGGGCGCATGCCGAGGGGTTGACCCAGACATTTTCTACCCCGTCTCGGAGGAAGACTCCGAAGAGGCTAAGGCGATTTGCGCATCCTGCCCGGTCCGCCAGGCTTGCCTCGAGTACTCCCTGGCCGCGCGGGAGCGCGAGGGAGTCTGGGGTGGGCTGTCCGAGCGCGAACGTCGCCGGATGGTCCGTCAACAGCGCAAGTCCGCCTGATCCGCACCACCGCTCGGTTCGCCCGCGCATGGGCGCCATGACCATTGGCGCCATCCGATGTGGACGGTCGTCAATTTCTCTAGGACCGCGGCGCTGGACCCAGTGCCGTCACGCGGACCGGCCTCGGAGGTGCCCGGCGCGGTTCGACCTGGGTCAGCACGGCTTAGGGTTCCACGGCTCTGGCAGGTCCTTGGGGTTGTCGAACACGACCTGGCCCGGCGGCGTCGTGGTCGAGGTCGTCATGGTCGTGGTCGTGCTGCCGGCGTGGTTTCCAGCCGAACTGGTTCGAGCGGTGCTGGTTGCTGACCCAAAGGCGAGGAAGCTCGCGATCATCTGGTGGGCGTACGGCTGTGCTGCGACAAGGACGTCATTGCCATCGATCTGGGTCGGAAAAGTGGGGAGGACCTCCGTCTCGAGGCTGGACGAGGCTGCATCCCTGAACTGAAGGCCGAGCGAGATCATCTCCCGCGCTGAGAAGGCCGAGTCGACTTGGAGGTCGCTGGCAGTCGCCTGGAGGAAGCTGATCATCGACACGATGTTGGGGAACTCCCCGCTTGCCTTGTTGAGCAGGGCATGAAAGAAGGCCTGCTGACGCTGGATCCTGCTCCAGTCGCTCATCCCGTCGTAGTTCCACGCCCCGGTTTTGAAGTAGTAGAGGTGTCTGCTTCTCACCAAGGCGAGGGCGGTCGTCCCGTTTATCGTCTGGCAACCCACAGCGGTCACGTTCAATCCTGAGTCGGGGTCGCGGACCGGATAGGGGAAGTCGAGGGAAATTCCACCGAGTGCATTGACCATGCCTTCGAAGCCGGGGAAGTTGGCCGCTACGACGTGGTTGATGGGAATCCCGAAATCCTGCTGGATCGTTTGCACAAGCAGATTTGCCCCCGAGTTGAAGGCAGCATTGATCCGGTTGGAGCTGCCCGTGCCGGGGATCGGGACGTAGGTGTCACGGGGAATCGAGAGCATCTCGATTTGGTGAGTGCTCGGCACCAACCGGACGACGATGATGACATCGGATCGCTGGCCGGCCTGTGTCGTGGCGCTACCGAACGCTGCGGCTTGTCCCGTCCCGGTTACGAAGGCCCGCGAATCCGAGCCGACGAGCAGAATGTCGATGGGTGCCCCGGCGGTTTGCGGCGTAAGTGAACTGGCAGGGAAACGCTTGACCGAGCCCAATACCGCGTTGAGGCAGAACCAGCCTCCGACGCCTCCGAGGAGCACCAGGACGAGGAGGATCGACACGACGATGAGGACCCGCTTTGGCCAGCGTCGACCTTTGGACGAATGATGCAGGCCTCCATGCCGCCCTCGTGAGCCGGCTCGGAGGTCCATCGACATATGAGGCGAGGATACCTACCGCCAACCGAAAAACGAGGTCATCGCTGTCAGGGATCCGGCGGTGGTGGCGGGAGCTCTGCCGGTTCTCTGTCCGGCGCGGTGAGGTCACGATCGCTCTCGTCGCCGGGGAGTCCCGGCGTGGCTTCGCCGGAATTGTCGTCGCGCGTCGGCAACGGTGCCGGCTGTGGCGAACCTATCGGTCGACCCATATCCGGCGGGCGCATGGTGATGAGGGCTCCCAGGCCGAGAACGCCGACGAGCGAGGCGACTTTCCCGAGTTGGTCCGCGCCCGTTGTGCCGTAGCTGAGAGTCACGTGGTGTGTGGTGGGCACGACCACCATCAGATTCGGCGACACTTCGTATGGGCCGAGGGCGCCCTGTGCGTGCCAGTTGGGGAAGTAGGGCACCTTCACCAGCACCGGCGCTCCAAGGCGACCGACGTCGAAGCTGACGGTGGAGTTCGTCGTTCGCTCGTGTGTCACCGTGGTCGGCCTGACCGGGATCGCCCGTGAGGGGGGGATGAGGGTCCCCAGTCGGGCCCTCGGCCAATTGGGCGGCCCGCTCAGCGCCAGCTCGACGGGCCAGTAGCTCTCGCTCTCCCACCAGGTGAGATTGGTGTCGAGCCATTGTTTCGCAGTACCGCCCGACTCCACCTCCGGAAGGTGGTTCAGTGGCGTCACGAGCTGCGAGCCCTTGATGAGGTAGAGGTCCCACACCGGATGGCTTGCAGTCACCTGGGCGATCGGCCCCGGGAAGCCGGGGGTGGAAGCGATCTTGACCAATCCCGGGACGCTCTTGGCGGCGGACTCGACCTGGGGTGAGGCAGCCATGAAGTACTTCACATCCTCGAACTGCAGGTGTCGGATTCCGTCCGCGAGGTCGAACGTGGGATACGTCAGGTACGAAACTGGATTCGAGGACTCGCTCGGGAGTGAATACTCGGCTTGATCTAGGAAGTGGAAGGGCGTCGTGGTCGAGGACTCGAACAGAACGCCGTCAACGGTGTCCATGCAACCGTCCGTCCAGTAAGGGAGTGCCATCGTTGCCTCGGTCGAGCCGAAGGGGTCGTTCGTCTCGGTTATGTACTCGTACTGGAGCCGCCCGCAGCCATACTTTTGGCCTGCCTGATCGAGCATGCGAACTATGCCCTCGTATACGGGCCAGCCGGTCTTGCCCTGGAAGCCCGTGTAATTCCAGGAGATCCAGTCCGCTACCACGAGCTGACTGCCGCTCGGCTGGAATCCGGGGAGCGCGATCCCTCCGGCGACGCACGCACCCAACAGCGCGGCAAGGCTTCCGACGACAATGGCTGCGGGAGCCTGCCACGCGTCGAGTTGCAACCACCGGCCGCCGAGGCGGAATAGCTCGCCGATGCCGTAGGCGGCAAGAAGCGCGGTGAAGAGGAAATAGAACGGCAGCCATCGGCCGTTGTAGACGAAACCAGCGGGCAGCCACTGGAACCCAGCCACCGACGCCACGGTCGCCACTACGAGCGCGACTGGAGTGCGGTCCCTGCGAATGAGGGCAATCAGTGCGCCGAGCCCGGCGGGGATGATCATCCACAAATATCCCCGCGGCAGGATGTTTGACCATACGCCCGTCACCCTCGTGTAGCCCATGGAAGAGCTGAAGGGGAGATCCACCCCGAACGGGACCAGCCAAAAAGCGGCCAGCAAGGCACCCACCACGCCGACCGGGACAAGAATCCGCCACGTGTTCCTGTTCCAGTGGGCCAGCGCCAACAGGATCGCAATCGCTGCGTAGCCGAGAGCCGGTACGACGTGGCAGAGCAGCGTTACCCCGTACAAGGCGGCCGCGAGCCACCGGAGCCGGCCGGTCCTGAGCGCGAACGCGAACACCCCCAGGAAGAGCAGGCCACTTCCCATGGCGAGCGAGAAGGAGAACTCGCCCGCGAGTGTCGAGACGATGTTCCCACCCTCGATGGTGTACGAGGTGTTGAACAGGAAGGGCAGTGTCGCCCCTGCCATGAGGACCGGAATCGGCCGCTGGAAGTCCGCGAGCCTCCCGAAGGCCCAGGCCGTCACCGGAAGCGTGACCAGCCCGGCGACGGTGACGAGCTTGAAGGCGACGGCGTAGGGGAATACGAGCGACAGCGCCGCCACGAAAAGCGCTGGCAGGGGGAAGTAGAACACGTACAACGGGAACCCCTCGAACCACTGAGGGTCCCACCCGGTGATGCGGCCATGGGGGAGCAGGTCGTGGATGAGGAAATAGGGCGTCACAACGTGCCCGGCATTGTCGCCGCCCACGTCCATGCTCGAGTTGAAGAGCAGGTCGGGCCTCAGCTGCCAGACGACGAAGACGGTCGCGCCGACGACGACGAGAAACCCTAAGGCCTTTGTTACCGACTCGCCGCGGGACGGTCGCGGCTTGTCACCGTTGACCTGCACGGCGGCAATCTAGTCGTGGGTGGGGCATGGCGGTTGTACCCCGTTGCCAGTCCGACGCTCGACAGGTCGCCTCACGATGGTAGCGTCACGTCCTCAGGGGCCGTTGGCGCAGCCTGGTAGCGCGCTTGCATGACACGCAAGAGGTCACAAGTTCAAGTCTTGTACGGCCCACTAGCGAGCACATCGACGACGTCCGGGGTCGCGGCACCCTCTAACGGGTCAGTGGTGACAAATCGCCCAGCCGCCCAGCGTGTCGCGCTTTTTCCTACGCCAGATCCGCGTTGAGGGGCTCGGCCTTCACCACCCGGCCCACCTCCATTGCGGCGAGGAAGGCGGCGAGCGACAACAAGACCCCGGGAGCGGCATACCACGCCATGAAGCGATCGAGGTTGGGCGACACGTAGACGACGAGAAGGCAGATCACGTCCAAGGCCCCGAACAGCAGTGCCGCTGTCACGGCTCTGCTCGTGACCAACACCGCCCCAGCCAGTGAAATCGCTCCGCACGCGAGAGCGACAATCCCCGCGGCCAGGTTCGCATGAGACCCGTCGACAAAGCCCCACATCCAGCCTGAGTGCAGCCAGGCCGGGTTCTTCGAGATCAATAGGACACCCAAGGCGAGAAGCCCCAGTCCTCCGAGCGAAGCCGAGATAGCGGCGGCCTTACGCATCGATGCCTCCCTCCACTGCGAGCGGTTGCGGCGACAAGGGCGCTTCCGTGGCGGAGCGCATGACGGCGATCTCGGCGTTCTCCTCCGCGATGACGTCGTCCTGCAGGACGCCGTGGCGGCGTGCCTTGTAGATGGTGAACACGATCGGCCCAGACATCACGGCGATGAACCCGCCGGCGAAGTCCTGCATCCCGTTTGCGAACAATTCGTAGATCGCCAACAAGATGGGGGCGATGCACATGATCACGACGCCCCAGTTGGGGAGGGGCACGCGGTAAGGGCGTTCGAGATCTGGCTCTGTGTAGCGCAGGACGCAACCGGCGATGAAGATCATGGAGTAGGAGCACATGATCATGAACACGTCGATGACTATGAGCGTGTCGAATCCCCAGCGCACCAAGACCGCGTTGACGCAGGCCATGAGAACGATGGTGACCGCAGGCGTGCCGTACTTCTTGTGCGTTTTGTACATGATCCTGGGCAGCAAACGGTCGCGCGACATCATGAACGCCGGTCGTGCGCCCGAGGCCAGGTAGCCCACGTACAGGGCGAGGTTGCTGATCACAGCCGCGCCCAGCATGAGCCAGCCGAGCCACCGCCCTCCCCAGACGACGCGCTGGGCGGCTTGCACGAACGAGATACTCGATCCGCCGCCGGAA
>JBEKBI010000020.1:0-32402 GCA_050015475.1 Acidimicrobiales bacterium | reverse complement strand
TGAGCCGTGCGGTGCAGGTAGCCTCGCGCCATGGCACCATCGACCAGGGATCGCGCAAGCAGGCAGCGCCGGAGCTCCGGGGGCGATGGGAGAGCGCGCAAGGCGGCCGAGGCCCAGCAGGCCGCGTATGAGACCTCCAGGGTCGTGCTCGCGGCCGCCGCCCGGCGCCGCGACGCCGCCTGGCGCCACGCCGCGCGGGCGAGCCGCCGCCGGTCTGCGGTCGCTCTTTTGGTGCCGGCGGTCATCGCCGTGGTGCTCATGGCCCTTGGGGTGCTCTCGATGACCTTCCTGTACGCGGGGATCGCCGTGGCGGGCGGGATCGGGTTCGTTTCATGTGTCATGTGGGCACGCTCGGACGGAGTGATCACAGCGAGGCTCGGCGGCACGAGGGTCACCGCGGAGCGCCGCCCGAGCTTCCTCGAGGCAACGGACGCAGCCCGCCTGGTTGATGTCGCCGCAGGGCTGCTGGCGGCTTTCGGACTGCCGAGGGTGGACGTGAGGGTTCTCGACGACCCCGCGCCGAACGCGATCTCGGTCGGCCGCTCGCCGGATCGGGGTGTGATTTTCGTCACGCGCGGGCTCGTCGGGCTGCTCGACCGGATAGAGCTCGAGGCCGTGCTGGCTCATGAGCTGGCGCACATAAAGCGCGGGGACACGATCTCGGGCGCCATCGCCGTGCTCGCTTTCGACCCGCTCCGGCGCTATGTGCCAGCCTTCGGGTGGATCGCCGACCGCGTTGCCGGCGATGGGCGGGAAACCTCCGCTGATCGCGCGGCCGTGGCCGTGACGCGTTACCCGCCGGGGCTCATATCTGCCCTTGAGAAACTTGGCGGCGCTCCCACCTTGAGGCCGACGCGGCTTTCTCGTGGCGTCGCCGAGTCGACCTCGAGGATGTGGCTGGCGCCTTTCGGCGAAGTCGGAGACGGGCCGGAAAGGTTCGGTGAACTCGATCTCGAGGAGCGCATCGGGGTCCTTCGGGAGCTCTGAGCAGCGCTCGCGATGAAGGGCTGGGTCGAAGTTGGGACTGGCAAGGGCGCGCGAAGCGTGGTCGAATCGTCGGGTGCAGAACGGGCGCGCCGGGCGATGAGATCGCAGGAAAGCGGGTCCGTCGGCGTCACACCTCCCGGCTGCCGGAGTGTGGCGGCGTGGTCACGAGCCAGCATTTGCAGCAGGACAGTTAGGTAGGCTGAGGCGATGTCAGGCCATTCCAAGTGGGCCACCACTAAGCACCGCAAGGGAGCCGTCGACAAGGCCCGCGGGAAGCTTTTCGCGAAGCTCATCCGCCAAGTCGAAGTCGCCGCCCGCGAGGGCGGCGGCGACATGACGGCGAACGCGACGCTCCGCACGATGTTCACCAAGGCCCGCGACGCCTCCGTGCCCCTCGACACGATCGAGCGTGCCATCAAGCGCGGCACCGGTGAGCTCGAGGGGGTCCGATACGAGGCGGTGTCCTATGAGGGGTACGCGCCCTCAGGTGTCGCCTTGATAGTCGAGTGCCTCACCGACAACCGCAACCGGACCGGTTCCGAAGTGAGGTCGCTGTTCTCGCGCAACGGCGGCTCGATGGCCGAGCCGGGAGCCGTGTCGTGGCAGTTCGAACGCAAGGGCGTCGTCGTCGTCCCGAAGTCAGTTGGCGAGGACGAGCTCATGGCCGTGGCTCTCGACGCAGGCGGGGAGGACCTTCGCGACGAGGGCGACACGTGGATGCTCACGAGTGCTCCCTCGGACCTGGCCCGGATGCGCGCCGCGCTGGAAGCGGCCTCGATAGCGGTCGAGTCGGCCGATCTCGAGATGGTGGCGACGACCCGAGTCGAAGTGACGAATGAGACGGGTGCGAAGCACGTGCTCAAGCTCATTGACATGCTCGAGGAGCACGATGACGTGCAGAACGTGTGGTCGAACGTCGAGATCCCCGACGAGATCCTGGACAGCCTGGACTTCTGATCCGCCGGATCACGATCCCCCGGCTGGCCGCTCCCAAGGGTTACGATCGAACGAGTGTTTGTTCTCGGAATTGACCCGGGCCTTTCGAGGTGCGGCTACGGCTGTGTGAAGTCGTCCGCGGGCCGCATCCAAGCGGTCGCCGCCGGCGTGATCACGACCCCCGTCGATGAGCCGGTGCCGCGAAGGCTGGCGACACTCCGCTTGGAGCTCAACAAGCTGGTCAGCGAGCTTCGCCCGGATGTGGTGGTCGTAGAGCGCGTCTTTTTCCAGACGAACGCCCGCACGGCGATGTCGGTCGGGCAGGCGAGCGGAGTCGCGATGCTGACGGCGGTCGAGCTCGGCTGCGAAGTCGTCGAGTACACCTCGAACGAGGTCAAGCTTGCCGTGACGGGTTTCGGGGGAGCGAGCAAGGAGCAGGTGCAGCGGATGGTGGCGCGCCTCTTGGATCTCGACGAGGTGCCGAAGCCGGCTGACGCCGCCGACGCCCTGGCGCTCGCGCTTTGCCACTTGAGCACGGCACCTTGGGCGCGGCTCTCGCACCCGGCTCCAGGCGGGGCGCGCCCCGGGGCCTTGCAGTCATGATCGCCTCGTTGCGGGGCGTCGTGACAGGGCGCCGCGCGCTCGGCGAGGCGGCCTTCGAACTAGTGGTCGACGTGAACGGGGTCGGATACGCCCTCGTCGTGGCGGGAAATGCGGCCGCTATGGCCCAGCTCGGCCAGGAGTCCTCCTTTGCCGTGCACACCCACGTTCGAGAGGCCGCCATCACCCTGTACGGGTTCGGCTCGGTCGATGAGAGAACCGCCTTCGAGCTGCTTCTCGGGGCTCACGGGGTGGGGCCGGCGCTGGCGCTGGCGATCTTGTCCATCCACGACCCCGCCGAGCTGGCGGGAGCCATAGCGAGGGGCGACGCGGCGGCGCTCACCCAGGTTCCCGGGGTAGGCCAGAAGACGGCGGCGCGACTGCTGCTCGAGCTCCGGGAGCGCTTCGAGCAGTTCGACGCAGGGGGAGCCATCGGTGGCGGCGCCGCCCGGGGCGGGCGTCCGCCCGCCGCGGCTGCGGAAGTCCAAGAGGCGCTCGCCCAGCTCGGCTACGCACCCGACGAGGTTCGCCAGGCGGTCCGATCGCTGCCGGAGGAGGGGTCCGTCGAGGAGCTGTTGCGGACCGCGCTACGGACACTCGCGCCGAGGAGATGACCTTCCGATGAGCCCCCGCCGGGAGATTCTCGCCGATCCGGGCCCCGTCGCGGCCGGAGACGCGGTCGCATTAGCGCGCGATGCCGGTGCCACGGACGTCGAGGAGACTTTCGAGGTCGGGATCCGCCCCAAGCATCTCGCTGAGTTCGTCGGGCAACAATCGCTCAAGGAGAAGCTCGAGATCATCCTCGAAGCCGCCCGGAGGAGGAACCAGGCCGTCGACCACGTGCTGTTCGCGGGCCCGCCAGGGCTCGGCAAGACGACACTGGCGGGGATCGTGGCGAGCGAGATGGGTGCCGGCTTCCGCGTCACCTCCGGCCCGGCGCTCGTGCGGGGGGGCGATGTCGCGGCCATACTCACCGACCTCCAGCCCGGTGATGTCCTGTTCATCGATGAGATTCACCGGATGGGACGTGCCGTCGAGGAGCTGTTGTATCCCGCCATGGAGGACTTCCAGCTCGACATCGTGCTCGGCCGAGGACCGACGGCGCGCTCGATCAGGCTTGACCTGCCCAGGTTCACGCTCATCGGCGCGACTACTCGCACCGGCCTCATCACAGGCCCTTTGCGGGACCGCTTCGGCATCGTGGCGCGCCTCGAGCTGTACAGCGCGGCCGAGCTCGAGGCCATCGTCCGGCGCACCGGCGTCCTGTTCGAGGTGGAGCTCACGCCTGAGGGGGCGGGGGAGATCGCTCGGCGCTCGCGGGGCACGCCGCGACTTGCGATTCGCATGCTCCGGCGCGTGCGCGACTTCGTCGAGGTTCGTGGCGAGGGAGTGATCACCGAAGAGGCGGCCCGCGAGGGACTGACCGTGTTCGGGGTGGACGAGCTCGGGCTCGACTCTTTGGACCGCACGATTCTCGAGGTGCTTTGCGTGCGCTTCGCAGGACGGCCCGTGGGGCTCTCGACTCTGGCCGTCAGCGTCGGCGAGGAGCCTGAGACCGTGGAGGACGTCTACGAGCCGTTCTTACTGCAGGCCGGGCTCATCATGCGCACTCCGCGGGGCAGGGTGGCCGCGCCGCGGGCCTATGAGCACCTGGGCCTGGACGTTCCCGACCAACTGGCGACTGTGCTGGCCCAGAACGGCCCCGAACGCTTGGCAGGCGGGTCGCCGCAGGGCGGCGCGACGAGCGGCGCGGTACAAGACGAGCTGTTCGACACCGAGCTCGAGGGAGCCGCTTGCGCGGAACAGGCGCAGTCGGGAGACTAAGGTGACGATTCGCATCATTCCTTGAGCGATAGGGCCCTCATGCTTCCTGTCCACCCCCTCATGTTCTCGAGTATCCACGTTCTCGTCGGAGCCACAGGCGCGATCCTCGGCGCCGCCGCGAAGAAGACGAACGGCTCGTTCACGATCATCTTCCTCATCGTGATCTTCGCGGTCGGCTACATGATCTGGATCCGGCCGAACCAGAAACGCCGTCAGCGGCAGATGCGGGCCGGCAGCCAGATCGCCGTCGGCGATCAAGTGATGCTCACCTCGGGCATCATCGGCCGGGTCGTCGGCTTCGTCGGGGACCACGCGAGAATTGAAATAGCGCCCGGCACCGTCATCGAGGTCGTGCGCCGCGCGGTGGTGCAGACCGTCGAGCCCGGCACCGACGCCGGCGCCGCTTCCGCCGGCACCAGCTCCCCGAGTTCCAGCTCCTCCAGTTTTGGGGACACGTCCCTCGACGAGGCTCACCACGACAGCGTCGTGGACGACTCCGGCGCGGATCCGTACTCGGTGGCCCCGCTTGAGTCCGACGACTCGCCCGATGTCGGCGTCCCTCTCCCTGACGAAGATGAAGGCGGAGGCCCCGGCCATTGAAGAACAGGCTGATCCTCAGCGTCGTCCTCGTCTGCCTCGTCTGTTTTGGAGCCCTCGGAGGCGTGCTCGTAGCCGGCTGGTCGCCGAAGCTCGGGCTTGACCTCGAGGGCGGGCTCCAGGTCGTCTTCCAACCGACGCAAAAGGCCACCCCCGCCGAGCTGCAGACCGTGGTTGGCATCATGCAGGCCCGCGCGAACGGGCTGGGCCTGGCCAGCCCGAACATCGGCACCCAGGGCACGAACATCGTCGTGCAGCTGCCAGGCGTGAAGAACCCGCTCACGGTGATGAACGAGATCGGCAACACCGCCCAGCTGTTCTTCCGCCCGGTGCTCTGCTCGGCAGCGGCATATTCGCCGCCGGTCAAGACCACCACGACAACGGTGGCCTCGAAGAAGAAGGCCACCGCGAACGCCACCCAGAAGGCCAAGACGTCGGCGGGTGGCTACGTCCAGCCGCCGGCTTGTGGCGCCAAGTATCTCTGGACGACAGCCACCTATGTGCCGGCGACCGGTACCACCGGTGGGTACAACGCGGGCTCGGCTCCCGACCCGGCGCTGACCCCCGTTCTCTCGACCCCGTCGAGCCAGGACAAGGCGTCGCGGATAGTGCTTTTGTCGACCAAGTCGCCTGCCGCCACGGGCGTGCAGCGATACGAGCTCGGCCCGACGCCTTACGGCGTGGTCAACGGCGTGAGGACGCCGGCGACGGGCGCCATTCTTGCCTCGGCTGCCGCCCAGTACTCCACGACGGACGGATGGGTCGTGCTGTTCACGATCAAATCGCAGGACTCGGCGTTCTTCGACACGATCGCCGCCAAGCAGTACCACATGCCGCTGGC
Organism: Acidimicrobiales bacterium; assembly: GCA_050015475.1. Classification (GTDB taxonomy): domain Bacteria; phylum Actinomycetota; class Acidimicrobiia; order Acidimicrobiales; family Bog-793; genus Fen-455. The sequence continues at coordinate 26,617 of JBEKBI010000020.1, read as the reverse complement.
GATAGACCTGGGTGGCCTCGTCGAGTCTGCGCCGACGATCAACACGACCGCCTTCAACGGCTCGGGACAGATAACGGGCAACTTCACCCAGGCTCAGGCCGACTCGCTTGCCCTGGTCCTCAAGTACGGCCAGATCCCGATCGCGCTCACGAAGGCGACCTACGAGACGGTCTCGCCGACGCTCGGCAAGAAGTCCCTCCAAGCGGGCCTGCTGGCCGGCCTTCTCGGCCTGCTGCTCGTCATGGGCTACACGATCTTTTACTACCGGGCCCTCGGCGTCGTGGTCGTGCTGGGCCTGGTGAGCACGGCGGCGCTCATCTACTCGATCATCTCCATGCTCGGGGCGTCGTCAGTGGGATTGACTCTGGACCTGTCGGGCATGACGGGTCTCATCGTGTCCGTGGGTATAACTGTGGACTCCTATGTCGTCTATTTCGAGCGATTAAAGGACGAAGTGCGTACAGGCCGCTCGGTGCGGTCCTCAGTCGACCGGGGCTTCAGGAGCGCCTACCGCACGATCCTGTACGCGGACGCCGTGTCGTTCCTCGGTGCGCTCGTGCTCTGGATCCTTTCCATCGGTGCCGTGAGAGGTTTCGCTTTCATGCTCGGCCTTTCCACGCTCATCGACGTCATCACCGCCTACACCTTCACGCGTCCGCTTGTGATCCTGCTCGGGCGCAACAAGTTCTTCACCCAGGCACGGGGCTTCGGAATTGCGCGGGGCCTCGCGTTGTCAGCTGAGGCGGAGTCATGAGCACAGCCGTCATAGACCCGAGCCTGGCCAGCCAGAGGAAGACTTTCGCCTTCCTCCGGCTCTACTACGGACAGACCCGATTCGACTTCGTACGGCGACGCCGCTGGTGGTTCAGCGCCTCGGCACTCGTGATCCTCGCCGGCCTGGCATCGCTTGGCTTCAGGGGCCTGAACTACAGCATCGAGTTCGTCGGGGGGACCTCATGGGAGGTCCCGGCGCCGGGTGTCACGGTGTCTCAGGCGCAAAGCGCCCTCACGCCGCTCGGCTTCGGCGGCGCGACCATCACCGTGCTCGGAAGCGGGAGCAAGCAGAGCTTGAACGTCGAGGCGAAGCTCGGCAGCAACTCCCAAGGAGTCAGCACGGCGGAGGACACGAAGGTTGCCGCGGTGCTGGCAGGTCTCGCGCACAAGTCGATCTCCTCGGTATCTGTGGAGAAGGTGGGGCCGACCTGGGGCAGGAACATCACCCACAAGGCGGTCGAGGCGCTGATCGCCTTCTTCATCGTCATAACCGCCTACATTTCGCTGTTCTTCGAATGGAAGATGGCGCTGTCCGCGATGGCTGCGGTCGCGCACGACATCATCATCACCGTCGGGATTTATTCCCTGGCGTCGTTCCTCGTCACGCCGGATACCGTGGTCGCCTTCCTCACGGTCCTCGGCTATTCGCTCTATGACACGATCGTCGTGTTCGACCGGGTAAGGGACAACGCGCGAGGTCTCGGCGCGACCGGGAAGATGTCCTACACCGACGTCGTCAACCTCTCGATGAACCAGACGCTCGCGCGCTCGATCAACACGTCGCTTGTCGCGATCATGCCGATCCTGGCGGTGTTGGTGCTCGGCGCCCAGGTGCTCGGCGCGGTCACGCTCGAATATTTCGGCCTCGCTTTGTTGATCGGCCTTTCGAGCGGGGCCTATTCGTCGATCTTCATCGCCTCGCCGCTTCTCGCGATGCTGAAGGAGCACGAGGAGCGCTACCGGAGCATCCGGGAGCGCCTCGAGGCGCGGGGCTCTGGAATGTTGCTGTTGTCTCCGGCCGCGGTCGCCGCCGGTGCGCTCAGCACCGGGGACGCCAGCCCGTCAGGCAAGCGCCGCCAGGGCCCGGCGGCGGATACCGGGCGCCCGGCCACGCTGCGCCCCGGCTCGGCGAAGGCCGGTGCCGCTATTGGGGGGGAAGACGAGGAAGGTCCCGGCGAGGAGATTGCCACGGGCGGTGCTCCATCGCCCCGGACGTCGCGACCAAGCGCGGCCGCGCGACCGCGTGCCGCCACGCCGGCGAGGCGTCCGCCTCCCCGGCCGCGCAAGAAGGGGAAGCGCCGGTAACGGCCGTGTGCCGTTTTGCCAGCATTTGCGGCGGCAGTTCTGGCCGGGTGCGGCGTAGCTCGTAGGCTGGCGGGCGATGATCGATATCCGGTTGGCACGTGAGCACCCAGAGCAGTTCCGGCGCGCGCTCGCTCGCAAGGGTGCCGGGGAGGACTTCGAAAGCCTGCTCGAGGTCGACGCGCGATGGCGCGAGCTCACAGGTGAGGTCGATGAGCTCCGTCGCAGGACCAGGCCCAAGGGGAAGCCGACTGACGAGGAGCGGGCCGCCCTCGTTCTCGTAGGCACCGAGCTCGCCGAGGCGGAAGCGAAGCTCGAGGGGCTTACGCGCCGTCGCGCAGACCTGCTCGGGTCCATCCCGAACCCGCCCGACGACTCGGTCCCGGACGGGGACACCGACGAGGACGCCCTTGAGCTGCGAAAGGTCGGGATGCCTCCCGCATTCAGCTTCGAGCCCAAAGACCATGTCGAGCTGAGCTCGATGGGAGCCGATGGGCCAGCTCGGCCAGGTTTCGACCTCGAACGGGGAGCGAGGCTTTCTGGGGCCCGCTTCGCCTACCGAAAGGGCCCGGTCGCACTCGTCGAGCTGGCCCTGTACCGCTACGCCCTTGATCACTTGGTGAAGCTGGGTTTCGAACCCGTCCTGCCACCTGTGCTCGTGCGGGAGGCGGCCATGTACGGCACGGGTTTCTTGCCGACCGATGAGGTGAACCTCTACAAACTGGAGAGCGACGGCCTTTACCTGTCGGGGACCTCGGAGGTTGCCTTGGCGGCCCTTCATCAAGGCGAGATCCTCTCGGCCGGGGGGTTGCCTTTGCGCTACGCGGGCTACTCCACCAACTTCAGGAGAGAGGCGGGAGCCGCCGGCCGCGACACGCGGGGCATCTTCAGGGTGCACCAGTTCGACAAGGTGGAGATGTTCCTCTACGTCGAGCCGGAGAAGTCACGGGAGTACCACGAGGAGATCTTGGCGATCGAAGAGGAGATCGTCACTGGCCTCGGCATCGCCTACAGGGTCGTTGTCACCGCCGCTGGGGATCTCGGGCCATCAGCCGCGAAGAAGTACGACCTCGAGGCCTGGATCCCTAGCCAGCAGCGCTACCGCGAGATCACCTCGTGCTCGAACACGACCGACTACCAGGCCCGCCGCTTGAACATCCGCTTCCGCGATGAAAAGGGCGCTCTCGGGTTCCCGCACACCTTGAACGGGACCGCAATGACCGCCCGCGTTCTCATTGCGCTTGTCGAGGCGAACCAGGACCAGGAGGGACATGTGAGCGTGCCCGCCGTTCTTGGGCCTTACGGAGCGCCTGAGCACCTCTGAGGCGAGGCTTGGCGCCCTCTCGCCAAGGCGGTGCCGTCAGCGGTCGGCCTCGTCCCGGGCCGCCCCGGCCTGGTCCAAAGGACCGTGGCCGCGACCGAGTTTCCAGCGCGCCCCTCTCTGTATTGCCCTGGAGACGAACCTCTTGGCCGCGATCGCAGCCTCGAGCGGGTCGAGTCCAAGGGCAAGGTTGGCCGCGATGGCGGCCGAGAATGTGCATCCGGAGCCGTGCACGTTCGGCGTCTTGATCCAGGACGATCTGAGCAGGGTCACGGCGCGCCCGTCGAAGGCGACGTCGACCGCCTCTGGCCCGGGTCTTCTCCCGCCCTTCACGATCACTAGCCGGGGCCCGGTCGCGTGCAGCTCGCGCGCGGCCCGCTCCATGTCCTCGACGCTTGCAACCCTGTGCCCGGTCAAGAGTGCGGCCTCGAGGGTGTTCGGGGTCGTCACGGTCGCGTGCGCGATGAGATCCCGGTAACACGAGGCCAGGTCGACGCCGGGGAACAAGGGCGCGCCCGTCGAGGTGACGAGGACCGGGTCGACGACGAGCGGCGGCAACAAGCCCGAGTTCCAGCGGGAGGCGAGCGAGCGCACGACTTCGGGGCTTGGCAACATCCCCGTCTTGGCGGCGGCCACGGAGATGTCGGATAGGACGGCATCGAGCTGCGCTGACACCAGGTCTCGTTCGATGGCGGTGAAGTCGTTCACCTCAAAGGTGTTCTGGGCGGTGACGGCGGTGACGACGAGAGCCCCGAAAACTCCGAGGGCCGCAAATGTCCTCAAGTCCGCGGCCAGGCCCGCCCCGCCTCCGGAGTCGGTGGCGGCGATGGTGAGCGCCACGACGGGAGCGGTGCGAACCTGTTGGCCGAGGGTCGCGTGAATACGGGCCACGGGGCGATGCTACGGCCCGATACGTGGCCAGTCCCTTGGGTTCTTGCGTTTTGCATCCGGCTTGGCGAGGGCCGACTCACAAGAAGGGGGCAGGACGCGGTTACGCTTGTGTTGTGCATTTTGACCATCTCGTCGCTGTTACCTTGGTTTATTCGAAGTCCGAGGTGGTCAAGGCGCTCGTGCTCAGCGTGCTGTCCGCGGTCTTCGGGTATGTGGCTTCCGAGCGGTACAAGCGGGTGCGAGGGGTAACACCTTGGAAGGTGCCCTCGGGTGCGTGGGCGGTGATTCTTTTCGTCTTCACGATCTTCGGCCTCGTCGTCTACCTGGTCGCGTGGCTGAGCACCAAGGCGCGATCGGAGTCCCCGGAGTGGCATGCAGGAGAGCCACGCCCGGGTTACGAGCCCCAGAACTTCCAAGTCCGTCCCCCGGAGGGCTGGAACGGCCCTGCTCCCGGCCCGTGGTCCCCGAAAGCGGCCCAAGGCTGGGCTCCGCCGCCTGTAGTGTCAGGAGCTCCAGCGGCGGGCGAGCCGCAGGCGCCACCGCCGCTCCTGCCGCCGGTCGCCGTCCCTGCTCCGCCCCCGCGGTCTTGGCTGACGGATCCGAGCGGTCGCCACGAGCTGCGCTACTGGGACGGGACCAAGTTCACCGAACACGTGGCCGATGCCGGCAAGATCTCGGTTGATCCTCTCTGAACAGCGACGCCTCGGCGCAGGCGCCACGGGCCTTGTCGACCGAGGTGAGGCGAGGTGAGCGGCGACGGCCTCGAGGAGATGCGGGCGGAGCTCGACGGACTGGCCGAGCGATTGAACGACGCCGCCTACAGATCACTTCGCGCCCAGTTGCATCACAGCGGGAAGGCCGCCAAGGACGACCCCGACGTGCAGCGGGAGAAGATTCTCTCCCGGGCTCGGAACGCCGTCGAGCGCGCCTCGGCTCTCGTGGCGCAGGCCGAGCGGTTGGCTGAGGGCGAAGGCTCGGCGGACAGCCCGGAGTTCTTCGGGGAGTGATCCTCAGCTCGGCCGAGGCCAGCTGTTGATCGCGTTGATGAGCATGCGGAGCCGACCGTGCGAGCGGCGATCGAACTCGAGCGCGAGGCGCTTCAGCTCGAGGTGGTCGCGTCCGGCGCGTTCGGGCGGCAACGGCCCAGTGCGCCAGATGCCCTTCGGGCTGCAGATGTCCGCGAATTCCGCGTTGAGAGCCGCCAATTCCTCATCGGTGGGGGAGACCTGACAGCGCAGGACCATGGTCGGGCCGACGAAGCGGCGCGAGTGGTAATTGCGGTAAAAGCCAAGGATCTCCTCGACCGCGACGTCGACGTCGTCGGTGATGCGATACAGGGCGGCGTCTTCCCGGTCGACGAGGCCGCGGCGCGTGACCTCACCTTTCAAGAAGCCGTCGAGGCCCTCCCAGTACGGGTCGCCCGGTAGGTCGAGCAGAACAATCGGGGCGGGCTCGGCCTTGCCGGTCTGCAGCAATGTGAACAGCTCGAAGCACTCATCGAGGGTGCCGAAGCCACCTGGGAGAAGTGCGAAGCCGGCCGACTCCTTCATCAACATGAGCTTTCGGGTGAAGAAGTACTTCATCTCGACGAGGCGGCCCTCCGCTGCCAGCTGCGGGTGCGAGGCCGTCTCGAAGGGGAGTCTGATCTCGACGCCGAGCGACATCTCGGGTCCGGCGCCGTCGGTCCCGGCCGCCATGATGCCCGGTCCGGCGCCTGTCACGACGAGCCACTTCTCCTCCGCCATGCGCCGGGCGAGATCGAAGGCCCGGGCATACAGCGGGTCGGAGACCGCCGTGCGGGCGGAACCGAACATCGTCAACTTGGGGATGCCCCGGTAGGGGGCGAAGAGCGCGAAGGCCCGTTCCATTTCGGCGAGAGCGGAGGCGGCGATCTTGAGGTCAAGTCGGCTCGCGTCGATACGACCGAGTGACAGGCCCGTCGAGAGGATGTCCTGCAGCAGATCGCGGTTGGCCGTGGCGCCGGCGAGGTCCAGCAGCTCCTTCAGGCGACTGTCGATATCGGGGGTTTGCGTGGGTGTCGTGTCCATGTCTCAGCTCGCGGCGGGGAGGGCCCGTCCATAAACGGTTGTGCGTTGCTCGAGGCGGCGGCCCATAGATTCGGCCATGCGCCGAAAGTCGGCTTCGTTGAGCAGGCGCCCCAGTTTCGCGCCTGCAGCGCGGGAGATGTTCTCCTCCATGAGCGTGCCTCCGAGGTCGTTCGCACCCGCGGCCAGCAGCTGTTCGGTGCCGTCCCAGCCGATCTTCACCCAGCTCGCCTGGATGTTGTCGATCCAGCCGTGATAGGCGATGCGCCCGACGGCGTGCATGAGAAGCGTCTCGCGGAACGTCGGGCCCCGGCGCGAGCGGTGCTGGAGGTAGATCGGGGTGGCCATGTGGATGAAGGGAAGGGGGACGAACTCGGTGAATCCTCCCGTTTGCTTCTGCAGCTCCCGGGTACGCACGATGTGGCGCGCCCAGTGGAGCGGGTGCTCGATGGCGCCGAACATGATGGTGACGTTGGAGCGCAGCCCCACGCCGTGCGCGATGCGGTGCACCTCGAGCCAGCGCTCGGTGTTGATCTTGTCGGGACAGAGGATCGCCCGGATCTCGTCGTCGAGGATCTCGGCCGCGGTGCCTGGCAGCGTCGAGAGCCCCGCGTCACGCAGCCGGCACAAATAGGTCTCGAGTGGCTCACCGAGGCGCCGGGCTCCTTCGTGGACCTCGAGGGCGGTGAAAGCGTGGATGTCGATGGTCTTGGAGCCGGCGCGGATCGCCTTCAACACCTCGAGGTAGTAGTTGCCGTCGAAGCTCGGGTGGATCCCACCATTGAGGCAAACCTCGGTGATGCCCGCCTCATCGGCCTCGGCGACGCGCCGGGTTATCTCATCGAGCTCGAGCAGGTAAGGCGTCCCCCGCAAGTTGAGAGAGAGCGGTCCTTTGCAGAACGCGCAGAAACGGCAGCGGAAAGTGCAGATGTTGGTGTAGTTGATGTTGCGGTTGACCACGAAGGTGACGACGTCACCGACCGCGGATCGCCGGAGTTCATCTGCAACCTCCGCCACGGCGACGACCTCGGGCCCGCGGGCCGAGAAAAGCGTGACGATCTCGTCCTCGCCGACTTCGTGGCCGGCCATCACACGGGAAAGCACCTCCCGCACGGCCCCGCGGGCGCCGGAGCGGACTTCCGGCCTGTGTGCGGCGGTCCCGGCAAGGTGGCGGGGCCGGGGCCGGCCTGTGTCCTCGATGAGGAGCGGAGGGAGGGCGTCACCACCGGGACACCATTCCGAGTCACGGGCCAGACCCTCGGCGTCGGACGAGTCCAGGATCACAGGGCGGAGCTCTTCGGCCACGTATCCCGTGTCGATCCACTCGGGATGGACTGCGAGTCGCGGGGCCAGCACATGGCCGCCCTCCTCGGTGACATGCCTCAGACGGTCGATAGCCGGCCAGACGCGCTCTGGATTGACGTGGTCGGCGGTCACGGGGGAAACCCCGCCCCAGTCATCGATGCCGGCGCCCAAGAGGGCCGAGAAGTCCTCGGTCAGATTCGGCGGTGCCTGGATGTGGACCTCGGGCGGGAGTATCAACCGGGAGACGGCGATCGACCAGAGATGCTCATCGGCAGGACACGGCGGAGCCGACTGCATGGACGTGCCGGCCTTGGGGAGGAAGTTCTGGACGATCACCTCCTGGACCTGGCCGTGCCGGGCATGGCTCGACGCGATGGCCCGGAGCGCCCGGAGCCGATCGGCCCGGGTTTCGCCTATACCGACGAGGATGCCGGTGGTGAACGCGATGTGGAGCTCTCCCGCCGCCTCCAAGGTGGCGAGCCGGCGCTCGGGTGTCTTGTCCGGTGACAGACGGTGGCACGAAAGCGAGGGGGCGAGAGACTCGACCATCATCCCTTGGCTCACAGCCACCGTCCGGAGCTTGGCCAGTTCATCGGCCGTGAGCGCCCCGGCATTGGCGTGAGGGAGCAGTCCGGTCTCGGTGGCGACGAGCCGGCAGCATTCGGCCACGTAGTCGACCGTCGAATCGAAACCGTTTGCCGAGAGCCACTCCCGGGCTATTGGGTAACGGAGCTCAGGTCGCTCCCCGAGGGTGAAGAGGGCCTCGTGACATCCCGCCTCAGCGCCTGCACGGGCAATGGAGAGGACCTCGGTGATGGTCAGATACGGGGAGGTGAGCCGCGCCGGTGGCTTCGCGAACGTGCAATAACCGCAACGGTCCTGGCACAACATCGTGAGCGGGATGAACACCTTTGGCGAGTAAGTGACCCGGGTCCCGAAGTGGCGGTCGCGGATCCGGCGTGCTTGGGAGGCCAGCTCCGCGAACGGCGCCGAGAGGATCTCCGCGTCGGTGAGGCCCGCGCGATCGCCCCAGCCATTGGCACCGGGGGCGCCGTCCTCCTCGGCCGGAAGGAACGCAGTCATGGGCTAACCCTACCGAAGTCATGAGGGTCGATTTCCGGGCCGCCTGGCTGCTCGGGCCGTCCGTGGATCCAAGCCGCCGGCTAGCGGATCTCCGACAACTCGTCGAGGGCGATGCGGATCACGCGGCGGTCGTGTGCGACAAGGCTGTCGTGGTCACCGATCGATTGCGCGCTGATCAAGGTCCCGAAGTCGTACGGCGAGCCTGGAATGGGGAGGAAGGCGGACGGGGTCGACCTCACGAGCTGGACGGCGACGACGCTGTTCGGCCCGCCCTTGTGTAGCTGGCCGGTCGAGTGGAGGAACCTGGGCCCGTACCCGGCGGTCACCGCCATCTGCCCGTTCGCGTCGCGCACTTTGCGCCGCAACGTCTCGAGCTTGGAGTCCCGGCCGTAGGGGAGGTAGGCCTGGAGCGACACGTAGTCGCCTGGGCGGACCTCGGCGCTGATCAGCGCCATGGCGTCGCCTGGGGATGCTGCCGGCAACGCAGGAAGCGGCAAGGAGGCGAGCACCTTGAGCGTGTTGGCCTTGGACTCCGCCACGTTGGGTTCGTCGAACGGGTCAACTCCGAGCGCGTGCCCAGCGATGGCGGTCGCGAACTCGAAGCGGAAGAACTCCGCTCCGAGAGCGCCCGGGTCGCTGAGCGACACCTTGATGACGTGCCGGTCGTCGCCCGTCTCCGGGTCGGTCGTCGGCACCGGCACGCAACCGCGGCCCTGCTTTCCTGTCGATTCGGCGATTAGCTGTTCGACCCAGAGGCCGAAGGACCGGCTCTCGTCGTTGACCACGATCGTGGTCTTGTCGCGCCCGGAAAGCGCCGCGTGGCCCATTTCATCGCCTAGCGCGACGGCCTCCTCACGATCGACGTCGAGCGCTCGCTCGCAGATCTCCGCGACGTCGTAGCCCATGAGCGCTGCAGGCAAGAGACCGAAATAGGAAAGCACGGAGTACCGGCCACCGATGTCGGATGCGTTCTCGAAGACGTGGCGCATCCCGAGCTCGCGGGCCTGCGGGACCAGTGGGCTGCCCGGGTCTGTGATGACGGCGTAACGGGACGGGTCCGCGACCCGGCTCAAAGCGTAGGAGAACAGCGTGCTCACCTCTAAGGTCGATCCGGACTTGGAGGAGACCACGATGAAGGACTCCTCGAGCGGCAGGGCCGCCACTGTGGCCGGGTCGGTCGTGTCGCAGACAACGAGGCGGCGGCCCCTTGGCGTCCCGAAGCTGTCTTTGACGGCGGCGAGCACACCGGGTCCGAGCGAGGATCCCCCCATGCCGAGGAGCACGACGGTGTCCTCGTCGACGCCGTCGGCGAAGCTCTTTAGCTCACGGGCTCGGTCCAGCATCTGCCGCGGTGAGTCGAGCCATCCCAGTCGCCTCGGCGCGACGTTGCCGTCGGGCCAAAGGGTGTGATCCTTGGCCTGGAGCCGTGCCAACAGCGTGGAGCTCAACGGCTGACCCCGAGGCTTCCGGCTTTGTCGTACAGACCTGCGATCACGTCGTCGAAGGACGTCGCAAACGAGGCGATGCCCTCGGCCTCGAGCACTCTCGCGACGTCGGGGATGTCGATGCCGGCCTCAGCCAAAGCATCGATCTCGGACTGGGCGCGGTCGAGATCCACCTCGGAGATGGGCTCGATCGCACCGTGATCCAACACGAGCACGAGCGTGTCTTCCGGGATGGTGTTGACGGTGCCTTTTGTCACCAGACCGTCGACGTACTTGAGGTCGGGATAGGCCGGGTTCTTCGTAGAGGTGGACGCCCACAAGGGTCGCTGCGGGCGGGCACCCTTCTCAGCGAGTGCCTCCCATCGCGGGCCCGAGAAGGCCTCGAGATAGACGCGGTAGGCGAGCCGGGCCTGCGCCAGGGCCGCGGTTCCTCTCAGTTCAAGGGCCCGGTCTCCGCGCGGCGATCGAGGGTTGGAAGCCGCGATCTCCTCGAGGCGGCGGTCGATCTCGGTGTCGACGCGGCTGACGAAGAAAGACGCCACCGAGGCGACCCGGGTCGGGTCGCCTTTCTTGGCGACCAGCTTCTCCAGGCCGGAGAGGTACGCCTCGATGACGGCGCGGTAGCGCTCAAGGGAAAAGATAAGGGTCACGTTGATGTTGTGACCCTCGGCCACCATCGCCTCGATGGCAGGCAGGCCCTCGACCGTGGCGGGGATCTTGACCATGAGATTCGGCTCGTCGATCAATTCATGGAGCTCGCGGGCCGATTCCGCCGTTCCCCGGGTGTCATGGGCGAGGTACGGCGAGACCTCGACGGACACGAAACCGTCGGCGCCGTCGCTCTCGTCATAGACGGGACGGAGGACGGAAAGCGCGCCGGCGACGTCGGTGGTCACGAGGGTCCAGTAGGCATCTTCGACCGTCGCGCCCCGGGACAAAACGGATGAGAACTGCTCGTCGTAGTCCGCGCCGGCGGAGATGGCCTTGAACATGATCGTCGGGTTCGAGGTGAGCCCTCGAACGCCTTGGCTGACCAACTCCTGGAGCCGGCCCGAGGTGAGATAGGCCCGCTTGAGATTGTCGAGCCAGGGGCTCTGCCCTCCAAGGCTGTGGAGATCCTGCAGTCTGGTCATTGCTCTCCCAACTTTCGGGCCTGCTTCGCTACAAGCGCGCGGGCCTCTGCGGCGACATGGTCGGCGGTGAAGCCGAACTTCTCCATGTTCACCGACCCGGGGGCCGAAGCGCCAAACCGGTCGATGCTGACGGTCGCGTCCGCGTAGCGCTCCCAGCCGAACGAGGACGCCGCTTCGACCGCGACCCGCGCCACTCCAGGAGGCAACACGGCATCACGGTAGGCGGGCTCCTGGGCCGCGAACAGGTCCCAGCTGGGGAGAGACACGACCCGAGCGGCAATCTCCTCGCCAGCGAGCTGTTGCGCGGCCGCCACGCAGAGCTGGACCTCACTGCCGGTCCCGATGAGGACGACGTCCAAACAGGCCTCGCCGCCTTCGGCCTGAAGGACATAGCCGCCGCGGGGCACGCCCTCGGGGGCGAGGCGGCTCGTCGCCTCCAAGACGGGGAGTGCCTGCCGGCTGAGGACGAGCGCCGTGGGTCCTCGGGAATCGACGGCGATCCTCCAGGCGGCGGCGGTTTCGTTCGCGTCGGCGGGTCTCAGCACTCTTAGCCCGGGCATGGCGCGCAGCGACGCGAGCTGCTCGATGGGCTGGTGGGTGGGGCCGTCCTCACCGAGACCGATCGAGTCGTGAGTGAAGAAGTAGACGACGTGGGCCTGGGACAAAGCGGCTAGGCGGACCGCGGGTCGGGCGTAGTCGCTGAAAACGAAGAAGGTGCCGCCGACGGGAAGCACACCTTTGTGGCGCGCCATGCCGTTCATTGCCGCCGCCATTGCGTGCTCCCTAATACCGAAGTGGATCTGCGTTCCACCGGGATGCTCGGCCGACTGAGGCTGGGCTTCCGCGCCGAGGTCGACGCCGGTGTTGCCGGTTAAGTCACCCGCCCCGGCGACGAGGCCCGGGATGAAAGGAGCCGTTGCCGTGAGGCAGTGGTTGGCGGCCTTGCGGGTGGCGAGTTGGGCGCCCGCTTGGAAACTGGGGAGGTTGGCTGCCCAGCCGGGCAAACCGTGCCCGTCGAGGCAGGCCTCGAACGCCGCCCGGTCGGCGGGGGATCTTGCCTCCTGCCGCTGTTGCCAGGCCTCCCGGGCCGCCCGGCCTCGGAGCGCGCGCTCGCGATAGAAGTCGGGCACGACGTCGGGCACGTAGAAGTCCTGGTCAACAGGCAGGCCGAGGAGAGCTTTGGTGAGGCTCACCTCGTCGGCGCCGAGCGGCTCTCCGTGCGCTTCCTTGGAGTCGGTGCGGTGGGGGGAAGGCCACCCGATGTGGCTTTCGAGGATCAGCAGCGACGGTCGCTCAGTCTCGGCGATGCCGAGGCGCAATCCGGCCTCGAGAGCGTCGAGGTCGTTCGCGACCTCACCGAGGCGTTCCACGTGCCAGCCGTAGCTGGCGAAGCGCTCCGCCACGTCGTCGGAGCAAGCAAGCGCGGTGGCGCCGTCGATGGTGATGTGGTTGTCGTCGAAGACGCAAACCAGTCGCCCGAGGCCGAGGTGACCGGCAAAGGAGGCGGCCTCGTGGCTCAGCCCCTCCATCAGGTCCCCGTCACCGCAGAGCACGAAGACGTGGTGGTCGACGGTCTCGGTCCCGAAGCGGGACCGCCCGAAGCGCTCCGCGATGGCCATGCCGACTCCGTTGGCGAATCCCTGCCCTAGTGGCCCGGTCGTGACTTCGACGCCCGGGACGCTTAGCGCCTCCGGATGACCGGGAGTGCGCGATCCCCACTGGCGGAATTGCTTCAAGTCCTCGAGATCGAGGCCGTAGCCGTTCAGGAACAACATCGCGTACAAAAGGATCGACGCGTGCCCCCCGGAAAGGATGAACCGGTCACGGTCCGGCCAGGAAGGCATGCTCGGGTCGTGTCGCATGACCCTGGCGTACAGGACATGTGCGAGCGGAGCGAGGGCCATCGCCGTGCCCGGGTGCCCGCTCGCGGCGGCCTGGGGCGCGTCCATGGCCAAGCCGCGCACGACATCAACGCACAGTTGCTCAACTTCGGCGTGTGTCATCAGCGCCCAGACTATGCACGACCGGAGCGCGGGAGGGAAGAGGGTCGGCCTCGGTGTGCGCAGCTGACCTGCGCACTAGCCACAGCACCCGAGGGGCGCTCCAGGGCCGGTCCCGGGGCGGCTCGGGCATCGGTAGGTAGGCTTGAGGAATGCCGAGCCCACCTGAGTCCGGCGCGCTTGCGTCGCGTGCAGGGGGCGCCGCAACCGTGCTTCCGGCGCATCTGGTACGCGGACCAGGCGTCCCGACCCGTCAGGCGATCCTCGACGCCGCCCTCTGGTGCTTCGCCGAGCACGGCTTCGAGGGAACCTCGCTCAATGACATCGCGGCGATTGTCGGTATTCGACGGCCGAGCCTGCTTCACCACTTCCCATCCAAAGAGGCTCTCTACCGTGAGGTGATCGAGGCCTCTTTCTCCGCTTGGCTGGCCGGCGTCGCCGAGGCGATCGACAGGCCTAGAGACGGGTGGGAGCAAGTGGACCGCGTTCTAACCAGCAGCTTCCGGTTCTTCGCAGCCAGCCCGGAATTTGTGCGCCTCGTGAGGCGGGAGGCACTCGAGGGGGGCGGGCGAATGGCGAGCGAGCTCGGCGTCGCGCTGCGGCCGCTGCTCGGGCGCGCCGTGGTGTTCTTCGAGCGCGAGATGTCCGCCGGCCATTTCCGGCGTCATGACGCGCAAGAGCTAGTCCTCACCGGTTACGGCGCGCTGCTCACTTACTTCAGCGACGTCCCGTTCTTGGAGGCGTTGCTCGAAACCGACCCGCTTGGGCAAGTTGAGCTAGATCGTCGCCTGCAGCACCTACGAGAGTTCTTCAGGGCTGCGTTGGACCCTCGACCGGTCGAGTCGTCCTAGGAGCCGAGCTCCAGGCGCTCAGTCGGCTTGGATGAAGATGCACTCCCCGGGGCATTCCTCGGCTGCGTCGGAAACGGCGTGCTCGAGATCGGCGGCGACGGCCGCCATCTGAGCTTCCCCGCCAGGCGAGTTGAGGACTGTGTCGCCTTGCTTCACGTACGAGAGGCCGTCGTCCGAGAGGACGAACATCGACGGGCAGATCTCCTCGCAAACGCCGTCGCCCGTGCAGAGCTCTTGGTCGATCCACACCTTCATCAGTGATTCTTCTCCTCAAGTTTCGCGGCGTTGACCGCCTCGACTTCGCTCACAGCGGCTTGGCCGCGGAAATGAACGACAAGACAACTGGCTGTTACCAAAACGATAACAGGATCATTATGGCTGCCCAGGGCCATAGGTCACCAATCGAGCCAGGGCCATAGGTCATGGGCCCAGCAGACTTCTCGGCGGAGCGCCACCGTTCGTCGCCGACCCCGGGCATACTCGGGTTCAGCCGGGGTGCTAGCGGGGGAGCGGCGGGACCGATAACCTGCGGTTTCATGTCGAGAAAAGGTGACGGCAAGCACGCCGGTACTCGCGAGGAGGGCACGGAGCTGTTTCGGCTCCTTCGCCGGTACGTGATCCAAGAGACGGTGGAGCCGCTCAAGACCGTCGGACGCACGCTGCTGTTCGGCACCCTTGCGGCGATCCTGCTCGGCATCGGCACAGTTCTGCTGCTTCTCGGGGTCCTGCGCGTGCTGCAGACCGAGACGGGAACGGTCTTCGCGGGCACGTGGTCCTGGGTGCCGTACCCGATAACAGCGATCCTCGGCCTCGTGCTCGTTGCCGGATTCGGGTACGCGCTCCTGCGCTCCCACGCCAAGCCCGCCGAGAAGTGACGACCGGACGATGAAGGGATGGAAGGCAGGGTGACAAGGATGCGCCTGTTTCAGCAGATGATGCTGACGTCGGAGGACTCCGAACGGGTCTCGCTGTCGGATGTCGAGAACAAGCTGCGCGATCTCGGCACCAGCGCCGAGTCCCTGGCGAAAGATGCCGCTCCTCCTACCATCGGCGCCTTCGTGGCGGCCGGGGCGGCGCTGGTGGCGGCCGTGTATTTGCTGGGCCGTCGCCGCGGACGCCGGCGGGCGTCGGTGCTCGAGATCCGCCGCGTCTGACTGCGGGCGAGCGGAGGCGACCGTGGGCAGCTACATAGATCGTTGGGTGCGCCAACTGGTGCGGCGCGGAGTCCGGTCCGGGCTAATCGAAGGCAGCAATGTCTGGCTCTCGATCGGCGCGCTCGCATGGCTTTTCCGGCTCCTTTATCGGCGCCAGCCAGCCGAGGTGAGCGTCGAGAGGCTCCGGCTCGGGGAGTCGGTGGTCGTAAGCCACGTTCCGGCTCCTCCACGGACCAAGCGCGCCAAGCGCAAGGCCGCCGCCAAGGCGGCGAAGCTTGAGCAGGTGCAGCTGAAGCGTCAGGCCAAACGGGAGGCGAGCCGCCATTACGCCCGCGCCACGGCCAAGGCGGCCAGGTCGCAGGCGGGACGGGAAGCCGCCATGGAGCAAAAGCGGGCGCGAAAGTGCAAGTGCCGGCGCTTGGGTCGCGGGCAAGAGCCGGTCGGGCGCGGCGGCTCGGAAGGGGATGCAGAGGACAGCGAGTGAGCCCGAAGGCATCACCGCGCCGGGGAGAGACACTGGCCGCCGGCGAGCGTGTTCTCTTGGTGGACCGGAAGGATCGCCGATATCTCGTCACCTTGCAGCCGGGTCGGTCGTTCCAGTCCCACGCCGGCGTGGTCGAGCACGACAGCATCATCGGGCTGCATGAAGGCGAACAGCTCGAGGCGCACCAGCGCGACGGACGGGTTACCAACGCTGCCCGCTACCTGGTGCTGCGCCCGACCCTCGCCGACGTCGTGATCGGGATGCCTCGGGGCGCGCAGGTGATCTACCCGAAGGACCTCGGAGCGATCCTGATGGCGGCGGACATCTTCCCGGGGGCGCGCGTGCTCGAAGCCGGCGTCGGCTCCGGAGCGCTATCGATGGCGATGTTGCGCGCCGGCGCCATCATTACCGGCTATGAGTTGAGGGCGGACTTCGCCGCCCGGGCTGTCGCAAACGTCGAAGCCTTCCTTGGACCGGATCAGGCATACAGCGTCGCCGAGCGGGACATCTACGAAGGAATTGAGGCCGACTGCTTCGACAGGATCGTTCTCGACCTCGCTGAGCCGTGGCGGGTCGTGCCTTACGCGGAGACGACGCTCGTGCCCGGCGGAGTTCTGCTGGCCTATCTGCCGACGATCAACCAGACGGCCGAGCTCTGCGGGGTGCTGCAACAGAGCCGTTTCGGCACGCCGGAAACCTTCGAGATCATGCGGCGCACCTGGCACATCGAGGGGCGTTCCGTGCGGCCGGACCATCGCATGGTCGCCCACACCGGATTCATCACATCGGCCCGGCTGCTTGCTAACTGAGGCTTTGGCTCGCGTGTCGTCCCGCTGCCAATAATTGCCGGAGGCTGGAGGGCGCCGCGGGCCGGTTCAGTCGGCGACGATAAAGATGCACTCTCCGGGGCATTCCTCGGCCGCTTCGGTGACGGCGTCCTCGAGTTCGGAGGGGACGGTCGCCTGCTGGGCTTCCCCGCCCGGGCTGTCGTAGATGGAATCGCCTTGCTTCACACGGGCAAGGCCGTCATCGAGGAGAGTGAACACGGCCGGGCAGATCTCCTCGCAGAGGCCGTCTCCTGTGCAAAGATCCTGGTCAATCCACACCTTCATTTGCCACTCATCTCCTCGGAACGCTTGTCGTTGTCGGACGGGGATGGCACGGTGTCACTCTCCCATCTTCATGACAGCTTAGGGTCCTGAGCGCGAAATGTGACACTTTGCACGGATGTAGGGGCACGGTGACAAACGCGCCTGGCACCGGTGTAGGGTCCGAAAAGGAGTGAATGTCGCAGCTTGTAAGGAGGTGGCCACGCGGATGAAAGGTGACGAGGACGCCGGTCTACCAGCGAAGGACGGGGAGCGCGACGAACTTCACCGCAGGGCCGAGCAGGCAGAGGACGAGATCTCCGAGCTCAGGCGTCGACTCCAGGAAGCACCCGGGCGCGTGCGCACCCTCGAGGAGAGACTGCTCGCGACCAAGGGCCAGCTCGCGAAAGCGGAGTCCCAGAACGAGAAATTGGCCTTCACGCTGCTGCAGGCCAAGGAGCGCATCTCCGCGTTGAGTGAGGAGGTGGACAAGCTCACCCAGCCGCCCTCGGGCTACGGCACCTTTCTCAAGTCGAACGAGGACGGCACGGTTGACGTGTTGTCGAGCGGGCGCAAGATGCGTGTTGCGATCCACCCGGGGCTCGAGTCCGGTGAGCTCCGCAAGGGTCAAGAAGTCGTCCTCAACGAGTCGCTCAACGTCGTGCTCGCCCGCGACACCGAGCAAGGCGGCGAGGTCGTCACCGTGCTCGAGGTGCTCGAAGACGGGCGCCGGGCTCTCGTCGCGGGGCGGGGCGATGAGGAGCAGGTGGCGGAGATCTCGGACTACCTCACCGGAGTGAGGCTCCGCGTTGGCGACTCGTTGCTGCTCGATTCGCGCTCGATGCTGCTGTACGAGAAGCTGGCCCGGCCGGAGCTCGAAGAGGTCCTGCTGGAGGAGGTTCCCGATGTCACCTATGCCGACATCGGTGGGCTCGACAGCCAGATCGAGGCGATCACCGATGCGGTCGAGCTCCCGTATCTGCATCGGGAGCTGTTCGCGGAGTACCACCTGCAGGCCCCCAAGGGCGTCCTTTTGTACGGGCCCCCGGGATGTGGCAAGACGCTCATCGCCAAGGCCGTGGCGAATTCGCTCGCGAAGAAGGTGAGCGAACGGACGGGGAGCGCGCTCACGCGCAGCTACTTCCTCAATATCAAGGGTCCCGAGTTGCTGAACAAGTACGTCGGTGAGACCGAGCGCCAGATCAGGCTCGTATTCCAGCGGGCGCGGGAGAAGGCGGAGGAGGGCGTGCCCGTCATCGTCTTCTTCGACGAGATGGACTCGCTTTTCCGCACCAGAGGGACGGGCATCTCCTCCGACATGGAGTCGACCGTCGTTCCTCAGCTGCTGGCGGAGATCGACGGCGTCGAGGCCCTCAGGAACGTCATTGTCATCGGGGCCTCGAACCGCGAGGACCTGATCGACCCGGCGATCCTTCGGCCCGGTCGCCTCGATGTGAAGATCAAGATCGAAAGGCCGGATGAGGCCGCCGCCGAGCAGATATTCGGCCGGTATCTCACCGGCGGCCTCCCTCTCGACGCGACCGACATCGACGAGCTCGGCGGTGGCGACGCGGACAAGGCCATCGCGGTCATGATCGAGCGGACGGTGGAGGAGATGTACCGGGTCGACGACGAGAGCCGGTTCCTCGAGGTCACCTACCAAAAGGGCGACAAAGAGGTCCTCTACTTCAAGGACTTCTCGTCCGGGGCCATGATCGAGAACATCGTCCGCCGGGCGAAGAAGATTGCCATCAAGCGCACCATTGCCGGATCCAGCCGTGGCATACGCCTCACGGACTTGGTCGAGTCGATCCGCCAGGAATACGCCGAGAACGAGGACCTGCCGAATACGACGAACCCGGACGACTGGGCGAAGATCTCCGGCCGCAAGGGTGAGCGCATCGTCTATGTGCGGACTCTCACGAGCCGGGGCGGCGCCGAGCGCGGGGGGCGCGCGATCGAACGGGTGGGCACCGGGCAGTACCTGTGAAGGTGCCGGCGGCATGACACCGCGGATAAGCAGCACGACCCGGAGGCTGCGGTAGCGTCCCAAACGTGGCGATAGCGAAAGTCTGCGGAATCGAGACTGAGTACGGCATCCACGTGGATCCCGCCGGCCACCTGAACCCGACGACGGCGGCCTCGCTTCTCATCAACGCCTATGTCGCCGAGGTGGATCGCAGGGTCGGATGGGACTTCGAGGACGAATCGCCCGCTCGGGACGCGCGGGGAGGTGGGGAGGGATCGTCGCCGTCGCAGGCCGAGACCGAGCTCGTCAATGCGGTGCTCACCAACGGCGCCCGGTACTACGTGGACCACGCCCATCCTGAGTATTCGACGCCGGAGTGCTCGAACGCCCTCGAGGTGGTTCTGCACGATCGCGCCGGCGAGCTCGTGCTCAGGCGGTCATTGGAGGCCGCGAACCGTCTCCTTCCCCCGGGTGGGGGGATAGTCATTTACAAGAACAACTCGGACGGCAAGGGGAACTCCTACGGGTGTCACGAGAACTATCTCGTGGACCGGTCATTGCCGTTCCCGCGGATCATCCACGAGCTGACGCCGCACCTGGTTTCAAGGCAGATCTACACCGGCGCCGGGAAGGTCGGGGCCGAGGTCGACTTCGGCGGGGAGACACCTGCCTTCCAGCTCACGCAAAGGGCGGACTTCTTCGAGGAGGAAGTGGGCCTTGAGACGACGCTGCGGCGCCCCATCATCAACACGCGCGACGAGCCGCATGCCGACGCGCGCAAGTACCGCCGCCTGCACGTGATCGTCGGGGACGCGAACCTGGCCGAGGTGGCGACGTTCCTCAAAGTGGGCGTCACCAGCGTCGTGCTCGCGATGATGGAGGACGACTTCCGGCCAGTTCGCGAGCTGCGCCTCGCAGAGCCGGTGGCCGCCATGCACGAGGTGTCGCGTGATCCCGCCCTACGGGCAACAGTCGAGCTCAGCTCGGGCGAGCGCCTCACCGCGCTCGAGATGCAATGGGAGCTGTACGACTTGGCGCGCAAGTACGTCGAGGAGCGTGGTGTCGAGGCGTTCGGAGATGAGGACGTGGCTTTTCGGGTCATGGACCGCTGGGAGGCGGTGCTCGAAGGCCTGGAGGTTGACGTCCGCTCACTTGCCGGTCAGCTCGACTGGGTCGCGAAGCTCCGCGTCGTGGAGGCTTACCGCGATCGCCACCACCTGGACTGGGACGACCCGCGCCTGCAGGCTCTGGACCTTCAATACCACGACCTGCGACCCTCGAAGTCGATTTTCGAGCGGCTCGAAATGGAGACCTTGACGGCCCGCGACGAGGTGGCTCGAGCCACCGCGGAGCCTCCGACGACGACGCGCGCCTACTTCCGCGGGCGGTGCCTGGAGAAGTTCTCAGCCTCGGTGGCGGCGGCCAATTGGGACTCGATCGTGTTCGACATCGGTGAGGAAACTCTGCGCCGCGTTCCGATGATGGAGCCGTTGCGAGGCACGGCGCGCCATGTCGATACGCTCTTCGATGGATGCAATACTCCGACGGAGCTACTCCGGCGATTGGGCACATGAGGAACGGTGATGGCAGAGCGCGAGCTTAGGAAACGACCGACGACGAGTCGTGAGGCGCCCGAGGTCGAGGCCGAGACGCCGGCGACGACGGAGCGGAGGGACCGCCTCAAGGCCGAGATCGACGACCTGCTCGACGAGATCGACGACGTGCTCGAGTCCAACGCGGAGGAATTCGTCCGGAGCTACGTACAAAAAGGCGGAGAATGAGAACACGCGAGCTGCAGACGAGCGGACAGTCATGACTCTTCCGCTCTTCCCCTCCGGCGGCGACCCGGGCCCGAGCTTCATCGAGCTGCTGCGCCGGACACACACCGCCGCCATGCCGGAGATCTCCGGTGGGGGCGGCCGACTTCCAGAGGCCGCGACCGGAGCGATCCCAGGGGTGGCCCACGGCACGACGGTTGTCGCGCTCAAGTACGAATCGGGAGTGGTCGTGGCGGGCGACCGGCGGGCGACCGAGGGCACCTCGATTGCCCACCGCAGCATTGAGAAGGTCTTCCCGGCCGATCGGCACTCGGCGGTCGCCATCGCGGGCGCGGCCGGGACTGCCGTCGAGATGGTGCGGCTGTTCCAGACTCAGCTCGAGCACTACGAGAAGGTCGAAGGAACCAGCCTCAGCCTCGAGGGCAAGGCGAACCAGCTCGGCCAGATGGTGAGCGCGAACCTGCAGATGGCCATGCAGGGACTAGTCGTGATACCGCTGTTCGCCGGTTACGACCTCCGCCTGAAAAAGGGGCGGATCTTCACCTACGACGTGACGGGAGGACGCTTCGAGGAGACGGACTTCCACGCGACGGGATCCGGCGGACGTGACGCGAAGAGCACCGTGAAACTCGGTTACCGGGAGCGCCTGGGGCGCGAGGAGGCGGTTGAGCTCGCGGTCGCGGCCCTTTACGAAGCGGCGGATGAAGACACCGCCACAGGCGGACCCGACCTCGTCCGGGGGATATACCCCGTGGTCGCCACAGTCGACGCCGAGGGCTACCGGCGCCTCGAGGACGCCGAGGTCGCCGAGAGGTTCCGCAGCGTGCTCGAGCAGCGCCGGGAGCGCTCTGAAGGGGGCGAGTCCTGATGTCGATGCCGTACTACGTGGCTCCCGAGCAGGTCATGAAGGACCGCGCCGAGTACGCCCAGAAGGGAATCGCGAGAGGGCGTGCGCTCGTCGGGACCACCTACGACTTGGGTGTGCTCATTGTGGCCGAGAACCCTTCCAACACCCTCCACAAAGTGAGCGAGATCTACGACCGCGTGGCGTTCGCCGGTGTCGGCCGCTACAACGAGTTCGACCAGCTGCGGGTGGCGGGCGTGCGCCACGCCGATACGAAGGGCTACGCATACTCGCGCGAGGACGTGGACGCCCGGTCGCTCGCCAACGTCTATGCGCAGTTCTTGGGGCAGGTGTTCACCCACGAGATGAAACCTCTCGAGGTGGAGATCCTCGTGGCCGAGCTCGACCCGGTCGGGGACGCGCACCAGTTGTTCCATATCGCCTACGACGGGACCGTGGCGGACGAACAGCGCTTCACCGTTCTCGGCGGCGAGGCGGACGCGATCGCCCATCGCATGGCTGACCGATTTAGGCAGGGTTGGCCGCTCAGCGAGGCTGCCGTGGCTTGCGTGAGGAGCCTGGCGGGGCCGTCGCGGACTTTGCGCTCGGACGATCTCGAGGTCGCCGTGCTCGAGCGTGGACCCTGGCGCAGAGCCTTCAGGCGAGTGGAGCGCGACGAACTCACCGACCTCTTGGCTGCGGGCGAACTGCTCGAGCCGCCGACGCCGCCTGGCGACGAGGAGCCGCCGGTGAACCCCGATGGGACGCCAGGCATCGAGCCGAGTGACAAGCCGGAAAGTGGTCCGCCCTCTCAGTAGATAGTGGCGACGGCAGCGAGGATCACGATGGCGAGCGCCGCGAAGGCGATGATCGTCCACGTCCGACGACGGCGTCCCCAGGGTTCGTGATCTTCTCCGGGATATCCGAGCTCGGCTGGGCTGACACCGAGGATCAGAGTCCTTGCGAGATCGAGCTGGTCGGAGCGCACGAAGACCGCGATGTCTGACAAGAGAGGATTCGGGCCGTCCATCGGGCGCCTCAGCTCCGGGGTGATCCCCTCTGCGCCAAGCAGCGCCGCGAGCCAGCGGCCATCGGAGGCGCGAGCAACATTCGTCAGAAAAACCATCGAGTCGGCGGGCGCCATCGCCCGCGACGCTACCGTTGGCCGCGATGGACCGCAGGATCTTCGGGCTGGAGAACGAATACGGCGTGAGCTGCACCCTGCACGGCCAACAGCGGCTCAGCTCGGACGAGGTGGCGCGCTACTTGTTCCGGCGCGTCGTGAGCTGGGGGCGCTCGAGCAACGTATTTCTCGAGAACGGGGCACGGCTCTATCTCGATGTGGGCAGCCATCCTGAGTACGCGACACCGGAATGCGACTCGATCGAGGAGCTGGTCGCCCATGACAAGGCGGGGGAGCGCGCGCTAGAGGACCTGACCTCGTCAGCAGAGACGCGCCTCGCCGAGGAGGGCGTGAGGGGCGTGATCCATCTGTTCAAGAACAACACCGACACCGCTGGCAACTCGTATGGGTGCCACGAGAATTACCTCACCAGCCGCCGTGACGACTACGCCCACTTCGTCGATGTACTCATTCCGTTCCTCGTCAGCAGGCAGATCTACGCCGGGGCGGGCAAGGTTCTCCCGACGGCCCGAGGGTCGATGTTCTGCCTGAGTCAGCGGGCGGAGCACATATGGGAAGGGGTGTCCTCGGCGACGACGCGTTCCAGGCCGATCATCAACACCCGTGACGAGCCTCACGCGGACGCGGAGCGCTTCCGCAGGCTGCACGTGATCGTCGGCGACTCGAACATGAACGAGTACGCGACCTTCCTCAAAGTCGGCGCGACGAGCATCCTGCTCCAGATGCTCGAGAGCCAAGGCACGGTCATTCGCGACATGACTTTGGAGGACCCGATCCGGGCGATCCGGGAGATAAGTCATGACGTCACCTGCCGGCGCCGGGTGCGACTCGCGAACGGGCGGGAGTTGAGCGCCTTAGAGATCCAAAGCGAGTACCTGGACCGAGCGCTTCGCTACCACGAGCAGCGCGGCCTGCCGCTGCTCGAGGCACGCGCCCTCGCCATGTGGCAGCACTGCCTCGAGGCCATCGAGAAGGACCCGCTCAGCCTGGAAAGGCAATGCGACTGGGTGCTCAAGTACCACCTGGTCGAGGCTTACCGGGCCCGGCACGGCGTCGCGCTCGAGGACCCGCGGGTCGCCTTGTTGGACCTGCAGTACCACGACGTCGACCGGCGGCGGGGAGTCTTCTATCTTCTCCAGGCCAAAGGCCGGGTGGAGCGGGCGACGAACGAGGACGCCATAGTGACTGCCACGACTACGCCGCCCGCGACGACCCGAGCTCGACTCCGGGGGGAGTTCATCAAGCGGGCGAAAGAGAAGCGCCGCGATTTCACGGTCGACTGGGTCCATCTCAAGCTGAACGACCAGCCGCAGCGGACTCTCGTGCTGAAGGACCCGTTCCGTTCCCACGACGAGCGCGTCGAACATCTCATCGCGTCGATTTAGGCTGCTCCCTCGTGACCGACGCAAGCGGACCCGACAAGCCCAGCGGGCGCCGGCACCCGTGGAGGCAAGTGATCGAGTGGGTCGTCATCCTCTTCTTCGCCCTTCTCATCGCCGGCCTGCTGCACACCTTTGTCGTGCAGGCGTTTTACGTGCCCACCGGGTCCATGCTTCCCACGCTTCAGCCGGGGGACAGGGTCGTGGTGATCAAGTTCGGGTACACGATCCAAAGGGGCGACATCATCGTGTTCCGCCGCGCCGCGGCCGACACCGACACCCAGGCGGCCGACTTGGTCAAGCGCGTCATCGGCCTTCCGGGGGAGACGATCTCCTCGCTGGGCGACACAGTCCTGATCAACGGAAGGCCAATCGCGGAGCCGTGGCTGCCGGAGTTGACCGGAGCCTGCTACGAGAGCGCCTTTAACATCCCGAAGACAAAGATCGCTGCCGGTCACTACTTCGTGATGGGCGATTGCCGCCGGCTGTCGTATGACAGCCGATACTGGGGAACCGTCCCCGCTGGGAACGTGGTGGGGAAGGTGATCGCGATCGCGTGGCGCCACAAGCACCCGTATCTGCAATGGTTCTAGCCCCAATCGAGGAAGTGGCTCGGATTCATCCGAGAGGGAAAGTAGTAACCTGCCCTGGTCATGGGTGGTCTCGACCCGGCGAAGATCTTCCTCATCCTCGTGATCGCGCTCATCGTCGTCGGCCCGGAGCGATTGCCCGGCGCCGCCCGCCAACTCGGTGGGGCGTGGCGGGAGCTCAACCGCCTGCGGCTGAAATTCGAGCAGGAAGTCCGGTCGGCGGTGCCGAATCTCGATCTGCCGAAGATACCTACGAACCCGTCCCGAGCTGTTACCGGCTATCTGACGAACCTGGTCACCGGGCAGGGCGATGGCAAGGCCGCCACGGGACCCAACGCGGCGGACATCCCGCGGAGAGACGCCGCGGGTGCGCCGGGACCCGGGTACCTGGGAGACAGCCCGGTGAGTGTGCCTCTGCTCGGGGTACTGGATCCTTCCGCTGCGCGTAGCGTCCCGGCAGTGCCGTCGTGGACCTCGGCGGGGTCGCTGGCGACCGACGCGATCTTCGTGTTCGACGAACCCAGCATGAACTGATCCGTGGCCACCTCGGCGAGGCTCGGCAGGCTCCGCTTGAAGAGCGAGGACGCACGCCCAAGCCCGGACTCAATGACGCTCGGGGAGCACTTGGGCGAGCTTCGCAGCAGGCTCATCGTCTGCCTTTGCGCGATATCGGTCGGGGCCGTACTCACGTACGTTTTCTACGCCACGATCCTGCACTTTTTGCAGTCGCCCTTCTGCGAGGCGGTGACCCACACGAGTCAGGCGGGGCACTGCAGCTTCTACGTGACAGCGCCCTTGCAGGGCTTCTCGTTGCGCCTCAATGTCTCGGCCTACGGGGGGATCGTCATCGCGTTGCCTGTGTTGTTCTACGAACTGTGGCGCTTCGTCACGCCCGGCCTCAAGGCGAACGAGAGGCGCTACGCCCTGCCGTTCACGTTCGCGACGGTGCTGTTGTTTGTGATCGGCGCGTTCGTCGCCTACCTCACCTTCCCGCACGCGCTGCGCTTTCTGATCGATGTGAGCGGCCCGAGCGGGAGCATCAGGCAGCTGCTGTCTCCGAACGCGTACGTGCAGTTGATCATCTTGTTGATGGTGGCCTTCGGGGTCACCTTCGAATTCCCCGTGGTGCTCATCGCCCTGGAGCTGGCCGGAGCTTTGAGCACCGCCCAGCTTTCGAAGTGGCGGCGCTGGGCCATCATCGGGATCGTGGTCTTCGCGGGCGTGGTCACCCCGAGCTCGGACCCGTTCTCGATGCTGGCGCTCGCGATACCGCTGCTCGTGTTCTACGAGCTGTCCATCGTCATCGGCAAGATGCTTGGGAAATGACCGGCCAGGTAGAACGGGGCACATGACAGGCGGAGCTTCCGGTGCGGCCTCCCGGGAGATGTTCGTCGCGGAGCATCCTTACGCGCTCGACCGGTTCCAACTCGACGCGCTGGATCTTCTCGATGGCGGCCAGTCGGTGCTCGTGAGCGCGCCGACGGGCTCGGGCAAGACCGTCGTTGCCGAGTATGCAGTCCATCTTGCCCTCGGGGAGGGGACGAGGGTCTTCTACACGACTCCGATCAAGGCGCTCTCCAACCAGAAGTACGGGGATTTCAGGCGCCGTTACGGTGCCCAGCAAGTGGGCCTTTTGACCGGGGACAACTCCATCAACGGCCGGGCGCCCATCGTCGTGATGACAACCGAGGTGCTCCGCAACATGATCCACGCGGAGCCGGGCCGCTTGGCGGACCTGCGTTACGTCGTCCTCGACGAGGTGCACTACTTGCAGGATCCCTATCGCGGAGGCGTGTGGGAGGAGGTCATCCTTGGCGCGCCAGCCGAGGTGGTCCTTGTGTGTCTGTCGGCGACCGTGGCGAACGCGGACCAGCTCGCAGCGTGGATCTCCGAGGTCCGCGGCCCGACTGGCGTCGTGATCGAGGGCCACCGACCCATCGAGCTCAGGAATTTGTTCGTGGCAGGAGACAAGTCCGCGGATGGTCTCGTGCTGCTGCCGACCTTCGTCGAGGGTCGGCCGAATCCGCAGGCGGCGCG
>JBEKBI010000019.1:0-34079 GCA_050015475.1 Acidimicrobiales bacterium | reverse complement strand
CGCGCACGCCTTGGCGGCCGCGGAGACCGGGACGATTCCCGTCGATCCCATTGAGGTCGTCACGGACTGGTACGAAGCGCTCGAGCAGCCACCGGATCCTGGTGCCGCTCCTGCCTTGGTGACGTCCCAAGCAATCGGCAGCGGCGTGATCTGGCTCAACTCGTTGTACGTGAACCAGTACGAGCTGTAGGCCTTGTTCGCTGTGATCGTGACGGTGTCGGCGGCGTTGTTGGCCACGACGTTGACGATGTCACCCGGGTATTGGTTGGGTCCAGGCGCGTAACCGGCCCAAGAGGTCGCTTCGGCCTTGAGCATGTTCGACCAGAACAGAACGTCTTGCGCGTCAACGGTCTCGCCGTTGCTCCACTTGTATCCCTTCATCTTGATGGTGATCGTCTTGCCGCCGTTGGAGTACACGGGCGGATCGGCGAGCGACAGCCCGGAGTTGAACAACGGGGTGTTACCGACACCGAACCAATACAGCGGGCGGTACAGCGTATAGACCATCGTGAAGTCCGACACGCTGAAGTAGGCGCCACCCATCATCGGGAAGATGTAGTTGGGGCCACTCGCCGCAGGTTCGGCGATCGTCAGGGTGCCGCCCGGGACCTTGACCATATGCGCGCTCGGGGACGTCGTGGTCGTGGTCGTGCTGCTCGATCCGCAGGCAGCGAGTGTGAGCGCCGCGGCTGCAACCGCGGTCCCCACCACCGCAAGCTTGATCAGCTTCCGTTTTCTTAACATGATCGTGCCGAACCTCCTGGACTCAACTGCGCTATCGACTGGTCCGATGGGTGACAAAGGCGGGCGGTCGCCCCTGCGGGCGACAGCTCGTCACGCTCACCGTAGTCCTTTTGTAATGTTCTAGACAGGAGTCTCTGGCCGATTTCGCGACGTATCGAGAGGGCCTCACGGCACTGGTGGAACGTGGGCCTCGACCAGCTCATCTGCCACTTCCGAAGCCATGCGGAGGGCTGCCGCCTCCGGGTCCGGCGAGCCGCCTATTCCTTCAGCGACGAGAAGAAGGCCGTGGCCCGAACCCGCTACCTGCAACGCCCCGGCGTTGCGTGGACCGCGGTCCGAAAGCATCGTCGCGCCACGAACCCACGGAACAGCGACGAGCAGGCCTGGTGTCGCCGACCGGACGTCAGAGAAATCGGATGCGAGGCACGTCACGCCGAGACACCTTGCGCGAAGGGCAAGGCGACAGCTGTCTGCCACCATTTCGGGGTCGACGACCGACCCGGCACCGAAGGAGGTGACCGCCAGGATTCCCGCCTCTCCCTCGGCAGGCTCAGGCAAGCCGGCAGCCACTGACGCAGCCCATCCCTCTTCGAATCCGTCCACCGCGGCACGCACCATCTGCTCGCCACCAGCGGAATGGACAGTCAAGTACGACACGCCCATCGAGCCGATTCTGCGGGCAACTCCGGCCGCAGTCGACGGGCTGTCGTGGATCTTCAAGTCGAGCAGCACCCGGAAGCCCTCGTCCAAGAGCGCGTCGAGAGCCAGCGGGCCCTCCGTCGAGAACAGCTCCAGGCCGACCTTCACGGCCGAAAACCAGGGGCGCAACCGAACTGCAAGCTCAACAGCGTCGTCGAGGCTGGAAGACTCAAGTGCGAGCACGAGGCGATCGCGCACGCCCGAGGGGATCTCCTCGGGCATCATCGCCGCCGCGCCAGGCCAGCTCGGGCCGCCATGTGGCTCGCGATCAATGGCGTGGTGCGAAATTCCGTTCTCACTCAAGGGGGCGCACCTCGCTCGCCACGCCCGAGAGAACGCCGTTCACATAGCGACCGGAGTCCTCGGTCGAGTAAAGCTTTGCGAGCTCGATCGCCTCGTCGAGCACGGCAGCCACGGGGACGTCGGCTTGGTCCAACAGCTCGTAGGCGGCGATGCGGAGCAGGCAACGGTCGACAACGGGCATGCGATCGACGGCCCAGCCTGTCGCGTGGCGGCCAATGAGTGCGTCCAGCTCGGCGCCGCGCTTCTCGACGCCGATGACCAGCAACGATGCATACTCCTCGGGAGCGACCGGCAGCTCGGCGAGCAGCTGCGTCGGTTGAAGGCCCTTCGTCTCGGCCTCATAGAGCAGCTCGAGCGCCCGTTCGCGCCCTCGGCGTCGAGCCCCTCCGAGGGCGTGGCGCCCGGAGCGCTCAGGCCCTGGTGAGGTACTCACCGGTCCTGGTGTCGACCTTGATTCGTTCGCCCGAGTTGACGAACAACGGCACCTGGACGATAAGTCCGGTCTCCAGCGTCGCCGGCTTGCGGGCACCCGAGACACGATCGCCCTGGAGTCCGGGCTCGGTGTCGGTGATCGTGAGCTCCACTGCGGCCGGAAGGTCGACGCCGACGATCTCGTTGCCGTACATCTGCATGACGGCCGAGTCGCCTTCCTTTAGGTACGGCGCCGCATCCTGAAGCGAGGCTTCGGAGACCTGCATCTGTTCGTAGGAGACGTTGTCCATGAAGACGTACTCCTGCCCGTCGCGGTAGAGGTACTGCATCTCCCTCTTGTCGATCACCGCTTGCTCGACCTGCTCCCCAGCCCTGAAGGTGCGCTCGACGACGGCCTTGGTCCGGGCGTTGCGCAGCTTGGTCCGGACGAAGGCACCGCCCTTGCCGGGCTTGACGTGCTGGAACTCGACCACCGTGAACAACCCCTCGGGTAGGTCAAGAGTCATCCCGTTACGGAGGTCATTGGTGGAAAAGGCCATCAGAGCACGTAGTCCTTGGTCGACTTGGTGAGCACGCGGGAACCCGAGTCCGTGACGACCAGAGTGTCCTCGATGCGCGCGCCACCGTTTGGATAAAGGTAAGCGCCGGGCTCGACGGTCACGACCGCGCCCGCCTCGAGGATATCAGTGGAGTTTTGGGAAACCGACGGGGCCTCGTGGACGTCAAGACCGACGCCGTGCCCGGTGCCGTGCAGGAAGGCGTCGCCGAGGCCGGCGGACGCGAGCGAGTCGCGGCAAACGGCGTCGACCTCGCCGCCCGTCACGCCTGCGCGCAGCGCACGCACGCCAGCCCGCTGGGCACTCAGGACGGCTTCGATCACGTCGTGCTGGTCCGGGCGCGGGTCACCGACGCTCACAGTGCGCGTCATGTCGGAGCGATACCCGTCGATTGTCGCCCCGAAGTCGATGACGATGAGCTCCGCCGGCTCGACGCGTCGACTCGAGGGCTGTGCGTGAGGCAGGGCGCCATTCGGCCCGCTGGCGACGATCGACTCGAACGCGACTGAGTCGGCGCCGCGCCTGCGCATCTCAGAATCGAGGGCCATCGCGAATTCGAGCTCGGTAGGCGCCTGCGTTAGGAGCTCTTTCACCTGGGCAAAGGCGACGTCTGCGACATCGGCCGCACACTCGATGCGAGCCAACTCCCCGTCGTCCTTGATCACGCGGAGGGTCTCCACGGCATTCGCGACCGCGACAAGCCTCGTCCCGGCGGGCAGATCACCCGCGAGTCGCTGCTGCTCGGCCCAGGTGACTGTGTGTGCCTCGAGTCCCAGCCTCGGAATGCCCCTGGCCGCCTGCTCGACGAACTCCCACTGAGCCGCAAGCGAGCCGATCTCGATCCGGACAGGAGCGGACGCCGCTTCGACCTGCTCCGCCAACTCGTCGCGATATCGGCCGTCGGAGACTATGAGGGCGTCCTCGGGCGTGACGAGGAGCATCCCGGCAGAGCCGCTAAAGCCAGTCAGGTAACGGATATTGGTGAGATTCGTGACCAACAGGCCGTCGCACTCGAGATCGGCCAGGCGCGCCGATAGTCGGGGCAGGCGGCCGGAGATTTCCATTGGGGCGAGATTGGGGAGTTCAAAGCCGTTGAGCATCGACGCAGATGCTAGGCGTCGCGAAGCGCGTCCTCGTAACTGGCCAGGAGACGCCCGGCGGCCTCCACGGCGAGTTCGTAGCCGAGACCGCCAAAGCCGGCCACCGTCCCGTCGGCCACCGGCGCCAACACCGACTGTCGGCGCCAGGGCTCGCGGGAATCCGGATTGGACAAGTGGAGCTCGACGACGACACCGGCGAATGCCGCGAGCGCGTCGTGCAGTGCCCAGCTCGAGTGTGACAAGGCGCCGGCGTTGACGACGATGGCGTCGACGGTTCCCCTCGCGCCTTGGACGGCGATGACGAGGTCGGCCTCGTGCTCACTTTGGTAGTGCCTGAGCTCCAGGCCCAACCGGGTCGCCGTGTCCATGGCTCTTTCCACATGCTGAGCCAACGTCGCCGTGCCATAGATCTCCGGTTGCCGTTCCCCGAGCATGGCGAGATTCGGCCCGGATAGGAGCAGGACGACGGGACGCCCAGCGACTTGGTCACTCCCGGGGGATTTCATTGGCCACCTCCAATTGACTCCAGTGCCCGGAGCACAAGCTCGGGACTCACACCCTGCACCAGTTCGACGCCGGTGGGCCCATCGAGCACAAAGCTGAGGCCGCCGGTCGACTTCTTGTCGCGGGTCATGTAGCCGACCAGAACAGTGCGGTCAGCTCCCGGCGGGAGGCTCACGGGCAATCCGTAATTCGACACGACCTCCCGGTGGTGATCCACGCGAGCGCTGTCGACCCTTCCCAAGATGCGAGCGAGCTGGGCTGCGAATACGAGCCCGATGCCGACCGCCTCGCCGTGGCGCAGCCCGTCCGGGCAGGCCGCGTCCTCGCTGGCAAGCCCGACCGCCTCGAGAGCGTGGGCCAACGTGTGCCCGTAGTTCAGCACCATCCGCCGTCCCTCCTCTCTCTCGTCGCAGGCGACTATCTCGGCCTTGCACTCCACGCAACGGGCCACCTGCTCGAAAAGCTCGAGGTCAACGAGGCCGTCGACGCCCAGGAAGGCGTACTTGGCCATCTCCCCGCGGCCGGAACGCCATTCGCGCTCGGGCAGGCTCGAGAGTGTGTCGATGTCGCAAAGCACCGCCGCGGGTTGCCAAAACGACCCCACGAGGTTCTTGCCTTCGGGGAGGTTGACACCGGTCTTGCCGCCGATGGCCGCGTCGACCTGGGCGAGCAAGGTCGTGGGGACGTGAACGACCGCGATTCCCCGGTGATAACTCGAGGCCGCGTATCCGGCCACGTCGGAGACGACTCCCCCGCCCACCGACACGAGGACGTCGCCCCGGTGCATGTCGGAGCGGGCCATGAAGCGGCACAGCTCCTCGACCGTCGACAAAGACTTTGCCCGCTCGCCGTCGGGGATGGTTATGACCTCAGTCGGCAGGCCCGTATCCACCGTGACGCCGATACCGCTCTGGGTAACGACCATCGCCCTGCGGGCGCCTGCCGGCAGCACTTTGGGCAGTTCGACGGACACCCCTGGCCCGACGAGCACGTCGTAGCTGCGCTCTTGGAGCTCGACCCTCACCCGCCTCCGCCGAGACGCGGTGCTGTCGCTCAACACGGGACCGAGCCCTTCTTAGAAGTTGCGGGCCGCGCCTCGACGGCGCGCGCAATTTCCTCGGCGATCACCTCCGGCCGGCGGTGGCCGGCTTGCACGACAACGTCAGACACCTGTCGGTAAATGGGCCTTCTGAGAGCGTCCAGACGGCGCAAGGCCCCATTGGGGTCCATTTCCAAAAGCGGCCGCGCGCTCCCGCCGCGGGTGCGGCGAGCCAGGACGCGCCAAGGCGCATCCAGCCAGACGACCGTGCCCGCATCGCGGAGGCGGCGCCTGGACTCGGGGTCTACTACGGCGCCTCCGCCCACCGCGACGACCAGAGGCACGGGCGACGCCAGCATCGAACAGAGAGCGGCGTTCTCCATCGCGCGGAAGGCAGCCTCGCCCCGGCCCTCGAAGATGGCCGCGACGCTCTGGCCCGTTCGTCTTTCGACCTCGGCGTCCGTATCCCTGTAGGGACGGTGCGTCCGTTCCGCCACCACGCGGCCGACCGTTGATTTGCCCGCGCCCATCATCCCGACCAGCAGAACGTGGTTACCCATGGGCCTTCACCGACCCGCCGAACGTCGCGCCACCCAACCACCGTAGTTGGGCCGGTCCGCGTTGTGTCCCGGCACGTCAGAAGGTGTCGGCTTGGGACTAGACGTCGCGGCCGTCGCAACGCGAGTAAGCATTGTCGCCGTTCGAATTGACCAGACCCACCACCCGCGGCACCAGTAGCGTTCCGAATGCCCAGAAGTGGGTCGCGAGTCGATCAGCTCAGCCCGGGAAGGAGCCCAGATGGCCGAGGAACCCGAAGCTTTGGTCACGCGAATGATTGAGCTCGAGACGGCGGACGGCCTCATGCCCTGTTACGAAGCCGTCCCCACCGGCGGCGGAAGCCGATGCGCCATGCTCGTGATCCAGGAGGCCTTCGGCGTGAACGGGCACATCCAGGAGCTGACGCGTCGCTTCGCCGGGGAGGGCTATCACGCCGTTGCCCCTGCTCTGTTCCATCGCACCGGGGACAACCCGATAATCCCCTACGACCGGTTCGACGAGGTGATGAAGCACATGACCGCCTTGTCGGACGAGGGGATCCTCGCCGATGTCGACGCCGTCCGCGACCACCTGAGCACCGGCGGGATCGGTGACGGTCACACCGGCGCCATCGGATTTTGCATGGGAGGCCGCGCCAGCTTCCTCGTGGCCGCGAGGAGGCCGCTCGGCGCGGCGGTCAGCTTTTACGGGGGAGGCATCGTCACCGCCAGGTCTTTGAGGATGCCCGCTCTCCTACGAGAGGTCGCGCAAATCGAGACGCCATGGCTGGGTCTGTTCGGTGACCTGGATGAGAGCATCCCCGTCGACGACGTCGAAGAGTTGCGCTCCACCTTCGCCGAGAAGGCGACCGTGGAATGGGACGTGGTCAGATACGCGGACGCCGGGCACGGTTTCAACTGCGACCAACGTCCCTCTTACCACGAGGCGTCCGCCCGAGACGCGTGGAGTCGCGCACTGGGATGGTTCGGGTCCCACCTGCCTTGAACGTCAGCGACCCGGCTCCAGCCGGCCGCGACTAGCTCTCGAAGTAGGGGTTCGTGCCCGACATGTGGTCGGTGACGTCCACGACCTCGAGGATCTCTGGAACAGACTCCGTGATGGCGACGGCAATCCCCTGGCTCAAGGTGGCTCGCGCCATGCCGCAGCCTTGACAACCGCCTGACATCTCGACAAAGGCCGTGGAACCGTCGACTGAGACCAAAGCCGCGTGGCCGCCATGCATGGCGATCTGCGGGTTGATGTCCTCGTCGAGCACTTGCATCACGCGCTCGGCGATGGGGCCCTCGAGGTCGCCGCGCGGCGCAGCGGACGCTGCCGGCGCCGGCGGCGTGTTCGAATTGATGATGGCGAGCCCGGCGTCGCCCCCTTGCCTGTTCACGTCGAGAACCGCGCCGCGCAGCTTGTCGATGCTGCGGGCGGTCACCACCACCGGGAGGTCGCCCTCGAAGTGTTGGGCGTCACCGGGAACGATCTCGGACCTGGACCCGAACCAGAGGTCATAGGTGTAAACGCCGTTCGCGCTGCCGCTCACCTCCAGGAAGAGCGCAAGGCTGTCCGGGTTGGCTTCCTCGGCGAGGATGGAGCAGACCATCTCGAGCGCGTCAGGCGTGACACGCATCACCGAGTCCGCCGCAACAGCCGCTGTGGAATCAATCTGGGTGCTCACCTTGTTGCCTCACCTCTCACCTGAAGTCGCCCTCGGCACTCTCGGGCGCTCAGCCCGGCAAGCTCGCTCAGTCGGCAAGCGGGCTTTTCCTTGCAAACCAGAGGCTACCGTGGCTTGGTGACCACCGTGCCCGACGCCCCGGCCGACGCTCGTGAGTGGGTGAGCTTCCCAGACCCGAATGAGGACAGGACATGGGTCTTTGATGTGACATTCCTGTCGAGCCCATGGCAGTGCATATACGGCGCGGGGTGCCAAGGGGTTCTCACCCAGCCGACCCCGGAACGCATGGAGGGTTGCTGTTCTTATGGCGCCCACCTCACAGATGAGGAGGACGCGGCGCGCGTCTTGAAGGCCGCCGAGACATTGACGGCCGAGGAATGGCAGTTCCGCTCGAGAGGGCGGAGGGGAACAGGGGTGCTGAAGCGCGACTCGCACGGTGTGGTCACCACCCGGCTTGTCAACGGAGCCTGCATCTTCCTCAACCGACCCGGACACCCGAAGGGCGCCGGCTGCGCCCTTCACAGTGCGGCCCTCAACCGGAGCGTGCCTCCGCTCGATCTCAAGCCTGACGTGTGCTGGCAGCTTCCCTTGCGCCGCGAGGACACCGTCGCCGAGGACGGGCATGTGACTAGCACCGTTGGTGAATGGGGGCGGCGGCACTGGGGCCACGGCGGCACTCAGTTCAGCTGGTGGTGCACCGAGGCACCCGAGGCCTTCACGCGGAGCGAGGCCGTCTACCTCTCACTTCAAGACGAGATCGTCGCCATGGTCGGCGCGGACGTCTACAAATTGCTCGCCTCGTACCTCACGAACCGCACGAAAGGGTCGGCGCGACGAGTCTTGCTTCTCGCGCACCCCACGCTTCGCGATCGCGACGCGGGCAGTTTCGGCCTCTAGCCGGACTGAGCCCCCGAGGCGCTCCCGTCAACGGATCCGCGTCCCCCGTTGTGCTGGACTTCGTAACTCGCTGCATGCGGGCTCGAGTCGCGCTCGTCACCCTCCTCGGCCTCCTCCAATTCCTCGGATTCGTAGAGGCACCAGGAGGCGTGCTCCTCTTCGGGGTCTGCCCCGCACTCGGGGCACGGCTCCACAGTTACCTCGAAGGCGCGCTTCAGGCTGCGCGCTTCTTCGAAACGCCGATGACGTCCCTTTTTCACGAGCCGCTCCCAAGATTCGCGGATGGGGCCTGAGACAGCGGCGATGAGTTAACCAGGCAAGGCCGTTGCCCTGCCACCCACCTGGCCCCCCAAAGTCGCCTGCTACCTGTGTACAGCATATCCGTCGGGTCACGATTCGGGCAGGTCGCGGAGCAGGCCCGCCGACGTTATGGTGGCGGCGATGACGGACGGATTCAACGCTGATGAGATGATCGCACGCTTCCGCGAGCGTGCCGCGGCCGTGCGCCGCCGCGGCCTGCCTCCTGTCGAGGGAGCCGAGCGGCAAATGATCATGCGCCAGATGCAGCTCGACTTTCAGGACTTCGCGATGCTCGGCGACGCGGTGGGCTCACTCGAGGACGGGATCCTCACCTTGCGGATCGACCTGAGGCCCGCCCCGGAGAGCTAACGAACGACGGGGCGGAAGGAGCGTTCCTCGAGCACCAATGACCCGTGCCCGTCGAACGACAGGGCCGCGTCGCCCTCGGCAAGGCGCCGGAGGCCATCCCCGATCAGGTTGTTGCGCCAACCCCGCGCGAGCCTCCCCTCCGGGGGGTCCTGCATGAATTCGACCAGGTCCGCTCTGGTGGCAAGGATCGCCGGGTCGAGCTCCAGGTCACCGGCCCGTTGGGCCACGTAGGCCGTGGCGAGCGCCGTGACGGCACGTGCGGGCTGCTCGTGGTCATGCGACGGCGGCAGCCGGAGCGCTGACGGGTCGAGCTCGAGTCCCTCGGCGGCCGCGGCCAGGAGTTCCTCGGCAGCACCTCCGCCCAGGTGCCGTCCATCGAGGCTCCGCGTGCGCCGCAGGTCCTCGCGCGTCTTCGGAGGGTGTTGGGCTATCGACAAAAGAGCCAGGTCAGGCAAGACAAAGCGCACCGGCAGATCCATCCGCTGTGCCCTTGACTCCCGCCAGGCCGCGACGCACTGAGCGACGCCGCGCGACGATCCGCGGAGCTGCCTCGAACGAGGGAGCCTCCACCACGCCTCCTCCGGCACAGTCGGCGTCCGGTCCTTGGAGAGCATGATGGCGAACTCCTCGTCCGCCCACTCGGTCCTGCCCATCCCCTCGAGGCGGAGCCCAATGCACTGCCGCAGCGCCAGCAGATGGGCGACGTCGCCGGCGGCGTACGAGAGCTGGCCGGCGGACAACGGGCGCTGCGTCCAGTCCGTCAGCTGGTCGCCCTTGAGCAACCGGACGCCGAGCACGTGCTCGACGAGTTTGACGAGCGATGGGGACACGTGGCCGAGGAAGCCTGCCGCCAGCTGGGTGTCGAACAGCCGGCTCGGCACGGTTCCGCACGCCCGCTCGAGCACCTCGAGGTCCTGTTCAGCGGCGTGGATGATGGCGAGGCCCGGACCGTCCAGGACCTTCGCGAAAGGCGAGATGTCGACCGCCAGCGGATCGACAAGCGCGATTCCGCCCTCCCAGGCGATCTGGAGCAAGGCGAGACGCGGGAAGTACGTCCGCTCGCGGTGGAACTCCGTGTCAAGGCCGTAGGCGTCACATCCGAGGAGCTCGTCCACGAGAGTCCCGAGATCGGCCGAGTCACCGATCCAGCGGTAGTCGCCGACTCCCGCCGGGCGGGCGACAACGGTGCCGGCGTCGCTCACCGGGTACCGGGCCCAGGCCGACCCGAGGTCCTCCGCTGCCGAGCCGTCGCTGCCCTCGGCGCGGCGGAACGAACCCGTGCCCCAGCCGTTCCTCTCGCTCATGCTGCCTCTGCGTCCCAAAGCCTTAACCGCCGCAGTCCACTCGGGAGCCCGCTTCGAAGGAAACGGAAACCCGCTCTTTGATGGCCTCACGGTCTTTGCCCAAGCGAGTTCGGATCCGGCCTGCCGGGACCGCGCCGGTGACCATGCGGGAACGGTAGTACCTCGCTCCCGACTTTCGCCCCGCGACCGCCGGGCCGCATTCACAAGGCTTCACTCGAATCTCAGCAGGTGGTAGTCCCGCCTTCCTCTTCTCAGCACCACGTAGCGGTCCTGGAGGAGGTCGTCGCGCGTTAGGCGTGCCTCGGGCTCGCCGCGACGGCGGTTGTTCACGTAGATGCCGCCTTGGCTGAGCGCCGTGCGGGCTGCAGTCTTGGAGGCGACGAGGCCCGTCAACACGAGCGCATCGACCGCGGCAAGCCCGTCGCCATCGAGCGCGGTGCGAGAAAGGCCCGAGGACGGAGCGTCGGCGAACACTTCCAACAAAAGCGCCTCATCGAGCGAAGATATGTCCTCGGAGAACAGGGCCTCGGAGGCCGAGACGGCGCGCCTAGTCTCGCCCTCGCCGTGCACGAGGGTGCAAACCGCTCGCGCCAGGGCCAACTGCGCCTCCCTGTTCTCCGGACGCTTTGACACCTCGACGTCGAGTGCCTCGATCTCGTCGCGGCTGAGGAACGTGAAGAACCGCAGCAGGCGGCCCACCTCCTCATCCGGTGTCCGCACGAAGAACTGGTAAAGGACGTAGGGCGAGGACTGGGCCGGGTCG
Organism: Acidimicrobiales bacterium; assembly: GCA_050015475.1. Classification (GTDB taxonomy): domain Bacteria; phylum Actinomycetota; class Acidimicrobiia; order Acidimicrobiales; family Bog-793; genus Fen-455. The sequence goes on along the minus strand of JBEKBI010000019.1, from coordinate 22,844 downwards.
AGCCACACGGCGCCGGATTCGCTCTTGCCGTACTTGGTGCCGTCCGCGCGTAGCAACAACGGCCATGTGAGGGCAAAGGTCTCGGCCCCGCGCGTCTTGCGGATGAGCTCCATCCCCATCGTGATGTTGCCCCACTGGTCGCTACCGCCGAGTTGGAGCCTGCACCCGTACTCGTCGTGCAGGTGGAGGTAGTCGTAAGCCTGGAGCAGCATGTAGCTGAACTCGGTGTAGGAGATCCCCTGGTCGGGCCTCTCGAACCGAGACTTGACGGACTCCTTGGCGAGCATCTGGTTGACGGTGAAGTGCTTGCCCACCTCCCGGAGGAAGTCCACGAACCCGAAGCTGCAGAGCCATTTCGAGTTGTCGAGCAGCAGGCCCTTGGAGCTTCCGGCGCCCTCGGACATGTCGAGCAGGCCACCGAGCTGAGCGCGGATGCCCTCCAGGTTCGCCGCGAGCTGTTCGGCGGACAAAAGGGGCCGCTCGTCCGACTTTCCGCCCGGGTCACCGATAAGGCCCGTGCCGCCCCCGGCGAGCAGGATAGGCCGATGGCCGGCCAGCTGGAGCCGGCGGAGCGTGATGATCCCGAGAAGGTTGCCGACGTGAAGGCTGTCGGAGCTCGGGTCGAAGCCGGCATAGGCGGTCGTCGCACCTTGATCGAGCAAAGGCCACAGCGTCTCGTCGCTCGCTTGATGGACTAGGCCGCGAAAGGCAAGGTCCTCCGAGATCTTCACCATGCTCAGATGGTGCCACGAAGCCGGCGCTGGGGCGAACGCTCGGAGTGCGGAGCAGAGCTCGGCCGCGCGAACTCAAGCGAGGGCGATAGCGACTTCGGCCTCGAGTTCGGCGTGCACCTTCACATTCGCCCGCCGGTCGGTGCGCACGACAACGACGGCCGGGCCGCGGCGAGCCGCTCGCGAAAGCCCTTCGTCGAGTTGCCCCGGTATCTCGTCGCGGGCCCCCACTTCGATCGTTTCGCACCCCGCTGCTCGGGCAAGCTCGGCCACGTCGACTTTTTGAGGCGTTCCGAACAGCCGCTCGAAGTGTCCCTCCTCGAGCTCCTCCGCCTGGGGGAGGAAGGAGAAAATTCCTCCGCCGCCGTTGTCGACGACCACTAGCACCGCGGGCAGCACTGGCTCGCGGCGACCGCGGAACAGCGCCGACGCGTCGTGCAGGAAGGCGAGATCGCCTAGCAAGCCCACGACGTGGCCACCCGTACCTCCTGCGGCCGCCGTGACGCCAAGGGTCGTGGACGTCACCCCGTCAATCCCGTTCGCCCCCCGGTTGGCGAGCACGCGTGGGGGATCCGACCGGGGCACCGCAAACCATTCCAGGTCCCGCACGGGCATCGAAGACGACGCGACCACCGTCGAGCCGGCCGGCAACCAAGCGAATAGCACCCGCGCCAGGCCGGGCTCGGTCACCTCCGGATGCCCGGCGAGTACCCGCGTGATCGCGTGCTGGGCGACGGCCTCGGCCTCCGCCCACCCCTCCGACCAGACCGAGGGTGCGCGTGCGGTGGAGCGGTCTGGCGCGCCACCCGCAATCTCCCGCGAGCAGACCGCGTCCATCACTAGATCAGGATCGGCCGGGAGAACGAGATCGGCCTTCCGTCCCGGGTCGCGCCAGCACCAGTGAGGGTCGATGTGCACCTGGACGGCCCCGGCGTCGGCGGCCGAGTCCAAGAACTCGCCGACCACCCGCGAGGCCCACGTTTGCCCGAGATGAAACACGACCTCGGGCACATGGCTCGCCGCGAAGCTCTCAACTCGCAGGCAGGCGTCGGCGGCGGCGACGGTGGGGGCGCCCTCCTCTCCGGGGACTCGGGCTCCCGAACGTGGATCGGCGAGGACCGGCCAGCCCAGCTTGGCCGCCAACCGGCGCACGTTCTCGGTTCTCCCCGCGCCTGCGCCTGCGATGATCAGGCCCCTCGCCGAAGGCCGCAGAACGCCGACGAGGCTGTCGAGCACACCCGGCTCGAGCATTCTCCGAACCGTCGCGACGCGATGCCAGGGCTGGCCGTTGCCGCGGCCTTTAGGCAGCTCACCGGGCTCGGCGATGAGGGGCTCCCGGAAGGCGAGATTCGCATGCACTGGACCGGGACCCATCGGGCCTGCCGTCGCCTCCGCCACGAGCCGACTGGCGAGCGACCTCCAGCTCGATCGGGTCTCGCCGCTGGGAACCCCGGGATCCACTGCCCACCGGACTGCCCCCTGGAAGAGTCCGGCCTGCTCAATGGTCTGAGGCGCGCCGACATGATGAAGCTCCCAGGGTCGGTCCGCCGTGCACACGATCAAGGGCACACGGGACAGATGAGCCTCCACGACGGCGGCGTGAACCTCCGCGGCAGCTGTGGCGCTCGTGGTCACGAGCACCGCCGGCCGGTTGGTCGCCATCGCTATCCCCACGGCGAAGAAGGCGGCCGACCGCTCGTCGAAGCGCACGTGGAGGGCGATGCGCTCCTCGCGCGCCAGGGCCAGTGCGAGAGGCGTCGACCGTGAGCCGGGCGCGACAACGGCATCGGTGAGACCGGCGCGGATCCACTCATCGACGAGCGTGGCGCAGAAGCTGGCCGCTACGGTCACAAGCGGTGTCCCTCCTTCGCGATCAGCCCGACCGAGGTCGAGCGCTCAAGCTTCACGCGACAACGCGCGGGCAGGGGCCGACGGTCGTGCTCGTCCACGGCTTCACCCAGACCGGCGCTTCTTGGGCACGCGTCGCCGGCGCGCTCGAAACCGATTTCGAGGTGGTGCTCCCCGATCTCCCCGGCCACGGCCTCTCCCCTCTCCCTAACTCCGGTCTGGGACTCGAACAGACCGCCGTCGCCCTCGGTGACGCCGGGGGCAGGGCATGCTATGTCGGCTACTCGCTCGGCGGCCGGTGCTGTCTGCGTCTCGCTCTCGATGCACCGGAACTCGTAGACCGGCTCGCAATCATCGGCGCACACCCAGGGATATACGAGGCGCCCGAGCGATTGCTCCGACGTGAGGAGGACGCCCGGTTGGCGGCCCGCCTCGAAAAGGGCGGCGACGCCTTCGTCCCCGAGTTCATCGAATCTTGGCTTGCCGGGCCGCTTTTCGCTCACCTCACCGAGGAACAGGCCGACCGCCCGCACCGCCTTGTGAACTCGGCCGCGGGCCTGGCTGCCTCGCTTCGCAATACAGGAACAGGAATGCAGGCACCTGTTTGGGACCGGCTCGGCGAACTCGAGATGCCCGTGCTCGTCATCGTCGGCGAACGCGACGACAAGTTCCGGCCCATCGCGGAACGCAGCGCGGAGTCGATAGGCCGAAACGCCCGCCTGGCCGTGGTCGCGGGAGCCGGCCACGCGGTCGCATTCGAACGACCGGATGCCTTCGTCGCTCTCATAAGAGAGTTCCTCGCCGCCGACCGCTGGCCCTGAGCGGCCCGAGGTCGTCACAGGACGATCCCTACGGCGAGCAGTGCTCCGAACAGCAGCTGCAGCCTGCCGGTCTCGGCCAAGGCGGTGACGAGGTCACGGCCCTCGGCCCGACGAAGCACGCGGCGGACAGGGGACCAGGCCGCCACGGCCGACAAAAGGGCGACGAGAGCGACCGGCCTCCATACGGCGACGACGGCCACCAGGCCGAGGGCACCGATCACACATGCCGCGTACAGCCAGCGGGTGGCGGGCGCACCGAAGCGCACGGCGAGGGTGTTCTTCCCGGACTGGCGATCGGTATCTATGTCCCTCAGGTTGTTGACCACCAACAACGCGGTCGACAGCAAGCCGACAGGGACGGCGGCCACCACGGCGAGGGTGGTGACACGCCCGAGGCTCACGTACGTGGTTCCCACCACCGCCACCAGTCCGAAGAACACGAATACGAAGATCTCGCCCAAGCCCGCGTATCCGTACGGCTTGGGCCCGGCCGAGTAGAACCAGCCCGCGGCGACGCACGCCGCCCCCACGACGAGCAGCCACGGAGTCGTGGCCAACGCAACCAACAGTCCCGCCGCGCCCGCGACCGCAAAGCTGACGAAGGCGGCGATCTGCACCTTGCGGGGTGCCGCCACGCCGGAAGCAACCAGTCGGACAGGGCCAACGCGCTCGGCGTCAGTCCCCCTCACACCGTCGGCGTAGTCGTTGGCGTAGTTGGTCCCGACCTGAATCGCCAGTGCTACGACCAGCGCCGCTGCCGATCGCCACCAGATCACAGAGCCGCCGGCCGAAGCGGCCGCCGATCCGACGACGACGGGCACCACGGCAGCCGGAAGGGTGCGAGGCCGAGCACCGGACACCCAGTCGCGAACAGCGGTCACTTCGCGGGTGCGGTCGCGGTCAGGGACGCCGTGGGAACCGCGAGAAATCCGGGCGGCGTTTTTCGACATAGGCGTTGCGGCCCTCCTGGCCCTCTTCCGACATATAGAAAAGCATCGTCGCGTCGCCGGCCAGCTGCTGCACTCCGGCGAGACCATCGTCGGCCGCGTTGAAGCCCGCCTTCATCATGCGAAGCGCGATCGGGGACAGCGCGAGGATCTCGCGGCACCACTCAAGGGTCTCGTCCTCAAGGCGATCGTAGGGCACGACGGCGTTGACGAGCCCCCATGCGAGAGCCTGGCCCGCGTCGTATTGCCTGCAGAGGAACCAGATCTCCTTCGCCCGCTTGAGACCGATCGTCCTCGCGAGCAGCCCAGCCCCGTAGCCACCGTCGAAGCTCCCGACTCTCGGCCCGGTCTGACCGAACCTGGCGTTGTCCGCGGCGATCGTCAGGTCGCAGACCAGCTGGAGAACGTGGCCACCTCCGATCGCGTAGCCCGCGACCATCGCGACCACGGGCTTGGGGAGGCGCCGGATCTGGATCTGTAGGTCGAGCACGTTCAGGCGGCCGATGCCGCGCTCGGCGACGGAATCGTCGCCGAGATAGCCGTCTTCGCCTCGGACCCTCTGGTCCCCACCCGAGCAGAACGCCTCCCGGCCCTCGCCGGTCAAGATGACGACACCGACGTCCGGGTCGTCGCGCGCCTCTCCGAAAGCGCGGGACAGCTCGAACAGCGTCTTCGGCCGAAAGGCGTTGCGAACCTCGGGTCGGCGAATCGTGAGCTTCGCGATCTGCTCCCCGGTCTCGTAGGAGATGTCCTCGAAGCCTTCGTGCCTCGTCCACTCGATCAAGGCCATGGCTGCAGGCTAATGCGGAGTGGTTCGCCCTCCTCGTACGATTTGCCTGTGCGCCGTCTCATCGCCCTCGCGATGCCGGGCGGCCCAGTCTTCTCGGGAACCTTAAGACGGTGCTGGGACGAACACGACGCCGTGCTGCCGCTCGACGTACGTCTCCCCATGCCCGCGCTCAACAGGATCGTCGAAGCGCTGAGACCCTCGGTCGTGATCGACCGGTCGGGGTGCTCAACCTCACTCGCCCGCGCCGAGCCGGTCGGGGAATCCGACGCCTTGGTTGTCGCGACAAGCGGTACGACCGGAGAGCCGAAGGGCGTCGTGCTCACCCACGGGGCCGTCGAAGCCTCAGCCTGGGCGACCAGCAAGCGACTCGGAGTCGATCCAGCTACGGACGGCTGGCTCGCCTGCCTGCCCCTTTCCCATGTCGGCGGGCTCTCGGTGTTGACGAGGGCAATGGTGACCGGCACGCCCGTCGAGGTCCAACCCCGTTTCACCGTCGAGGAGGCGATGAGCGCGGCCCGAGACCGCGGCGCAACCCTCGTCTCCCTCGTGCCGACGGCTCTTAGACGCCTTGGACCCGACGGGGCCCGGGTGTTCCGCCTGATCGTCCTCGGGGGACAACGTCCGCCGTCGAAAACGCCGCCGAACACGGTCGTCACTTACGGCATGACCGAGACGGGGTCGGGGGTCGTCTACGACGGCATCGCTCTCGACGGAGTGGGGGTACGCGTCGAAACGGGGGAGATCTGGCTGCGCGGCCCGATGCTGCTCCGCTGTTATAGGGATGGGACCGACCCGAAAACGCCCGACGGCTGGCTCGCCACCGGCGACGCGGGTGAAATCGACGGCGACGGGCGGCTCTGGGTGCACGGGCGCCTCGACGACGTGCTGATTTCCGGCGGGGAGAATGTCTGGCCACACGAGCTGGAAGGAGTGCTGCGGCTCCACCCGGCCGTGGCGGACGTCGCCGTCGGTGGTCGGCCCGACGACCTGTGGGGCATGCGCGTCACTGCCTACGTCGTGGTCTCCCCGACCGTGGAAGCACTCGAGCCGGCAGCGCTCCTCGCCGAGCTCCGCGAGCTCACGAGTGAGCAGCTGGCCCCGTTCGCCGCGCCGCGGGAGCTCGTCGTGGTTGGTGAGCTGCCGCGCACGAGCATCGGCAAATTGACCCGAGCCAAGCTCGCCTCGCTCGACGGACCCCGTGCTCGGCTCGACTGAGGACCATCAACCGGCCCGAGGCGATGACTGGCGCGGCTTTGAGGTCGCAGGCCATAGTTTCCGGGCAATGACGTGCTCGGGGTCCACAACTGTCGCCGACCGGCGGGAATTGTGTGGACCCGGCACCTTGGAACGGCCCACCGCCTTTTCTCCGAGCCTCTACCGTGGGCCGATGGGAGATTGCCGGTTTCACCGCGCGAAGCGGGCGCGAAACCGCCTTCGTGCCCGCTGTCAGCGACTCGGCCGGCGCGGTGGTTGTGAGTACGGATCTCGCGCGGCAGTTCCGCCGACGAACCCAGGCATGGCCTCCTCGACAGATGGACGGTCATGAACCGACGTACGGTGAAACTCCGCCAGCGACCGCGTCGCGGCCTCGGCTCGATACGGCCCGACCGCCCCGGCGCTGTCCTTCGGTGTCTCTTGCTCACCCGGGGCCCCGAATGGGTCGTCGTCGACACCGGAACAGGCGCCCTGATTCGCAGCCGCGCGTCCGGCTGGCCGGTGCCCGCGGCGGACTCGAGCCTCGTCGTTGGCCTGCCGAACTCGGGCCGATCGGCGAAGCCCCACTTCGGCCCTGAGCTCGACGTCGTAGAGATCGAGCTGGACGAGGACGACGAGCCGCCCGACCCCGCTCGACCGGAAGCCGTCATGGTGCGAAGCGCGCCCCGGCTGATCGGCACTCCTCGACGGCGGGCCGTTCGTCAGCTCCTCAAGGAGCTGGAACCTGTCGACCGGAAACGGCCTTTGCTCGGGTCGCTGGGGCCGTCGATCTCGTACGTGGACCTCGACGGCTCGCGCCCGTCCGTGGCGGTCGTGGCCCCAGATCGGGCTCCGGCGTTCTCCCGCGAGACCACCGGCACCTGGTGCCAGTTCAGCCTCGGGGGACGAAAGCATCGCCTCCCTCTATCCGACGCTCGCCTCACCGGGTCGAGCAGCGGGGTCGCAACTGGAGCGATCGACGACGCAGCGGTGCTGAGGACGATCGGAGGTGCTCCGCGGTACCTGGTCGTCGCCCTCGGGGCTCCCCGCCAGGGTCAGACTCCCAAGATTGTTCTCGGGGTGCTGCCTCGGCCCTGAGGTCGGCGTCGAGTCGGCACCGGCCGCCCGCGCGGCAACTGGGCGCAGCTCAGGCCGGGAGTTTGTTGGCGGCGAGAGCCTCGGCCATGGCCCACCCGAAGGCGACGAGGCTGTCACGGCGAGCGGCGTCGACGGCCTCGAACAGGCTGGAAAGGGCCTCGCCCTCGCGTGGCGGCTTCTCGGGGTCGTAATCGAGCAGCCCCGTCGCGTCTCCGTCGCCCTTGAGCACGAAGCTCCTGTCATCGAGATGCCCGTCCATTCCGAAGCGCTTTGCGAGCCGGCGGCCCCATGCCCGCTCTTCGCCGGTGGCGCGGTGGTCGGGCCGCGGGACGACTTCCTCGAGCCCCGCGAAGGCGCGGAACCCTTCGGCTTTGGCGAACCTTGTTCCGACTAGCACGTCCTCGTCGGGAAAGGCGAGCACAGCCCGACGGTAAAGGTCGCGCATCGCGGCATCGAGCGCGTTCGGCGCGCTGCGCCCTCGGATGAAGGATGCGACCCCGACCAGCAGGCTAGGCGTGCCGCCGATCCTCTCGAGGGTGGCCAGCGCGTAACCCTGCAGCTTCGACTGGTCACGGACCTGGGTGACAAGGACCCAGTCCTCACGCTGCTTGGAGAGGAAGCCGACTTCCCAGCCACCACAGTGAGCCGCCGACAGGTCGGCCATCTCGGCCAGCTCCGCGTCAGTGAGCGCCGTACAGTCCTTCGTGGCGACCTCGTTGTCGATGGCCATGCCCGTCCCACGCTCCTGTGCGTCGTTCTCACACTGTCGCCGCGGCCTGCCTGCAGCGCAACCATGGCCGCGTCCAACAGATACCGCCCGCCTGTGGCGCCGCCGAACTCCGACGCGCTCCGATTTGCGCACGTCCCGGCTCCGCGAGCCGCCAACAGTGTACGGGATCGAACCGACCACCTGCCAGGGGTCGCCGCCAAGGGCTCACTGAGCTATGGCAGAACTGCCAAGCAGCTCCTTTAGGGCGCCGACGAAGCCGCCACGGGGATTGACGTTGAACTGCGGCGGGAGCTTCAGCACTTTCTCGCCGACACGCAGGTGGACGACACTCGAGCCCGGGTGCTCACTCACCAGCTCCCGGATCTGTTGCACGAGCGAATCGGTCAGTCGGTTGAGTGGCAGGACGACCTCAACGGGCGGATCGGTGCCGTCCTCGTCGAGCTCGAGGCGCCTCACCTCCCGGCAGATCAGCTTCGGCTGGTCCTCGCGCATGTCGAGGCGTCCCCGTACGGCAACTATCGCATCCTGCTCGAGCAGGCCTCCGTACTCGAGCATGGTCTTCGGGAAGACCATCACCTCGATCGCGGCCTCGAGATCCTCGAGCACGAAAGTCGCCATGAGCTCGCCCCGACGGGTGTAGCGCCTCACCAGTGAGGTGATCACGCCGCCGGTCGTGATTGTCACGCTGTCGGTCCAACCCCCCGGAGACGTGATGCTCCCGACCGCCCCCGCTGCGTCGTCGCCCGGCGCGGTCGCGTCAAGAAGATCGCGGATCGTGACATCTGTAACCTCGCGCAAAGCTCGCTCCAACCCCATCAGGGGGTGGTCGCTCACGTACAGGCCGAGCATCTCCTTCTCGAAGGCGAGGCGCTCGGCCTTGTCGAATTCGAGATCCGGGATGGCCACCCAGGTCCCGTCGAGGCTCGCCGGCGTCGAAGCCCCGGCGGCGACGTCGCCGTCGTTGTCGTCGAGGAGCGAGAAGAGGGTCGAGATCCCCTGCTCCTCTTCGCGCCGGCGGACCAGCGCCCTGTCGACGATCCCATCGAACGCCAGGCACAACCCCTTGCGCGGATGGCCAAGTGAGTCGAAGGCGCCCGCCTTGGCGAGCGACTCAAGAGCCCGCTTGTTGAGCGCGCTCGGGTCGACGCGCCTACAGAAGTCGTAGAAGTCGGCAAAGGGTCCCCCGCGTTCACGCGCGGCGACGATGTGGTCCACGATGGACTCGCCGACGTTCCGAACGGCCGAGAGTCCGAACACGATCACTTCCCGGCCCGAGGTGGCCGAGCCATCCGCTGTCTCCCGAATGGTGGTGAAGTTCGACGACGAGGCGTTCACGTCCGGCACGCGAACCTCGATGCCGAGGGTGCGACACTCCGACAGGTAAACCGCGGTCTTGTCCTTGTCGCCCTTGACGGACGACAACAGAGCGGCCAAGTACTCGACAGGGTGGTTCGCCTTCAGCCAAGCGGTCTGATACGTCACCAGGCCATAGCCGTAAGCGTGGGACTTGTTGAAGGCGTAGTCGGCAAACGGCTCGATGATGTCGAACAGCTTGGTGCCGAGGGCCTTCTCGTAACCCTGTGTGACGCAACCGGCTATGAACTTCTTGCGCTCCGCTGCGATCAACTCGCGGTTCTTCTTGCCGCACGCCTTTCGCAGGTTGTCGGCCTCTTCGAGCGAGTACCCCGAGAAACGCTGGGCGACACGCATCACCGACTCCTGATAGAGCATCAGGCCATAGGTGTCGCCGAGAATCGCCTCGGCATCCGGGTGGAAATATGTGACCGGTTTCCGACCGTTTTTCAACTCCGGATAGTCGCGATGCATGTTGGCCGCCATGGGGCCTGGGCGGTACAAAGCGACAAGTGCCGCCACATCGTCGAAACACGTCGGAGCGAGAGCACGAAGCGTCGAGCGCATAGCCGCGCCTTCGAGTTGGAACACGCCTATGGAATCACCCCGGCGCAACATCTCGAACGTGGGCTCGTCATCGAGCGCAACGGCGTCAATGTCGGGCCGCACTCCCGTCGTCAACTCGATCAAGTCGAGGGCCATCTCGATGACTGACAGGTTGCGCAGCCCCAAGAAGTCCATCTTCAAAAGGCCGAGATCCTCGACGCCGTGCATCTCGTACTGCGTGACGATCGGAGCGTCGTTCAGATCCGTGCCGGGCTCGGGCTTGCGCTGGACGGGAAGGTACTCGGTCAGCGGCTCGTGGGTGATGACCACGGCGGCGGCATGGATGCCGTCCTGGCGTCGGAGCCCCTCTAGACCCTTCGCGACATCAATCACGAGCTTCGCGTCCGGCTCCTTTTCGTACATGTCGCGCAGATCAGCCGCGGCCGTGTAGCCGTCCTCGTGGCCATCGATGCGCTCCAAGCAGGCCCGCAAGGGGGTGTCACGCCCCATTACGAGCGGCGGCATGGCCTTCGCGATCCGGTCGCCCAGCGCATAGGGAAAACCGAGCACCCTCGCCCCATCGCGGACGGCGGCCCGCGCCTTGATCGTGGAGAAAGTGACGATTTGGGCGACGTGGTCCGCTCCGTAGCGCTCAGCGACGTACCGGATCATCTCGCCGCGGCGACGCTCGTCGAAGTCCATGTCGATGTCAGGCATCTGCTTACGGCCCGGGTTCAAGAAGCGCTCGAAGAGCAGGTCGTAGCGGATCGGGTCCAAGTCGACGATGTGCAGGCAGTAGGCGACACAACACCCCGCGGCCGAGCCGCGACCGGGCCCGACCCGGATCCCGACCTCCCTCGCATAACGGATGATGTCCCAAACGACCAGGAAGTACGCGGCGAACCCCATCTCCGAGATGACGCTCAGCTCGAAATCGAGTCGCTCTGACACTTCTCTCGGGACCTGCGGGCCGTAACGCTCCGCCGCACCCTCATGAGTCAAATACGTCAGATAGTCAGCCGCGGAATGCTCGTAGTCCTCTCTTTGAAAGGCCTCCGGGACCGGGAACTGCGGGAGCGCCGGCCTTCCGAGCTCCAGTTCGACATTCGCTCTCTCGGCTATGAGGAGCGTGTTGTCGCACGCGCCCGGCACCTCTCGGAACAGGTCCCGCATCTCCGCGGAACTCTTCAGATAGTGCTCCTGACCCTCGAACTTGAAGCGCTTCGGGTCGTGGATCGTGGCGCCGGTCTGCACGCACAACAAAGCGTCGTGCGCGACGGAGTCTTCGCGCCTGCAGTAGTGGCTGTCGTTGGTGGCGATCAGCGGCGCTCCGATGGCGCGGGCTATCCGGATGAGGCTCGGATTGGTCTTCATCTGCGCGTCCAGCCCGTGATCCTGCAGCTCGACGAAAAGGTTCTCTTTGCCAAAGATGTCCTGCAGGCGACCCGCCAGTGCCATCGCAGCATCGAAGTCGTCGGCAAGCAGTGCCTGGGCGACCACACCTCCGAGACACCCGGTAGACGCGATGAGACCCGCGTGGTAACTCTCCAACAGCTCCCAGTCGACGCGGGGCTTGTAGTAGTAGCCCTCGAGATAGGCGGCCGAGGACAGCTTGATCAGGTTCCGGTATCCCTGAGTGGTCTCGGCGAGAACGGTGAGGTGGTAATAGAGCTTCTCCCCGCGCTCACCCTCACCTCCGGTGTCGTCGATGCGCCCCCGTCGCAGAGGGCGCTCATGGCGGGACTGCGCCGCCATGTATGCCTCGGTACCGATGATCGGGGTGACGCCGTGCTCTCGGCACTCCTTGTAGAAGTCGAGGACGCCGTACATGTTGCCGTGGTCGGTAATGGCCAGCGCTGGCTGACCATCAGCCGCGGCGGCGGCAACGAGCTCACCGATCCTCGCCGCCCCATCGAGCATCGAGTACTCGGTATGGGTATGCAGATGGACAAAGGGGGCGTCACCGCTGGATGTGCCCCCCGATGCTTCGACCACTACTTTCCCACTCCCTGTCCACAGGCACTATCCACAGGCTGTGGACGAACTACAACCCTGTCATTATCCCTCTGGCACGATAGCGCGCCGGCCACGCGTCAAAGGGGCGAACCTTCGCGGTCGCGCAGCCGACGCGGCGTCCGGCTTGCCCGTCGGGGCGTGGCCGGCCGCCGTGAGTGTCGCCCCGAACGTATCGGTCAGCTCCGCGCGATGCATTGCCACTTTGAGTGAGATGCGCGACGCTGAAGGCATGGAGCGTTCCAATCTTGATTCCTTGCTGCGCCGCCTTTCCGAAGCTGACGGCTCCGACCTGCACTTGAAGGTCGGCTCCCCGCCGCGAATCCGAGTGAACGGGGTGCTCAGTCGCGTCCCCGGCGAGGCGATCATTATGCCGGACGACATGGTGAGCATCGCCAAGGAAATCATGCAGGAAAAGACCTGGGAGCACTTCGAAGAAACGAACGAGGCCGACTTCGCGTATTCCATTTCGAACCTCGGAAGATTCCGCGTCAACGCATACCGGCAGCGCAGCACTGTCGGCATGGTCTTCCGGCTGGTCCGCTCGCACGCACGGTCCTTCGGCGAGCTGAACCTCCCCGAGGCGGTTCGAGTTCTGGCCGACGAGCAAAGGGGTCTCATCCTTGTGACGGGTCCGACCGGATGCGGCAAGACGACGACCCTCGCCGCCATGATCGACCACATCAACCAAACACGTGAGTGCCACATTGTCACGATCGAGGACCCGATAGAGGTGCTCCACCGCGACGAGAAATCGGCCGTGAGCCAGAGGGAAGTCGGGTTCGACACCTCGAGCTTCCTCGTTGCCCTGCGATCTGCTCTGCGCGAGGACCCGGACGTGATCCTGGTCGGCGAGATGCGCGACACCGAAACCGTCGAGACCGCGCTCAGCGCTGCCGAGACGGGCCACCTCGTCTTCGCCACCCTGCACACCATCGACTGCGTCGAGACGATCAACCGGATCGTGGACTTCTTCCCGCCGGCTCAGCAACGCCAGGCGCGACTCAGCCTCGCCGGCGCCTTGCGGGGCACGATCTGCCAACGACTGGTGCCAACCGTGGACGGCTCCGGCAGAGTTCCCGCCCTCGAGATCATGGTCATCAACGGGCGTATCCAGCAGTGCATCATCGAGCCCGGGCAGGACGGCGACATCGTTTCGATCATCCGCGAGGGTGAGTACTACGGAATGCAGACCTTCGACCAAGCGATCGTGTCACTGCTCGAGCAGGGCACCATCGACCTGAAGGCCGCTACCGAAGCCGCGTCCAACCCGCACGACCTCCGCGTGGCGCTGCAGAAGCGAGGACTGATCGGCTCCGCTGCCGGGCGGTAAAACTCCGTTCCCACAGCTGTTTCGCCACAGACACCCGCCTGCAAGCGGCTCGGGGTCCAAACTTGACTACGACTGCAGTGTCTCAGTGGCCAAGCCAGGCATTGATGATCGGCGTCCCGAAGATGAGCGCGAGAAAGGTGCCTGCTGCGAGAAACGGCCCGAACGCGATCCGAGTCCTGCGCTGCACCTTGTGCATCGCGAGCAGTACCGCCGCGAACAGCCCGGCAACGATGAAGCTGAGCACGAAGCCGACGAGCACCTCGCGGTAGCCGAACCACCCGAGGAACCCTGCGCACAGGCTCGCGAATCGGACGTCGCCGAAGCCGATTCCCTTCGGCATGGCAAGAAACAGCCCAAGGAAGACGGCAAAGACGACGGCCGCGGCGATGGCTGCGCTCAGCAACCCGGACCAGCGATGCGTGCCGGCCGAGGCGAGAACGAGCAGTGGCAAACCGAGCGCGGCGGTGGCGTACACGAGAGGACTTGGGATTCGCATGTGCTCGACGTCGATGGCGGAAATAGCGAGCGCCAAGGCAGCAAAAGCGCAATATGCGGGCAAGGTCCACACCGAGGTCAGCCGCCAAGCGAGCAGGACGAAAAGAACTCCCGTGCCAAGCTCGATTACAGCGTCCCTCGGTGGGATGCGGATTTGGCACGCTCGGCACCTGCCTCGAAGCAAGACATACGAGATGACCGGGATGTTGTCGTAAGGCCGAATAGGTGCGGCACAGGCGACACAATGCGATGGCGGCGAAACGATCGACTCGTGACGAGGCATCCGATCCACTACGAGCCCCACGAACGAGCCGATGATAAGGCCGACAATGCCGGCGACTGCCTCTGTGATCACATGCATTTTGGCTCGTCAATCCGCCTCTCGAGACAGGTGAGTGCCGCTGAGAGCTTGTCGCCGGCAAACAAGGAGCACCTCCCGCGCTCGATCAGCCAGGGTTGATGACTCGCGCACGCCACCGAAGCTAGTATGAACGCGTAGAGCGCGGTTCCAAATGCTTAGCGCACCCGCGCATAGCTTGCCGGGAGGGAAATACGCGCATGCCAATCGGGCAGCGGAATCAACCGGTAAAGAACCGTCGGTTTTCGCCCGATGGTATTAGAGGATGAGTAACGCCCAGCAGACCACGTCGACCGGTGCGCGACGGCAGGTGTCTCCCTCGAAAGAGGAGGTCATCGCCGCGCGAGCCCTCGCGAAACAGTCCGGCCTCGAGTATGTGGACCTGGACCGATACCCGCTGAACACTGCCGCTACGTCGCTGCTGCCTCAACAGTCATCCCGGCGGCACCATGCGCTCGCCGTCGGATGGAAATTCGGCACCCCGGTCGTCGCGGTCTCGAGACCGGACGACGCCATGGCGATGGACGACCTGCGGACGATCATCGGGCGCGACGTTCATGCCGTCGTCGCCTGCGAATCTCAGATCGACGCGTACATCGAACGCGTCTACGCGCGAGCAGCGGCAACCGACCCGGTAACCGCTCCTACAACCCGCACTGTGCCCCTGGAGGCCGTGAGCCCTCCGCCCGCTCCGGCGTCTGCGAAGAAGGCGGCCTCCACGCCCAAGGCTCCGCCGGACGCTCCGGAACCCGAGGCAGCTGTCGAGCCTCCCGCCGTCGACACCCCGGCCGAGTCGACGGAACCGGAGGCTGCGGCCGAATCGCCTGAACCCGAGGCCGCGGCGGAAACGCTGCCGCCCGCCTCAGAGGTAGCCGCAGACCCAGTAGTGGAGAAATCGAATGATGCGGTCGGCGAGCCGTTGGACGTAGGCACCAAGGAAACAAACGGAGTGGACGCCGCGACCATTGATGCGCTTCTCGCCGAAAACGAGGCCGTCGTTGCCGCTCCAGCCGCCGGTGCGGACGAGAACCTGTCCAACGGGGAATGGGAGCCCGTGACCCGCACGACTCCCGATCTCGCGGATCTCCTCGTGAGTTCCGGCCAGGTCACTCGCGACGAGATCGAAGCCGCTCTCCGTGAGAAGGCGGCGACGGGCAGACCTCTGGGTGACATCCTGAGCGAGCTCGGGCTCGTATCCGAAGAGGACCTGATTCGCGCCACCGCGGCCGAATCAGGTCTTGAGTTCATCGACCTCAATGACGAGCCGATCGATCCCGAAGCTTCAAAGCTGATCCCGGAGGCTCTCGCTCGTCGACACCGTGTGCTCGGCCTCGGATACCGCGACAACACGCCCGTGATCGGCATGGCGAACCCATCTGACGTCTTCGCCATCGACGACTTGCGGACACTGCTCGGGAGCGAAATGCACATTGTCGTGTGCAGTCCGGGCCAAATAGCTGAATATCTGTCGCGCGTATATCGGCACGACAGGGAGACGACTCTCGCCGCGCAAACCGCGGCTTCGCAGACCTCGGCCGGCGACGAAACCAAGATCACGGAGCTGGCCGACCTTCACTCAGTCGTCGAAGACGCCCCGATCGTAAAGTACGTGAACCTCATCCTCCGCCAGGCCCTCCAAGAGCGTGCTTCAGACATCCACGTGGAGCCGAGCGCGGACGATCTGCGCATCCGGTTCCGTATAGACGGCGTGCTGCATGAGGTCACCCGATCACCGAAGGCCATCCAAGGCGGTGTCACAACGCGCCTAAAGGTCATGGCCAACATGGACATCGCCGAACATCGGGTCCCGCAGGACGGCCGCATCACCCTAACGGCGGGCCGACGCGAGGTGGACCTCCGCGTGGCGACTCTCCCGACCGTGCACGGCGAGAAGATTGTGCTGAGAGTTCTGGACAAGTCGAATGCATCCCTTAACCTCTCCGAGCTCGGTTTCCTGCCGAACGTCGAAGAGCGCTACGAAGTCGCTTACCGCAAGGCGTATGGGACCATTCTTGTCACGGGCCCGACTGGTTCCGGAAAGTCGACAACGCTCTACGCCACCCTGAACACGCTCAACGTTCCGGAACGCAACCTCATCACGGTCGAGGACCCTGTCGAGTACCAGCTGCGCGGAGTCACCCAAGTCCAGGTGAACCCCAAGGCGGGGCTTCACTTCGCGAATGCCCTGCGGTCCATCCTGCGTTCCGACCCGGACGTCGTGCTCGTGGGCGAGATCCGTGACAGCGAGACTGCCGTGATCGCGATTGAAGCCGCCCTTACCGGACACTTAGTCCTTTCCAGCCTGCACACCAACGACGCCGCCGGCACGCCTATGCGACTCGTGGAGATGGGTGTCGAGGCATTCCTCGTGGGTTCAGCCCTCGACTGTGTTCTCGCTCAGCGTCTGACGCGTCAGCTCTGCCAAAAGTGCCAGGAGGACTACTCCCCTACTGCCGAAGAACTCAAGGTGATCGGCTTCACCGAGGAGGACGAGCCCACCACTGGAAAGATGCAGTTCCGGAGGGCCGTGGGATGCCAAGCGTGCAGTCGTACCGGCTACCATGGCCGAATCGCTCTCCAGGAATTGCTGCTAGTTGACGAAGAAATCGAACGTGCAGTTATTGCCCACAGCTCGAATGAGGAGATCCAACACCTAGCCCTCGAACAGGGGATGGTCCCATTGCGTCACGACGGACTGCGTAAAGCAGCGATAGGAATTACCAGCCTTGAAGAGATCCTCCGAGTGGTCGTATGAGCCCCGAACGAAGGACCTCATCCAACTGGTCGAAGCGACTGGCAGAGACGCTGGTCGATGCCGGCAAGCTTCCGAGTGAAGCCGCCACCACAGCACTCTCCGAGGCCGCTGATTTAGGCAGGCCTGTCGCTGCCGTCCTGACGGACAAGGGTCTGGTGGAGTCCGCCGTTTCTCTCGCTGAGCTCGCGCGGATAGCAGGAATGACGCAGGTCGACATCGCCGAAAGGCAACCAATGGGCGAGGCGTTCCGTCTCGTCCCGGAGAGGCTGGCCCGAGAACTGTGCGCTATCGGCTACAAACTCGACAGCACAGGGCTCACGATGGCATGTGCAGAGCCGCTCGACCAAGCTCAGCAACGCGAGATAGCAGGATTCCTCGGTATCGAGGTCGCCGGGTGCGTGCTCGCCGACGCGGTCGCGATCGAGCGCCTCATGGACGCTGTCTACCCTCGGCTTTCTTCCGGTGAGGAGACATCGTGGACGCCACCGCCAGAGCCCGTCGAGCCGGTCGAGCCCAACGAGGAGCTAACGGACATATCTCTAATGGACGCGCCTACGGAGACCTTCGAATCCATAGTCAACGAGGTTCAGTTCGAGTACGAAGCGCCGTCGAACCTCGCGCCAGACAAGCTCGACACTGCCGACGATTGGCAGGCTGACTATGGCGTCGACGTCAGGCGGACGCCTCCGGCACCGGCTCTCGGAGGAGTGCAGGAGCTGCAACCGTTCAAGCCGACTCTGAACCCCGACGGCAGCATGGACATCGACGAACTCCTGATTTATGCGGTCCGGAACGGAGCCTCGGACCTTCACCTCGCGAACCAGCTGCCGCCGGCAATCCGGATAGACGGCTCACTCAGGCCCATCGCGGGCCTCGGGCGCGTCAACAACGAGCAGATCCGCGAGATGGTGTACCGGATCCTGACCCAGGGCCTGCGGGAACGCTTCGAGGCAGAGCGGGAACTAGACACCGCCCACACGATCATGGGCGTTGGACGCTTCCGTGTGAACGTCTTCCAGCAGCGAGGCTCGATTGGCACGGTCATGCGCGCCATCCCTCACGAGATACCTCCGTTCGACACCCTCGGACTCCCGCCGATCATCCCCTCTCTGGCCGAACTGCGGCGTGGCCTCGTGCTCGTCACCGGGCCGACCGGGTCGGGCAAGTCCACGACTCTCGCCTCGCTCGTCAACATCATCAACCAGACGAAGCCGTTGCACATCATCACCGTGGAGGACCCGATCGAGTTCCTCCACACCCACAGCCGCTCGATCGTCAACCAGCGGGAGGTGGGAGCCGACACCAAGTCATTCGCGGAGGCCCTTAGACACGTGCTGCGGCAGGACCCTGATGTGATCCTGATCGGTGAGATGCGCGACACCGAGACAATCGCGACGGCACTGACCGCCGCGGAGACCGGCCACCTGGTATTTGCGACCCTGCACACTCAGGACGCTCCTCAGACAATCGACCGCATCGTCGACGTCTTCCCGAGCGGCCAGCAGGACCAGGTGCGGATCCAGCTCGCCGGGTCCCTCGAGGCTGTCGTGACCCAACAGCTGGTGTTGAGCGCGAGCGGATTCGGCCGAACTCCTGTTGCGGAGGTGATGCTCTGCAATCCCGCTATCCGCAACCTCATCCGGAGCTCCAAGACGCACCAGATTTACTCACTCATACAGACGGGTGCCTCGGTCGGCATGCAGACGATGGACCAAGGACTTGCCAAGGCGGTCCAAGAAGGCAGAATCACCGAGGCGATGGCATTCGACCGGTGCCATGACCCGAGTGAGCTCCGCGACTATCTGAGGCAGCGATGACTTCGACTGTCGCTCCTCGGGAGGACTGAACGATGCCAACGACGACGTTCGATTACAAGGTTCGCGACGCTGACGGCAAGATGGTGAAGGGTCAGCTTGAAGCTGACAGCATCCCCCTCGTCGCCGCCCGCCTGAGGGAGATGGGCTACGCCCCAATCGACATCAAGCCCGTGTCGATCAACCTCAGACGTGAAATCAAGATCCCCGGCCTTACTGACCGCGTCGCGTTGAAGGACGTCGCTCTCATGAGCCGCCAGCTGGCAACCATGGTCGCGGCCGGGCTCACACTCGTCAGAGCACTCGGAGTGCTTGCTGACCAGATCGAGTCCAAGCCCCTACGCGAGGCCATGCTCCAGATTCGTCAGGACGTGGAGCAAGGATCGTCCCTATCCACGGCGCTCGAAAAGCTCCCAAAGGTGTTCCCGCCCCTCTACATTGCAATGGTCAGAGCGGGAGAGGTCGGAGGCCAGCTGGACTCTGTGCTCCTCAAGCTGTCGACGACGCTCGAGAAGCAGGTCGAGCTGCGCCAAAAGGTGCGATCGGCGATGTCCTACCCCGCCATCGTGTTCTGTGCTGTGATCGTCATCGTCACGGCGATGATGATCTTCATAGTCCCGATCTTCAAGAAGTTGTTCACGACCCTTCACGGCCAACTTCCGCTCCCTACTCGGATCGTCATCGCTGTTTCCAATGTTGTCGCCAGTATCTGGCTGCTCGTTGTGATCGCGGTCATAGTTGCGATCGTCGTGTTGATGCGGAGGTGGATAGCCACACCGAGCGGCAGGCGGAAGTGGGACGCTTTCAAGCTCCGCCCGCCGGTCTTCGGACCTCTGTCTCACAAGGTGGCGCTGGCCAGGTTCTGCACAACCTTCTCCTCGCTGCTATCGGCCGGCGTTCCGGTCATCGAGGCGCTCGACATCGTCGCGGCGAATGCCGGCAACCAAGTCGTCGCCGACGCGCTCATTGGGGCCCAGGAAGGAATTCGCGAAGGGAAGAACCTGTCGGACGTGCTAGCTCAGTATCCAGTAATGCCCGTCATGGTGACCCAGATGGTGGAAACCGGCGAGGAGTCAGGTGCCCTCGACGCGATGCTCGACAAAGTGGCGACCTTCTACGACAACGAGGTGAGCGCGACCGTAGACAGCCTGACCTCGGTCCTCGAACCTCTGATCATCGTATTCATGGGCGCGTGCGTCGGATGCATCGTCGTGAGCCTCTATCTCCCGATGTTCGACTACGTGAAGCTGCTGCAGCAGCCAGGGGCGTAACTTCTGCGATGGCGGCTACCCGGCGAGAACAGATCCCCCCCAGAGTCTCGGAGGACCCTCGCGCGCTGAGAGACCCTGCAGGGGCTTTTGATGTCAGTGTGTTTGCACATTTGCGAACTTCTTCCTGCCCATCGAATCGGCTTGCTGGCCGCCTTGGATGCCTGCCGTTTTCGAGCCCAACCGCTAGCATGTTTCGGGAAGTTCGCAACACTGTGGGCCCGTTCTCAGTGTTAGGAGCACGTTGATGGTCACGCGACGCGTAAGTGTCCAAGTAAGCAGCAGCGCGGTCCGTATGGCCGAAGTGGCCATAACACATGGAAAGCCGGAGCTTGTCCGCCTGGGACAAGTCGGGCTCCCACCGCGGGCAGTCATCGACGGAGTGATTCTCGATCTCGCGGCGGTTCGGGTGGCACTCGAACACTGCATCAAGGAGGGCGGCTTCACCGCTGGTGATGTTCATCTCGGAATCGCCGGCCTTCGTGCGATAACCCGCGAACTCGAGATGCCCCTCGTGCCTGATTCGGAAATCGATGCTGCAGTGAGGCTGCAAGCCATCGACGTGATCCCGTTCGCCATCGACAAGGCCCTCATCTCAGCACGTCCCTTGGAGGAGACCGTCGACTCCGAAGGTACGCCCGAGCGCCGCGTTCTTGTCGCCGCTACTCACCGAGATCTTGTCGATCCACTCCTCGAGATCGTGACCGCCGTCGGCCTCAAGCCAGTGAGCGTCGAGCCGACCTCGTCAGCGATGATCCGTTCCCTCTTTGACCCGGAGACCCATGTCGGTGGGCCTGAGGCGATCATTGCCGTCGGCGCAGGGCTGACGAAGGTCGCCGTTCATGAGAACGGAGTTCCCCACTTCGTCAGGACCATCGCAGAAGGTGGCGACGTTGCGACCGCCGCCATCGCGGGCGCGCTCGGTTTGCCGGTGACCGACGCTGAGACGCTGAAACGGAACCTTGGCGACTCTGTGCCGAACGCGCACGCTGCACTTGCCGCCGCGAGAGAAGCGTCCTTGTCGCTCATCGCTGAGCTGCGGAGTTCGATCGACTACTACGCAACTTTGACCGGTCGCAGCCCGGTGTCCCGGGTCGTGCTCACGGGAGGCGGGTCTCTCCTCCCCGGATTCCTCGAACAGCTGCAACAGCAACTGCGGCTGCCCGTCGTCCAGGGCAGCGCTCTGGCTAGGGTCGATTGCTCGGGACTGCATCTTCCGGATGGAGATCTCGCGCAGCTCGAGCCGACAGTCGCAGTGGTCATCGGTTTGGCTCTGCCGGGACCCAAGGACGTAAAGGAGCTGGACCTCCTCCCGCCAGAAGTGATCCTCAAGCGCGGCAGAAGACAGATCGAACGCACGGTCTTGATGGTCGCCATATTCCTCGTCGTTGTGATGGTCGGACTCGGCGTGCTCCGTTTTTGGAAGGTCCATAACGCGGAGAATCAGGTGGCGAGCCTCATCTCACAGGAGACGAGCATCAAAGCCCAAATTCCCAAGTACAACAAGGTCTACGACGAGCGAGAGACCATTCAAGATATGGCTGATATGAGCACGCCCGTCGTCGCAGACGAGGTCTATTGGCCCGGCGTGCTGCGTGCGTTGGGCCAGTTCACGCCGAAGGGCGGCACCATATCAGCCTTCTCCGGTAGTGCCGTCGCGCGGACCACCGCTTCGCCTGCGGAGCCCGGCGAAGCGGCGCCCGTTCTCGCTCCTGATCAGATCCAAATTGCGTCAATCAGCATTTCCA
Source organism: Acidimicrobiales bacterium (assembly GCA_050015475.1). Lineage (GTDB taxonomy): Bacteria > Actinomycetota > Acidimicrobiia > Acidimicrobiales > Bog-793 > Fen-455. The sequence continues at coordinate 1,002 of JBEKBI010000019.1, read as the reverse complement.
TACAGTCGGCTGCCGGATATCCGTATTTCCGCAACTGGTATTACGCGGTGAGCGATTCCGGCAAACTGACCGTAAACGCGTTCAGCGGGCTGTCGGAAACAACCCCCGGCCAGGTCAATTTCACGGCCACAGAGGGTGTGACCGCCGAGATCACATCTATCAGGGCTAACGAGTTCGAGGTGCCACGATGAACCGACTACGACATTTCAACTTCGAGGTGCTCAAGTCCAAGGCTCTGCTCATCACGACTGGATGCGTGATCGTGCTGCTGGTTGTTTGGTGGTTCGCGTGGATGACTCCCGAGAGCAACAAGTTGAGCACGGTCCAAAACCAGGTCACGCTGGATCAGGGAATGGTGACTCAGCTCAACCTCCAACTCGCTGGCCTCAAGGCAGACAAGGCCTATGTGCAGCGCGAGCTGCCGTTTCTCAAGAAGGTGACAACAGCGATCCCCCCAACCCCGGATCCGCCCGGCATTGTCGATTCGCTAAACACTCTCGCCACCAAGACAGGTTGCACCTTGCTGTCTGTTACGCCAGCCGACGCGCCGAGCGCAACGACGATCGGGGGGCTCTATTCGATCTCGACGTCCATCTCGATCACAGGGTCCCACAAGGCCGTTTTCGCGTTCCTGTCGGGCTTCTACTCGATGCCACGGCTGATGACGATAACGAGCGTTGCGCTCTCATCGACAGTCACCACGCCGAACATCCTGGCGGTGAACGATGGTCAGGCGTATTCGATGAGCATCGACGCTATGGCCTACACGACTTACGCGGCTCCGGCTTAGCCGGCCTGAGCCTGGAGACGTCAGAGGGTTGACCTCGACGGCTTCCCACATACCCGCTCTGGTCGTGCTTTTTCGTCGACCCCTTGCACCCTGACCGCGCTCACGGAAAACTGACCAGACCTGCTCATTGAAATTCCCCAGGCATGAACTCTCGGTGGACTGATCATCCACCACCGAGAGTGGCCCCCTCCTGAGGATCGTGGTGTCCAAGC
>JBEKBI010000018.1:0-50257 GCA_050015475.1 Acidimicrobiales bacterium | reverse complement strand
GGCCGTCGGTAGCCACCAGGAATCCACCGCATCCACCCGGTAAGGCACCAGTGGTATTGCAGCCGACCGGCTCGATCTGCCACACGGTGAGTCTGTGCGGCCCAGCGCTTTGCCAGATCGGCTTCCAGTGGTAATGACGAGCCCAGGCGTAGACCCCACGAGGTGGGAAGAGATATGAACCGTTGTTATGAGTCTGGTCGACGATGACGACGTCACCGCAGGCACGCCGACGACCGTTGCGGATCTCCATTACACGGAACGTGAGGTTGGAGTCGCTGGGCACGGACCGCATCCATCTCGCGGCCGGTGGCCTTGGGAACTCAGCGGCGAACCGGAACCCTGGCGGCCCGTAGATCCGCACCGAGGTGTTGTCGTTGTACTGGCACTCGGCCACGACGTAGGTCCCCGTCGGTGGGCCTTGGCGAATCACCTTCGAAGACCCTTGGGCTGCAAGCACGCCAACGCCTATACCGATGACACCGACCACGGCCACAACGAAGGTGGCGATGGGATGACGGAGGTTGGGCACAGACGTCACTCAGGCGGTTGGGTGGAACGAAGCGAGGACCTGCTGGGCCTGGCTCTGAGTCCTTAGCCCCCTACGGAGAGGAACCAAATGACCCGACAATTCGTAATGATCTCCTCGCTTGGTGGGCAACCGATCGAGTGGCGCCGCTGAGCGGCTCTGCATGCCGGAGTGAACATTCCCGCGTTGATCCCGTTGGCGGTTGTCATCGCAACGGCATCCGTGTCGGCTAGGGGGTGCCATCCATTGACCGTTGCCTCGAACGTTTGCCCGACCCCGCTTCCACGTATCACGGCCACGGTTATCCATAGTGACCAGTTCCGGGAAATGGATGCGGCTGCGATGTGGTTCTCCAGAAATTGTTTCTTCAGTTTCAAGATTTGCTAACACAGCAAATGTTGTCGTAGGGAAAAGTTTTTCTGCTACACTGCTGTTTACCATGATGGGAAATCTTGGACTAGAGGAAACAGAGCTGCTGGAAAGGGCAGCTGACTGGCTGCGGTCAGTGCTGCCCCCCGCGTGGACGATCGCGGTTTCGGACCGGACCGTCACCACGTCGGGCGGTCCCGTTCAAATTGACGGCGTGATCAACGTCACGAGTCCGCAGGGGTTGGCCAGCTTCCTTGTGGAGGCGAAGCACAACCTCACGCCAAAGGATGCGGAGCGGATGTTCTCTGGGATGGCTCGCCGGTACCGTCAAATCAACCCGTTCAACTCCGCGACCCTGGTCATTGCGCCTTGGCTGAGCGGCCGGACACGCGAGGTTCTCGTTGCCGAAGGGATCAACTACATAGATCTGACCGGCAACGCTCGAATCGAAGTCGCAAGCCCTGGTCTGTTCTTGAGCTACCAAGGAGCTGATCGGGACCCCCAGCCGGCTCCGCGGGGCAATGCTCGTGTCCGCGGTCCGAAGGCCGGCCGCCTCGTTCGGTTCCTCTGCGACGTCACGCCGCCGTACAGCGTGAGCGAAATCGCGTCGGCAACACGGCTGACACCCGGATATGTGTCCCGTCTCTTGGAATCGCTCGACGACGAAGCGCTGATCGAACGAACCAAGCGTGGGCAAGTCGCCTCTACGGATATACCGGCGATCCTGCGCCGGTGGACTGAGCACTACGACGTCTTCAAGACGAACCGCTCCCAGTCGTTCGTCGCGCCGCAAGGTCCGGCCATAGTCCTGCGGCGCCTTACTGACGACGGAAACCTCGCGGTTACAGGATCGTTCGCCGCCGTCCGCTTGGCCCCCGTTGCCGGACCTGCACTGCTCGTTGCTTACGCACGCGACACCGAAGGCATTGCAACCTCCTTCGGCCTGCTCCCCGCGGATCGCGGTGCGAACGTTGTGCTGCTCAGGCCCTTCGACGACGTCGTGTGGGAACGGACGACGGTGGAGGACGGGATCTCGTACGTGTCGCCTTCGCAGGTGGCGGTTGACTGCCTCACCGGCAACGGCCGTATGCCGTCTGAGGGGGAGGCAGTGCTGACCTGGATGGCGGAGAACGAAGCACAATGGCGGATGCGCTCGGTGAAGGATGTGGCACCAGCGGAAGAACGTCGTGATGCCTCCTGAGCCGCTTGATCCTCGTTATGTGCAAGCCCGGCGGGTGCTGCTCGACGCACTGTTCGCCCTTGCGCCCCATGGTGCGGCCGTCATCGTTGCCGGAGCGCAGGCGATCTACCTGCGCACGGGCGATGCGGACTTCGCGATCGCGCCGTTCACGGTCGACAGCGACTTCGCGATCAACCCGTCCCTGCTGGGCGACGATCCCCGACTCGAAGCCGCGATGCGTGGTGCGGGGTTTGGTCTCTCACCGCGGCCGGAGGGTCACATCGAGCCCGGTATCTGGGTGACACCAGCCCTGGTTGAGGGCCGCCAGGAACGCATCTCAGTTGACCTCATCGTTCCGGCGGGCGCGGCGCCTCCCGGAGGTCGGCGCGGCGCGCGCCTTGGCGCGCACGGCAACCGCGCCGCGCGACGCATCCTCGGACTCGAAGCGGCGCTGATCGATCACTCACCGATAGAGATCAAGTCGCTCGATGCCCTGGACACGCGTTCGATCACTGCAGAAGTTGCCGGACCCGCAGCGCTGCTCGTTGCCAAGGCACACAAGCTCCATGACCGCGTCGAGGACGATCGGTCGCACCGCATCAAGGACAAGGACGCATCTGACGTCGTCCGCTTGATGCAGAACACGGTCCCCTTCACACTCGCTCCTGTCTTCGAGAAGCTCCTCGCCGACCCGATAGCGGGATCGCCCACGCGCGACGGCCTCGGCTGTCTGCGCCAACTCTTCGGGCGGCGGGGGCGTCCGGGCGTGATCATGGCGTCGAACGCACTCAGGATCGCAATGGATCCCGACACCGTGGAGGTCATCTGCACCTCCTTCATCGCGCAATTGGATAGCGCTCTCGGCGTGCGTAGCGACTGAGCGCTGTTTGACGGGTCGTCGCTACCGTTTGGAAGACGAGTGCCATGAGTCGTGTTCGTCGTCCGTAGCCCCGACGAGCTTGTGGAGCGCAGCTTTCGGCACAAGGATCCGGCGCCCGATCTTGATGGATGGGGTCTCCCCTCGGCGCACAGCCTCGTGGGCGAATGCGCGGCTGATCCCGAGGAGCTGCGCGGCTTCCTCCACCGTCAGCGTCAATCGAGGGCGAGCACCGAGGTTCATCATCGGGAAGACGGTCGTGATCGCCTGCACCGCGAACGTAAAGGGCAGCTCGACAAGCTCGCCGATCCTTCAGTTGAGTCGCGGCGCGGCGTCCGGTGGCGGCAGTGTGACACCTGCCCTGGAAAGAGCCTCCCGGAGCGCGTCCGGGTGGGCGGCCAGAAAACAGGGTCATGCAGCGTGACCGGACCGGCTGGCGCCGGGCGTGTTGCTGATGTTTCTTGAATCTTCCGCTCGCCGAGCGCCGGCGGCTCGATACCGTCAGTGGCGACGATCGCGGTGTACCCACGGCGATGCGCCCACGCCAGCGATTGTCGGAGTGTCCAGTGCACCTTCCGGATGGAAGCTCCGGACTGTCCCTTCGACAGCAGGGCGTCGTACAAGTCCTCGATGCGGTGCGGGCGCAGTCGGGCGACACGCATGGAACCGATGGCCGGCTCAATGTGCTTGATCGCCACCTTGTATTGATCCACGGTGACCGGTGAAAGTCGCACGGACTTGGCGTCGAGCCGCCTGGTGAGCACCTGCGGGACCGTCATCGATCGCTCCGCCGCTGAAGCGCTGCGGTCTCGTGATACCTCGGTCACCAAGGCGGCAAGCGCTCGGTCTGCTTCTCGCTTGGTGCCGTGCACCGTCTTGGTCGCGTAACGCTTGCGTCCGTTCGCGTCGCGACCGATGAAGGCGTGCAGGCGCCACGAGGTCTCTCCACGCTGCTGGATATGCCCCGCCATTGCTGCTCCCTTCTCCCCACTGTACGAGGGGTCTTCTGGGAGCGCCCGGATTGCCAATACGGATTGCCAACGAGAGGGAGCGTGCTAGTCAGTTCCTGTCACATGTGGCGTGAACTGGGAAAGAATACAGCACCCCCAACGGGATTCGAACCCGTGTTTCCGCCTTGAAAGGGCGATGTCCTCGGCCGCTGGACGATGGGGGCTCGACGCGAAGGCGGAAGCGACAAAGCGAAGAGGCAAAAATATCAGGCTCCGGCCTCCGTTTCGGCCTCGCCCTGGTCAGCGAGCAGCCATTCGCTGCCGTCGGGAGTATCGCGCACTTCGATCCCGGACTCGACGAGACGATCTCGAACTAGGTCGGCTTCCGCGAAACGGCGTTCCAACCGCGCCGCGTCCCGAAGCGCGATGAGTGTCTCGACAAAGGGGCCGATGACCTCCCTCGGATCTCGTGCGCCCGACTCAGAGAGGCGGCCCAGCTGCAGAATCAGTGACCGCAGGCTGGCGTGGGCCCGGTCGAGCTCGTCGCCAGGAGGAATGTCCGTCGACCACTCCGTCACGTCACGCTCGAGGGCGAGCACAGTGCTAGTGGCGAGCTCCATGTCGCGGGATGCAAGCGCGGCGGCGAAGTCGGCCTCGCGTTCACGCACCAAGTCCACCAGTGGCGACGTGCTCACCGACCGGACCGCGTAGGCGACCGGAGCTTCGCCGTTCCCATGCGGTGAGTCCTCGCCATTGCCTGTTACCTGCGCGCCCGAAGTCCCGCGAGCAAGCTCGTCGGCCGTCTCAAGTATTCGGGTGACGGACAACACGGTTCCACTCGGGAATGTTTGAGAGCGGCCAGCAGCACGGACCGTCATCACACCGCGGCCGTCGACTGAGGCCGTTCCGGCGTCGAGGTCGAAAGTGCAAGAGGTGTGCTCGTCGACCCCAAGGACAAAGACTCCCTCGGGGAGGTCCCTTTCCATCTTCGTGAGGCGACGCTCTCCCAGGTAGCAGAACCGCGTGTCGTGCGTTCCACCCTCGTTGTTGTCGTAGTGCGGGATGATCGCCACCCGAAGACCTGTCGCAGACATGATGTCGAGGCCGTCGAGCCAGCGCGGGTCCTCGCCACACTTGTAGATCTCGTAGACGGGAACGGTCGCGACGCCGAGGGTCAACGCGGCCGCGCTCGCGAACACGACGCAACCACCGTGCTGCAGCTTTTCGATGAGAAGTGCCGGTATGACAGTCCCCTGCCATTTTCGTAGCGCGTAGCTCGGGCTTCCCGGTCCGGCGAAGACGTAGGAGGAGTCCCGGACCATCGTGACGAGAAGCGCGTCGTCGTTGGCTGCTGGGTCCAATCCGGCAACCGAGATCGGTGCTTGCAGGCTGTCGTGGAAGTAGGTGACGGCGCGTCCCGCGATCTCCCGCGCGTTCTCCTGGAAGCCGAACGGCGTGCCGAGCAGGACGGCTGGCACAGGCGGCTTCCCCATTCGGCCGAGCAACTGGCGGTGGACCTTCACCATCGTCGGAGCCGTCTCGCCTGAGCCCATGATGGAGAGAAGCCTGGGCAAGGCCGGGCGCGCGGTCATCCGTCTTCCGGCTGCGGTGTCCCGTCCCAACGCAAGCCACCGGGCGGGTCACCCCAGTGGTCCCCGGGTACGAGCTCGTCCGCGCCGGGCACAGGCGCGGGAAGTTGCGCCTCGAGGACGTCGATGAGCTCGCTCTGCAAGCATCCCAGGTACAGATACTCGATCCACTCTGCCTGGTGGTCGGCCGTGACCGGCGGCTCAGCACCGTCCTCGGTTGCTCCGAGCATTGTCCCAAGGGTGAGGCGCAGGTCGTTCAGGGCCGCGAGCCACGCGGCGCTCTGGTGCTCGTCAATCCAGGTCGCCTGTGCCGTGAGCGACATCGTTTCGAGTGTCTCCCGATGGTGATCAAGGAGATCCTGCCTTGTCATCAACGCAAAGGCTGTCTCCGCGTCGGGATCAGTGGGGTACGCCGGGGGCATTAGCCTCCGCAGCAGTTCGGGCGGCTCGCACGAAGAGTCGACGCCGAGCGCGTCGAGCTGAGAGAGAAGTTGCAATGGCAACACCGTGAGCAGGGCGCGTTCCTCAGGCGCGAGCCGCACGGTGAAACCCCCGTCCCTGGAGGGGCGAATCCGACGCCGGATGCTCATCCGGCGCGTTCCATGGTTGCCCAAAGCCCGTGTTCGTGGAGCCGGGCGACGTCAAGTTCGGCCCTCTCCTTCGGTCCGCTGGAAACGACGGCGCGACCCCTGTTGTGCACGTCAAGCATGAGCTTGTGCGCTTTTTGTCTCGAGTAGCCGAAGAGCTTTTGGAACACGTAGGTGACGTAGTTCATCAAATTGATCGGATCGTTCCACACGATCACGAGCCACGGCATCTCGAGGGCCGGGAGCTGATGCGTATCGGACTGCTCGACTTCCGCCGGGGCGGCCGCAGGGCTGGCGGGGCTGCCCATCATTTCTCTATACCGAGGTTTCGAGCACGGCCGCGTGACGCTAGTTCCCAAGCCGCGACCCTCCGCCTCGACCGCATGTTCTTCCGAGTCAAGACACCATTGTGTACCGCACGGCGTCGCTCCGTAAACGGCGCGGTCGTGGAAATCCGGTCAGCGTCGCGGGGACTCGAACCTATAGCCGAGCCCTCGAATTGTGGTTATGAGCACCGGCTTGGAAGGGTCCTGCTCTATCCGCGAGCGCAGACGCTTGACATGCACGTCGAGCGTCTTGGTGTCCCCGACATAGTCCATTCCCCACACCCGATCGATCAGAGTGTCGCGGGTGACGACGCGCCCTGGACTGCTGAGCAGCATCTCGAGAAGCTCGAACTCCTTGAGAGGGAGCTTGATCTCCTCACCGCGCACAATGCACTCGTGGCGCCCGAGGTCCAAGGCGACATCGCCGACGCGAAGGATGTCCTCCTGGCGGAGCGTCTCCTTCGACCCCGTCTCGGCTGCCGTGGGGGCCATGTCGTGGTCGCTGCCATCGGGCATGGTCCTTTCGGCGGCGCCGGAGGTTGCGCCAGCTGACGAAAGTGCTCCCAGACCTGCACCTGTAAGTGTTGCCGGAGTGCGGCGGAGCACCGCGCGCATGCGTGAAACGAGCTCGTGGACGCGATAGGGCTTGGCGACGTAGTCGTCGGCGCCCACTTCGAGGCCGACCACGGTGTCGAGTTCCGTTGACTTGGCGGTGACCATGATGATGGGCACAGTCGAGGTGGCGCGGATGGCCCGGCAGACATCTATGCCCGACAGCCTGGGGAGCATCACGTCAAGCAGGACGAGGTCCGGTTGATCCGCTGCGAAGCGCTCGAGCGCCTCGACACCATCGCGTGCCGGGATGACCAGGAAGCCTTCCTTCTCGAGGTTGAGCGTCAAGGCGTCGACGAATGACTCCTCATCCTCCACAACGAGGACGCGGACAGGGGGAGTGCCAGGCTCGGGCGGTCGGTCTTCGGAAGGATCGACTGGAGTCGAGTCCACGTTATGCGAACCATCGTCAGGAGAGCCTTGGGTGCCGGGGCTTCCCCCTTGCGTGAAGGCCTGTCGGACTTGCCTCTGTTCTGGTGTGGTCATGCCTCGGTCCTTGGCTGTCGGGGAAGTCTCAACGTGAAGGTCGATCCCTCGCCTTCCCGGGACTCGACCTGGACGCTGCCTCGATGGTTTGCTGCAACGTGTCGGACGATAGCGAGGCCGAGGCCCGTCCCACCCGTTGCCCGGCTGCGGCCTGCGTCCACTCGGTAGAAGCGCTCGAAGATCCGCTCGAGATCGCGCGATGGAATGCCAACCCCGTGGTCTTCGACGGTCACAACCGCTTCTTCGTCTTCAGCTCTACCGATGCACGTGACGGTCGCGTACTGCGGCGAGAACTTCACCGCGTTTTCCAAAAGGTTGTACACGGCCGAGGTCAGCTGGCGCCGATCCCCCAGCACGACCACTGGGGGGTCCGGCTCTTCGAGCACGACCTCGACGTGCAGCTGGGTCGCCGCCTCCCGGACGCGCTCGGCCGCTTCGGCCATGACAAGGTTGATCGGTACCGGCTCGCGCGGGGGCGACTCCTCGTTCTCGATCCGGGATAGGTCGAGAAGGTCGTCGATCACCCGGCTGATTCGGAAGGCCTCCGTGTAGATCCGGTGTGCGAGTCGCTGCGTCACTTGCGGCTCGTTCTCGGACAGCAGCGTTTCGGCCAGCAGGCCGACAGCTCCCATGGGCGTCTTCAACTCGTGGCTCACATTGGCCACGAAATCGCGTCTCACATCTTCGAGGCGACGGTGTTCTGAGACGTCGTCGATCACCGCGATCACGCCTAGGGCGCGCTGTCCATTGTCGATGCTTTCCGCGCGGACCACGAGAGTGCGTCGCGGCGGCCCGTAGAGCTCGAGCACGCGCTCCTCGCTAGCCCCTGGTTCGGTCGTGGCGAGCAGCTCCTCGACGGCCTGGGCCGCGAGGGCATCTCCGTGGCGGCTCCCCATAAGGGCGACAGCCTTGCTGTTTCGGAAGACAGTCTCGCCCCGCTCGTCAGTGACCAGCACAGCCTGAGGCAGCGTGTCCAGGGCGCGACGGAGCCGAATGGCCTCGGAGCTCGATTCAGCGACCGCCTCGGTGGCGCGGTCGGTGGCACGCTCCAGATGAACGAGAACCTCCTCGAGATCATGAGCTTCTCTCGGTGGCGCGTCCGCGCCAAGCCGAGACGCGAGGGCTTGCAGTCGCTGTCGCAGGCCGGAGCGGCCCCGCCGAGCGGCGATAAGGGCTGTCGCGGTCACGACGACCACGACCACCACCACGGCGGCGACAAGCTCAAGAACCGTCACATTAAGGACGTGACCCACTTGCTCCAGCATTGCAGGCTGGCGGAGCGAAGGCACGACCATGTTGGACTGCCCGCGTCGGCTTTCGTGCGCTCACGGTATGTCCGGCGGTAGTGAGTCCCTCCAGTCTTCAGAGACAGCAGCGCTGAAGCTCCCGCGGTGCCTCTAGCCGACTACTTGGCCGTGAACAGTCCGTCGTCCATGAAGGAGGGCCGATTAGCGTGCCGTCACTTGCCTTACTGTTGTCCGGCGTCGTTTCGATGAACCCGAGCCCATCGGCGCTGCCCGGTCAGTCCACGATTCAACAGCTCACGAACGGCCTTGGCTGGTGGGCGCTCGCCGCGGCTCTCATCGGTCTTGTGCTCGGGGCCGCAACCTGGGCACTCGGGAGCCACACGAACAACTACCAGTACGCGAACACCGGCCGGAAGGCGGTGCTCGCGTCGGGCGCGGCCGCTCTGGTCATTGGTGCCGCTCCAATCCTCGTCAACTTCCTGTTCCAGACCGGTCATGGGATTCACTAATCCGCTCAGGCATCAGGGCTTGCCAAGCTCGGTTCGCCTCCATGCCGGAGCGGCGACCCGCGTCGCAGGCGGTACCGGAGGCGGCATTGGAGGGATTCTCAAGTCGATCGGCGCCACTGTTACGGGGCTGTCACACACCATCGGCGGGGCGTTTGCCGGCGTTGGAAGCACCGGGCTCGTGGGCGCGCTCAGCAAGGCTCTGCTGAGTGGCTTTTTCCATGGGCTGTTGGTTTGGGTTGCGAACGGTGCCGCCTCCCTCGTCGGGCTGCTGGGCAAGGTTCTCTCCGAGACGACAGCGCCCGCGCTCAGCGGGAGCGCCTTTCGCTCAGAGTTCGAGATCATGGCGCTGCTCAGTGCGGGAGTCGCCCTGCCCCTGCTGGCAGTTGCCGCCATCCAGGCAATCATTCGGCAGGAGCCGGGTGCATTTCTCCGAAGCGCGCTTGTGAGATTGCCGCTCGCACTGCTGTTCACCGGGGTGAGTGTGCAGTTCGTCGCGCTCGGCCTGGCGGCGACCGACCAGGCGAGTGCGATGGTGCTGAGGGCCGCAAGCAATCCTACGCACCGGCTGTTGCTGGGCCTGGTTTCGGGCCTCAATCGGACAGGTGGCCTCGGTCTCGCGGCTTTTGGGGCGTTCCTTGTGGTTCTTACTGCCGCGATGGTCGCATTCGTCCTCTGGCTCGAATTGGCTGTCAGGTCGGCCGCGATCGCGGCCGCATCGCTGTTTCTGCCGCTCGCGCTTGTTGGCCTGGCGTGGCCAGCGACAGCCCATTGGGCGCGGAGGCTGGGCGAGACCCTCGCTGCGCTTGTTCTTTCGAAGTTCGTGATCGTGTCTGTGCTCGCGCTGGCGGCGGGATTACTGGGTACCGCGACCGGAATCAGCGCCGTCGTCGAGGGAGTGGCCCTGCTGGCGGTGGCGGCATTCGCCCCATTTGCCTTGCTCAAGCTCGTTCCGGCTGTGGAAGCGGGCGCGGTAACTCACCTCGAGGGTCTCAGCCATCGCCCGTTACGTGCCGGGCAACGCGCGGGGACGGTGCTCGCCGGTGTCGCGACGGGTGGACCGGGGGATGTCGGCACCCTCGTGGCGATGGCCGGCAAGGGCTCGGGCGGCTCGAGCCTGCGGACTTGTGACTCCTTGGGGTCTGGCCCGTTTACCGCAGACCGCCCAGAGACGACCGATGGGTCAAGAGACCTTGGCGCACCCCCGGACCCCGTTCGTCGGGCAGCTGCCGACGGTTCCGACTGGAACGGAACCAGTGCCTCCCGCGCTGCGAGCGGCGCCCGAGGGGCTGTGTTGCCCGCCGACGGAGGCGAAAAGCGTGACTGAGGAGAGCATCCGTTACCAGCTCGGGCCGCGTAGCCGCCGTGGTCTCGTGGCGGGCTGGCGTGGTGGGCAGCTGGCGTCAGTAGGTATCGGCCTTGTGGCGGCCTTGGCGTTGTTGCGATCGATGGGAGGAGCCGCCGGAACTCTGCTCGCCTTCGGCGTGGTCGCTTCCTCGGTGGCGTTCGCGACCTGGCCCCTTGCTGGCAGGAGCGCTGAGCAGTGGACCCCCGTGGTGGGGTTGTTTCTCCTGCGCCGAACCGGTGGTCCGCATCGTCTTCGGGGCACTCTGTCTGGTTTCGAGCTCGACGAGATCTCCCTTGGCTCTGCCGGTCGTCGCATCGGCGTCGTGGTGGATCGCGTCGCGGGCACGTGCACAGCCGCCGTGAAGGTCGGGGGGTCAGGTTTCGCGCTCGGGGACGAGGCTGAGCGTGCCCGCCGCATCGCGGCATGGTCTGGAGTCCTGGCGGGCTCTGCGCGGGACGGAGGAGCTCTTCATCGGTTGCAGTGGGTGGCGCGGTGCCTCCCTGATGGATTCGCCGACAGCACTCAGGCGCGCGAGGTCGCGGCTCGCGGAATCGCCTCAGCGAGCTATCGCACCTTGCTCGAAGAAGTCTCGCCCGTGCTCTGGCGCCACGACGTCATTCTCGCCCTTTCGGTGCGCGCTTCCAAAGGTCGTTCCCACCTCCTTGGTGTGAGCACGGCCGAGACCATGATCGGCGAACTCGAGGCTCTCGAGAGGCGGTGTCTCAGTGCGGGTCTCGAGGTCGGCGGCGTGTTGTCGCCTGCGGCGCTCACCGCCACAATCGAATCCGCGTTCAGCGTCTCGGGCGCGCCTCAGGTGGCCCAGGATTGTCCGTGGCCGTCGGTCGTGGAGGAGAACTGGTCAAAGCTCCGGACCGACGCGAGCTGGCACGCGGTCTATTGGATCGCCGAATGGCCCCGTGCCGGGATTGGCAGTGACTTCCTCGTGCCGCTGTTGCTCGAGGGCGGACTCAGGCGGACGATCGCGGTGTCCCTGGCACCAGTGCCCCCTCTTCGGGCAGTCCGACGAGCCGAGCACGACCGCACGTCCGGCGTAGCCGATGCCGAGCTGCGTCGGCGCCACGGGTTCTCGGTCACGGCTCGCAGCCGGAACGAGCAGGAGGCCACTTCGAGGCGGGAGGCCGAGCTTGCTGACGGGCACGCGGCTTTCCGGTTCACCGGATACCTGGGAGTGACAGCGGGGGCGGAGGCCGGACTTGAAGCGGCATGCGGCCGCCTGGAACAGATCGCGGCTCAGGCTCAGCTCGATTTGCACCGTATGTACGGCGCACAGGAGGAGGGTTGCGCCTGCCTCCTTCCGACCGGCCGGGGCTGCGCATGAAGCTGCCCGCCCACGAGTCGACGACGGCCCAGTTGGGCGTCGCGTACCCATTTGTGGCCTCGGTCCCGTGCCAGGCGAGCCGGGTGTTCATCGGTCAGGATCTAGCGGGTGGGCCGTTCTTTCACGACCCGTTCGAGCTGTACCAGGCGGGAATCCTGACGAATCCGAACATCACCGTGTTCGGTCAGATCGGTCGAGGCAAGAGCGCACTGGTCAAGACTTACCTGCTGCGCGAGGCCGCGTTCGGGCGCCAGGTGGCTGTGCTCGACCCCAAGGGCGAGTACGGCGAGCTCGCTCGCGCACTTGGATCGCAGTCGCTTGCCTTGTCGCCGGGTGGTTCTATTCGGGTCAACCCGTTGGACGGTCCAGCATCTCCACCGGGGATGACGGTGGCCCGGCACCGGCTCGTGCTGCTCGGGACGCTGGCTTCGGCCTGCTTGCGACGGTCTCTCACTCCTCGAGAGCACGCCGCCCTCGAGCTCGCGCTCGGGGCCGCCACCCGGGCGAACCTGGAGCGCGCCAGTGGCCCGCCGACCCTCCCGGATGTGGTCAGGTCGCTCTTGAGGCCCCTGGCCGAGTCGGCGCAGATCGTGGGGACGACCAAGTCCGGACTGGAGAACGATGGGCGGGACGTGGGACTCGAGCTTCGTCGGCTGGTCGAGGGGGACCTCGCCGGCATGTTCGATGGCCCGACGACACCCGGTATCGACCCCGGCTCCGGCGTGCTCATCGTCGACTTGTCGGCCGTGTACCACTCTGAGGCGCTCGGAGCGCTCATGGTGTGCGCTTCCGCCTGGCTGCAGGCCATGACGGCGCTTCGCGAGGCCCAGACGATTCTCGTGGTCGACGAGGCTTGGGCGATCCTGACCGAGCTCGCTGTGGCTCGCTACCTCAGGTCGTCCTGGAAGTTGGCGCGGTCATATGGATTGGCGAACGTGGCGGTGTGCCACCGCGCGACGGACCTCGGAGCGAGTGGTCCGGCTGGGAGTGAGCAGAGCCGCCTCGCCGAGGGACTGCTCGCCGACTCGGAGACTGTCGTGTGCTACGCCCAGCCGACGTCGGAGCTGGCAACTCTCGCAGGGCTGCTCGGATGTTCCCGCGAGGAGCTGGAGTTCCTGCCGCGGCTGCGGAGGGGCGTGGCCTTGTGGCTGGTCGGGAGGCGTCGGTTTCTAGTCGAGCATCTCCTCGGGTCGCAAGAGCGCGCCCTCGTGGACACCGACGCCAGGCTGGTCACGCGGACCGAGCCATGACGACGGCGCGGCGACGGTCGCGGACGTGAGTCGTCGCGGGCCCAGCCGACCTGGCGCCAGCATGCATCGACGCATGAGCGCGCAGCCGAGGCCACCGGCTGGGCACTACGAGCGAGACCGATTGGGAGCCGAAGTCGTGCTGGGCGCGGCGGCTTTGTCGCTGGTCATCTGGGCAGGCGGGGGCTTGATGACCTTCACATCGACCGGCAGGTGGCGGGAGGTGCCCGTCGTCGAGGCGCCAGTTGTCTTGCTGAGGCTCATAGCCCATCCGAGTAGGCCCGACGATGCATGGCCAACGTCGGTGCGCGCGAGCCTTCCGGGTCCGGATCTCACGGGCGGCTGTCTCGTTGTCCTGCTCGTGCTCTCCGCCGCTCTCGTCGCGTGGTTGGTCTCGCACCGGCACGGAGGCGGGGGATCCGAGACCGCTTCCGTGCCAAGGGCGGACGACGTCCGGCAGAAAGGGATTCTCTGGACGGGCCGTTTGGGGAGCCTCGGTAAGAGGGGGCGCACCGCGTCAACGGCGGTGTCGCGCGGGTGGGCGCATGCCCGCGATCTCCGGGCACTGCGGGTGCGGATCGCGCCCGGTGACCGGATCGTGCTCGGGAGTCACGCAGGCCGCCTGCTCGCCGCCGAAGCCCGACACTCGGTCATGGTCGTCGGGCCGACGCAGTCGGGCAAGACGAGCGGAGTGGCGATTCCGGCGATTCTCGAGTGGTCGGGTCCCGTGCTTGCCACGAGCGTCAAGGCCGACCTGCTCCGCGCCACCCACGCCTGGCGGAGGTCGCTCGGCGAAGTGCAGTACTACGACCCGACCGGATCGGTGGGCGTGATCGAGGGCGGTTCAAGGCCCTCAGGTTGGTCTCCTTTGTCGCGGGCCTCGACGTGGCCGGGCGCGAGGCGCATGGCCTCGGCCCTTTGCTCGGTCGCGAAAGCCGGCGACGGTGGCATGGAGGACGCGGGCTTTTGGTATGCGAACGCCGAGAAGCTTCTCGCGCCGCATCTGTTTGCCGCTGCGACTGCGGGCGCGTCAATGGCTGACGTTGTGCGGTGGTTGGACGAACAGGAGGCGGCTGAGGTCCTTCTCGCCCTCGAGTTGGCGGGCGTGCCCGAGGCACTGAGAGCCGCCCGGGCAATGCTTGGAAGAGAGGAGCGCCAGCGTGCCTCGGTCTATGCGACGGCCGAGACTGTCATCGCGGCCTACGCCGATCCCGCGGTGGCGGCGTCGGCGGAGCACTGTGAGATTGACCCGGCTGCTCTTGTGTCTGGCCGAGCCGGTTCCTTGTACTGCTGCGCGCCCGCAAGAGAACAGGAGCGGCTGGCGCCGGTATTCACGGCGATCGTTCGCGAGGTTCTCGATGCGGCCTTCGAGCGGTCGGCCGCCGCCGGGCGCCCGCTCGATCCTCCGCTGCTCGTGGTGCTCGACGAGGCCGCGAGCGTCGCGCCGCTCGCGGATTTGGATCGCGTCGTCGCTACCGCCGCCGGTCACGGAGTGCAACTGGTCACTGTCTTCCAGGACCTAGCGCAGGTTGAGTCCCGTTATGGCGGTCGATGGGCGACGGTTGTGAACAATCACCGCGCCAAGATCGTCTGCTCGGGAATTGCCGATCCAGTCACTTTGCATCACATGAGCGGGCTTCTCGGCGACGAAGAGCGAGCCGAGCACTCCTGGACCGTCGGCGAAGATGGCCGTCAGAGCCGGACCGACGCCGTCAGTTTCCGGGCGCTCGCTCCTCCGGGCTGGCTCCGCTGCTTGCCCGAAGGAGAGGCGGTTCTCGTCTACGGACGCTTCCCGCCCGCGCGCCTCACCTTGCGTCCGTTCTTCGACTGTCCTGAACTGGCCGCCCGGGCTGTCTTGGGTACGGGACACCGCACCGGTGCGACGGTTGCGGGCGAGGCGGGTTCGGGTGGCTTCGATCAGCCGTGTGAGGTAATCGAGGGGGGCCGGCTCGGGACACGCCTCGCGAGGTTGACTGCATGGTCGCCGAGGCGCTCGTAGAAGCGGCCCACCAAGGCCAGTTCGATCGCCACGACGACAGGCGTGTCCGCGGCAACGAGCTCGGCTATGAAGGACACGTGGAGGTCGTCCATCTCGTCATCGAGTGACTCGAGTTGTTCAGCGGCGGCAGGCATGTCACCTCCGTAAGCGTCGGCGGCGATGCGCCACATGGCGCAGGCGACCTCGCCCATGCGTTGGACGTAGCCGCGCAGCCGGGCGGGGATCTCGGCCGGGAGGTTCCGGGTCGCACGCCGCGCGACGTGCTCGGCGAGGTCCCCGCTGCGCTCGAGCTCCGGGAGCATGCCGAGCACTGCCAGCAGGTACTGGGTCTCCTCTGAGGTCGTGTTGCGATCGAGCAGCCGCTCGTGCACCGAGGCCTCGAGGTGTTGGTAAAGGCTGTCTATGTCCGCGTCGGCAGCGACGAGGTTGCGCGCCGCTTCATGATCGGCACTCACGAGCGCGTGGGTCGCTCCCGCGACGGCGTTCTCGACAAGGGCGAAGAGCTGGATCATGTGGCGCTCGATGATCGCGATTTCCACTGGCTCTTGGGCACTGCCGCGGAGCAGGTCGAGATTCCGCTCGGGCGCCCCGGGAAGGCCGGCGTCGTCCTCGGCGACGCGGAGGTCGGGTTGCGGCGGGGCAGGAGCCTGTGAGGGAGGGCCTTCGCGCTCGACGTCGCCCACGCGGTGGTCATCATGAAGCGCGAACCCGGCCATGGGTGCCACGGTACCGCCTGGAGCCCAACCTTTCGAAGCGAGATGCGTGTCGTTACCAGGCTCAAGCGAAGGTTTCATGATTCCGCCGTGTTGTGGCCACTTGCAGTTCGCCTCCGGTTAACCCTGGTCGCGTACGGTTCGACCAGTGGAGGAGCGCGACGAGTTGGTGGTTCCCAAGAGTCATGACCCTTGGATCGCGGACTCCGCAAGCTACGACCTTGCCCGAGGTCGTCAGGCCGCACGGACGGACTCCGAGAGATAGCCCCCTCCCCCCACGTCTCTCGGAGCCTCCGGCGGCCGCAAGCTCAGTAAGCGATCAGCGCTCGGGCGGCCGTGGTGATGTCGTCTGTTTGCGGGAGGATCGCATGCTCCAAAGTCGGCTCGTATGCGACCCAAGAGTCGGTCGCGCCGACCCGCGATATCGGTGCATCCAAGTCCGCGAAGCACGCTTCGCCCGCCCAAGAGGCCACCTCCGCACCGAAGCCGCTTGTAAGCACGTCCTCGTGCACGACCAGCAGCCGCGACGTTCGGGCCACTGATTCGGCGACGGCCTCTTTGTCCCAGGGAACGAGCGAGCGGAGGTCTATGACCTCGACGCTCAAGTTTTCGGATGCGAGCTGTTCTGCCGCCTCGAGCGACTTATGCACCGTCGCGCCCCAGGTCACGATGGTCAGGTCGTCGCCGCGTCGGACCGTCGCGGCCTTGCCGAGCGGGATGAGGTAGTCGGCCGGCGTGAGTGGGTCGCGGGCGGACTTTTGCCGCAGCAGGTGCTTGTGCTCGAGGAACATCACCGGGTCGTCGCACTCAAAGGCGGTCCTCAGCAGTCCCGCGGCGTCGGCCGAGCGGGATGGCATGACGACGATGAGGCCGGGGATGTGCGTGAAGATCGACTCGGCGCACTGGGAGTGCCATATCGCGCCTCCCGTCAGGTAGCCGCCCACCGCCACCCGGATCACCAACGGGACGCTGAAGTTCCCGACAGAGCGCCATCGCATCGTGGCCGCCTCGGATCGGATCTGGTGCATGGCGGGCCAGATGTAGTCGATGAATTGGATTTCCGCACAGGGCTTGAGCCCGCGCAACGCCTGGCCTATCCCTCGCCCGACGACGTTGGCCTCGGCGAGCGGAGTGTTGAAGCAACGGGCGGCGCCGAATTCTCGCTGGAGCCCGTGGGTGGTACCGAAAACTCCGCCCTTTCCCTCGACGCGGTCGATGATCTCGTCTCCGGCGTCGGCGACGTCTTCCCCGAAGACCCGTATGCGGTCGTCGAGTCGCATCTGCTCGAAGAGCGTGAGTCGTATGGCCTCGCCCATGGCGACGAGCTCTGGTGCATTGCCGTTCTCGGTTGCATGCGTTGGCAACGTGAGCTTGCGGTCTGGGATTGCGGGCAGCTCCATCAAGTGATCCGTCACCGTCGACGGGTCCGGCCTCGCCGCACCGATCACCTCCTGGGCGAGGGTGGCAACCGCGGCGCGGGCCTGTTCCCTGATCTCGAGAGCAGCCGCACGGGTGAGCACCTCCCCCTCGACCAGCTCACGCTCGAAGCGCAGGAGCGGGTCGCGTGCAGCCTCTTCGGCAAGGTCTTCCGGGCTCCGGTACTTGGACTGCGAGTCCTGGGAGGAGTGCGAATACGGTCGCGTGACGGACGCATGTATCAGGCACGGGCCCTCGCCCGCCCGCATTCGAGCCGTCGCGGCGGCGGCGAGCGCTCGACAGGCGAAGTAATCGGTGCCGTCGACCTTGTGGATGGCCAGTCCCGGGAACCCCTGGACGATCTCGGAGATCGGGCCGGGCGACTGGTCGGACGCTGACACCGAGATGGCCCAGCCGTTGTCCTCGACGAGAAAGAGCACCGGGAGCTTGAGGCGGCAGGCCGTGTTGAGGCTCTCCCAGAACTCGCCCTCAGAGGTCGCGCCTTCCCCGAGCGAGACGTAGGTGAGCTCGTCGTCGAAGGCGGCACAGTCCTTGAGGCCTGCCTTGACTATGTATCGGGACGCCTCTGCGCACCCGACCGCCGACAGGCATTGGCTCCCCGTGCAGCTGGATTGCGAGACGATGTTGAGCTCCTTCGTGCCCCAGTGAGAGGACATCTGCCGACCGCCAGAGGAGCGGTCGTCGCCTGAGCCGACCGCCTGCAGAAGGATTTCGCGGGGCGTCACGCCCAGGCCGAGCACCAGGGCCCGGTCCCTGTAGTACGGGAAGAACCAGTCGTAGCCGGGGCGGAGGGATCGCGCGAGTGCCACACCCAGTGCCTCGTGACCCGCCCCGGAGATCTGGAAGAAGACGCGGCTCTGGCGCTGAAGGGTGATTTCCCTGTCGTCGAGTTCCCGAGAGGTGCAGGCGATCCGAAAGTCATCGACCAGCTCGGCGCAGTCGATGTCGTGGTACTTGAGCGGTCGCGCACCTGTCCCGGGATCACCGGGCAGCGCGCGGCCTTCGCTGAGCGCGCTCGACATCCTGCTCGGACGAGCAGGAGCCACGCGTGTCGCCTTGGTCACCTTGCAGTCACCTCGCTCTCGTCGATGCTTCCACGATAGGGGTGAGGGCCAGTTCTGCCTCGCGTCGCCAGCGGCTTTTCAACAGGGAACCTGGCAGCTGCGGGCACCGGATCGGGCCGATCGGGAGGCGCCGGAGCACGCGGCCGCGGGTCTTGTTCGACCACGTGTCGCGCTCCGGCCACACGGGAGTGCCGGTATGCGCCTAACCTGATAGTGATCTTTGCAAAGGAAGGCAGGTGATCACCGGAATGCTTGCCGACGTGTTGGGTGCCGACGGCTTGATCGTGATCGCAGTGGTCGTCGTCGTGCTCCTATTCGGCGGGTCACGGCTCCCCAAGCTCGCGCGCGGGCTTGGCAGCGCGTCCCACGAGTTCAAGAAGGGCATGGAGGAAGGCGACCCGGACAAGACCAGCTCGTCTGCGTCCGACAGCGACGACAAGCCCTCCACGCCTAATCAGTCGAGCTGAACTGGCTGCTCGGCGCCTTTGCCTGGTCGGCCTGAGCGCCGAGTCACCTCGCTCCTCACGTGATGGAACCGGCGCGCCGTCGGGTCCCTTTCGGGGGGCATCAGGTCGCTGAGTACGCCCTCGCCACAGCTTTGCTCGGGGGCGCTTTCAACGTCTCGGGGCGCCCCGGGTTGCTCCTCTTGATAGGCGGGCTGGCTCTGGCCCTACGCGCCCTATTGAGCAGAGGTCCTCTCAGCGTCCTCAAGATCGTCCCGAGGGCGTTGCACCTCTGGGGGGATCTGCTGCTCGCCGTCGCCTTCGCACTCTCGCCGTTGTTGTACATGCACGACCTTCAGCCGGTCCCGATCATTTTGAGTGAGGCAGTGGCGGTGGTGCTCGTCCGCATGTCGCTTACGACCGAGGTCGTCCCGCGACCGAGACTGCCATTCGGGAGATCGGGAACTCTCATTTTCGGACGGCCAAGCGGGGCCTCCACCGATCAAAGCGGCTCAATCTCGACAGTCGCCACTTCGGCGGGTCGAACCGTGGGAAAGGCCATCGCCGACGCGCGCGGCTCCGATGTCCCCAAACGCGCCGCGCGGGGTCTTGGCAGGGCAGCGGGCCGGGCGCGCCGTTTGGGCCGTGAGGCGCGTTCCGGCAGTCCCACGCGTCCCGCTTCAGCGCCTCGCGGGCAGTCAGATCCCCCGCAGGCAGGCGCTAAGGGCTAGTCGGGCATCTCCGCCCTGTTCTTCAGGGTTGCGTGGTGCCGGACGTCGTGGTCATGAGACGTACCAAGCCCTCTTGGACGAGGCTCACGACGAGGTCGCCCGCCTCGTCGAACATGAGTCCCCTCGCTACGCCTCTTGCTCCATAGGCATTCGGGGAGTCCTGATCGACCAGGAGCCAGTCGTCGGCCTTGACCTGGCGGTGGAACCACATGCAGTGGTCCAGGCTGACGACCATCGTGGAGCCGTCCTCCCAGTGGATCTCGTGCGGCATGAGGATCGAGTCGATGGCCGACATGTCCGAGGCGTAGGTGACCACGGCGGCATGCAGCAGCGGATCGTCGGGGAGCTCCCCGTCTGCGCGGATCCACAATCGCTGGCGCTTTTCCCCGGTTGCAGTCGGGAGCCAGGGGAGATCGCCTATGTAGCGCTGGTCGATCGGCCGCGGCCGGTCCAACCGGAACCAGTCGGGCAGCCGATCGACGAAGGGAGCCAGGCGCTCTGGGACCGTGGGGAGCTCCTCGGGCCGCGGAACGTGTGGCATGACCGCCTGGTGCACGAGACCTGGGGCCTCGTCGACATGGAAGGAGCACTGGAGGTTGAAGATGGCTTGCCCGTGTTGGATCGCGACCACCCGCCTCGTGGTGAACGACCGGCCGTCACGGATGCGGTCGACTTCGTAAAGGATCGGCGCAGTCGGATCCCCCGGGCGCAGGAAGTAAGAGTGCAGGGAATGGACGCGACCCCGGTCCACGGTTCGCCCGGCGGCGACCAGTGATTGCGCGGCCACCTGACCTCCGAAGACGCGGAGACGGGTCTCGTCGATGTTCTTGCCGCGAAAGATGTTCACCTCGATGGCCTCGAGATCCAACAGATCGATGAGATCGCTGAGAGCTTGGGTCACGGGCCAAACGATAGACTTACTTCATGGCCTGGCTGGCAAGGCGAGTTCGCGCGTTCCGGGAGTCGGAACACTTCAGGCGAATTTGGAAGTACGCATCGGTTTCAATAATCACGACTTGTGTTTCCCAGGTCGTGCTCTTCGTCACCTACCACATCTGGGATGTCGGGCACTCGGCCATGGTGTGCAACGTGATAGCCACCGCGGTCGCCTCGGTTCCGGCGTATTACCTCAACCGCACGTGGACCTGGGGGAAGACGGGTCGCTCGAGGGTATGGGGAGAGGTCGTGCCCTTCTGGACGATCTCGTTTATCGCCATGGTGCTTTCGACTGGCTCCGTCGGATTGGCCGCCCACAACGCAGATCGGATCGCGAGCGGCTCACTGGCCCGCGCGTTGATCGTGAACGGCGCCAATTTGCTCACTTACGCGATCATTTGGACCGTCCGATACTTCATCCTCAACCACTACTTGTTCGGAGCCAGGACCCAGCAAAGGAACGTGACTGTCGCGACCGAGCACGACGGTGGCCTGGTCGAAACGGCTGCGACGGCGCCGGCCCCTGTTGCCGATGTCGCCGAGCCGTCGTCGCCTATGCCGTCGCCAGGGGTCGTGAAACAGATTCTCTGACGCCAGACCGCCTCAAGTGGTCTTGGCCCGGCGGCGTTCGAGGATCGCGAGCAGCCAGCCGCCTACGACCGCCAAGAGCGCCAGCACGGTCGCAGGGGTGTCGCCGAAACGCGTGTAGATGGTGGTCCCGTCGCGCAAGGCGACCGTCGCTTGGAGCACAGCTGAGACTGAAAGCCGCGTCTCGGCAACGACGTCCCCGAGGTTGTTCATGACGGCCGAGAATCCGGTTGGTGCGGCCTGAACGAGATCCCGGCCTTCTTCGACGGCTTGCAGTCGGGAGGCGGCGATCTCCTGTGCCGGGGCTTGGTCGCTCGAGTACGACGAGGTGTTGGTGGGCACCACGATGAGCTCGCCGCCGGCCCTCACGCCCGAACGACCCCGGTCGGGGAAGAACACCTCATAGGACACGAGCACGGCCAGGCGACCAGCGGGCGTGGAGATCATCCCGCTCCCATGGCCCACGATGGCATCACGGGGCACTGCTTGGAGATTCGCGAGGTGCGAAAAGAACGATCGCCAGGGCACGTACTCGCCGAAGGGCACCCGGTGCACCTTCTCGAAGATCGCAACGAGCCGTCCGGACGATGAGTAGGCGACGATCTCGTTCCGGAACTGCGTCGCCCCGACCGGCTCGGTGACTCCCGCGAGGAGAGTCGTGTGCAGGCTGCGGGAGATCTCGGAGAGCTGGGCAGCCTCCGGGGAACCAGCGAGCGGCCCGCTGAGGGCGACAACGTCCTCGGGCCATACCACGAGGTCGACCGGGGGCCGGACCGACATCGTCGTCCGCAGCGCGGCGGCGTAGACGGCCGAGGGTGGGACCTCGAGGTCGGAAAACCCTCGCCGGCCGCCTCCCTGCACCGCGGCGACGCTCACGAGGCGCACCGGCGGTCCGCCGGCGGGGGCGAGAGAGCCCCACACACCGAGCGCGACCACGACCGCCAGGCTCGCACAGCTCCCGACCATTCCCCGACCCGGGCTGTTGCGGTCCGTCGGCCGGCGGCGCAGCCAGGCGAGGGCGAGATCGCCGAGAGCGACTCCTGCCAGGTACGTCACACCGGCCAGGAGCACGGTTCCACCGATCCGGGCGGTGCCGAGGAGAGGACCGTTCACCTGCCCGAGGCCGATTCCGCCGAGGGGGACGCCTCCGAAGGGCCAGCGTCCGCGGATCCACTCGGCGAGAGTCAGCAGCGCCGCCAGCGCCGGAACGCGGGCTCTGCCGGGAGGTGCGAGAGCACAGGCGACAGCGAAGAGCGCCGACTCGAGAACAACCAGCACCGCGTAGCCGAGGAACGTGAACTTGTCGGACCACGCGAGGCCGATGGCGAACTGACCCACGCCTGCAAGCAGACCCGTCGTGGCGGCGCCCGCCACGGAGCGGGCTTCGAGCGCCCAGGTGAGGAGCGCCACGCCGATCAGGGCCAACGGCCAGGCCCCGAACGGTGGCAGGGATAGCGCGACGAGCGCGCCGGCGCCGAGCGCAGCTAGCGCGTGCAGTCCCCTATTCGTGCGGCTCACTCGCCCAGCCAGTTGAGAATGTCCACGGCCGCCCGCTCTCCGGTCGTGAGGCAAGCCGGGATGCCGATCCCGCCAAGACACGGACCCGCGAGTTTGAGTCCGGGCAGCTCCGCGAGCGCCGCCCGCGTTCGCTCGATCTTGCGCACGTGGCCGGGCAGATACTGGGGGAACGCCCGGGGCCAGCGCTGCACAAGGCTCTCGAGCGGCGGGTTCGAGATGCCCACCAGTTCCTTCAGCTCGTCGAGAACCCGATCGACGAGTTCCTCGTCCGAGAGCGCCGAAGGGCGTTCATCGCCGTAGCGACCGGTCGAGACGCGGAGGACGACCTCTCCTTCTTGGGCTGTGCCGGGCCACTTGGCGGACAGGAACGTGCACCCGGTGACCAGTTGTCCTTCGCACCGAGGCGCCAGGAAGCCGCTACCGGCCGGGAGCGGCGGGATCTCGTCTTTGATCCATGCCAGTGTCACGAGCGCGACGCTCGAATGCGGGATCGACCCGAGCTCGGCTGCTGCGGCCGGGGCGTCGTCGACGAGCAGGCGAGCGGACGTGTGTCCGGGAGTTGCGAGCACAACGGCGTCGGCGACGATCGTGCCGTCCGGCGTGTCGAGCTCGTAACGGTCCCCGATTCGCCTCAGCGCCGTCACTCCTGTGCCTGTTTCGAGTTCCACTCCCCGGCTCTCGAGGTCGGCCACGAGCGCCGACACGATGCGTCCGAGCCCGCCCGTCATTCCGAGGAAGAAGGGCCTGGGTTTGACGCCGCCGGTCGCTGGGCCCTTCCGCGACCTTCGAGCGAGCTGTCCGAGGGCGCGTGTCACGCTCCGGTGCCCGAGGAGGGCTTGAGCGACCTGAGGAGCCACGACCGCCAGTGACAGCTGGTCGGTGCTGCCGGCGTTGATCCCGCCGAGAAGGGGATCAACCAGCCGCTCGACGAGCTCGCGACCCAGCCTGTACCGAAGCAAGGACCCGGCGCTCCATTCGGGCCCGTCTGCTGTTCCCGCAGCCGGGAGTCCCAAGTCCGCGGCCGTCATTGGTCGGCGCAGCCCGAGCAAGTCGAGCGACGCCCGCGCAAGTCCTCGGGCGCTCACGATCCGCGAGCTCGCTAGAGCCATGAGGTTGGGAGGCAGGCCGAGGATGAGACCGCCCGGCATGGGATGGAGCCGACCTCGTGAGACCACCCACGCCGAGCTCGTCGCGGGCGCAATCAGGGCACCACCGAGCCCGAGCTCGTCGGACATGTCGGCCGCGCTCGGATTCCGAGTCAGGAAGTTGTCCGGTCCGAAATCAATCGATCGACCCCGGAACTCGCCCGAGAGGACCTTTCCGCCGAAGTGATCCTCGGACTCGAGCACCCGGACCTCGAGGTCAGGGGCGGTCTTCTGGTGTTCCCGCGACTGCTCGCACCCGGCGCTCACGGCGGCCGCCCCGGCGAGAACCCGGGCGGCCGCGAGCCCGCTCGTCCCACCCCCGACGACGGCGACAACGCGGGTCAACGACTCAGAACTCCTCTGCACGGCTGATCGCCAGCTCCGCGAGCGCAGCACACATTCTCGGCTCGGCGTTCAATGAGGCGGTCCGGGCAAAGGCGAGGCCGGATTGCGTCGCGACGCGGCGAGCCTCGATGTCGAGGTCGTAGAGCACTTCGAGGTGGTCAGAGGTGAACCCGGCCGGGCAGACGACGGCGGCTCGCGTGTTCTCGTCGGGGAGCGCGCGCAGTCTGTCCAGCAGGGCCGGGCCGAGCCACGGCTCCGGCGTCTGCCCGGCGCTTTGCAGACAGACCTCCCAGCGGGTGAACCCCGAGCGCGACGCGACGAGCTCAGCGGTGCGACGGAGCTGGTTCAAATAGGGGTCGTCATCGTCCACCGCCCGGACGGGGAGGCTATGGGCTGTGACGAGGAGGGCGGTGGTTTCCTGATCCAGGGGTGGCGTGCGGGCGGGCCCGAGCGACTCGAACGCGTTCGCCACGCGCCGAGCGAGCAGCTCGACGAGCACCGGGTGATCATGCCAATGCTCGACGGCCACGGCGGGTAGCGAGGATTCCCGCGCCCGTCCGGCTGCCCGGGCTAGGTACTCCCCGACGCTGCTCCGGGAGTAATGGGGGGAAAGGACGAGGCTGACTAACCCGCGAACATCCCGCGCGGCAAGGGCGTCGACGGCGTCCTCGATGCGGGGCTCGGAGTGTTTGTTCCCGAGCTTGCACACGAACCGACCCGGGGCGCGCAGGTCCAGCTGTCGCTGTATCTCCGCCACCTGCTCGGCCGCGCGACTCGCCATCGGTGAGGCTCCGCCGATCGCGTCGTAGCGTCGGGCCAGGTCGGCCAGCTGCTCGGCGCTCGGCGCCCGGCCGTGTCGGACCTCGGCGTAGAAGGCCTCGATCTCTTCGGGTGAGCCCGGAGCCCCATAAGTCATGACCACGACCCCGATTTGTCCCTGTTCGGACTTCACCGCCCGACCTCGCCTTCCAAAGGGCCGACGGGCTGCCAGCTGTGGACCGTGTCGACCACCAAGGCGAGCATCCCAGGGTCGGTCTCGGGCAGCACGCCGTGACCGAGGTTGAAGACGTGCCCAGGCTTGCCGCCCGCGTCGATGAGGACCTTTTTCGTCTCGTCGACCACGACCTTCGCGGGCGCCAGACACAAGGCCGGGTCCAAGTTGCCTTGCACCGCCCTGTCGGCTCCGACGCGGTCGCGAGCGACACCGAGGGGGACGCGCCAGTCGATCCCGACCACGTCGGCTCCCGCCTCTGCCATCTGGCCGAGAAGCTCGCCGGTGCCGACGCCGAAGTGGATTCTCGGCACATCGAGATCTTCGAGACCTTCGAGGACCTTGCGGGAGGCGGGCAGGGCGAAGGTCCTGTAGTCGGCGACGGACAGCGCTCCGGCCCAGCTGTCGAAGAGCTGCACTGCCGAGGCGCCCGCACTCACTTGGGCCCTCAGCGAGGCGAGTGACATCTCGGCGAGCCGATCCACCATCTCGTGCCACAGCTCGGGGTCCGCGTGCATGAGGGCTTTCGTCTTGGCGAAGGTCTTGGACGAGCCACCCTCGATGAGGTAGCTGGCGAGGGTAAACGGAGCGCCGGCGAAACCAATCAACGGGACCTTCAGCTCGCCGACGACGATGCGCACGGTTTCGAGCACGTGCCCGATGTCCGCCTCGGGCTCGAGGGGCCTGAGGCGCTTTAGGTCTCCGGGCCCGCGAAAGGGACTCTCGATCACCGGTCCCCGCCCGGCCACGATGTCCACACCGGCTCCGACGGCGGCGAGCGGCACGACGATGTCGGAGAACAAGATGGCGGCGTCGACGCCATAGCGACGGACGGGCTGGAGCGTCAGTTCGGCGGCGAGCTCCGGTTGCGCGATGGCGTCCAGGATGCCGCCGTTTCCGCGCAGCTCCCGGTACTCGGGAAGTGATCGGCCCGCCTGGCGCATGAACCACACGGGCGTCCGCTCCACGGACGAGCAGCGGCAAGCGTTCAGGAACGTGGATTCGCCGGCTTGCACGGCACGACAGTATCCGCGCCCTGGGCGCGGAACCCTCTCGCGTCAGCCGGGAGGGGGAACCACCGCTCCGGTGGCACGGGACAATGCGATGTGGCGCGACGCCGAAGACATCGCCGCCAAACCTGCGTCCGGGATGTCTCGAGACATCGCAAGAGAGCCGGTGGTGGGACTCGAACCCACGACCTGACGATTACAAGTCGCCTGCGCTTCCATCTGCGCCACACCGGCGTTGTCGCGAGCTTCGCATTCCCGGTTGCCTGAGGCCAGCTTCGGCTCAAACAGGTGTCGCTTCGGCACCGCCGTCGGCTCGCGTCCCGTCACGCGGCAAGATCCGCACGGCCCCGGTCTGACCGACCGCCTCCGGCCGCGCCGCCGGGCCAGATGCCGGGGGCCTCGTGCCACGACCGCCCCCGACGACAGCCCCGACCGCAGACCGCGCCACCTGGTGTACGAGCTTCGTGAGCGATCCGATGGCCAGGGGGTAGACCGCGAGGCACACGGCGGCTCCGATCACGAGACCGGCGGCGGCGTCGCCCGGGTAGGCCGTACCGGCGTAGACGACGGAGAACGCGACGAAAAGGGCCGTCAGCGTCGCGACCGCGGCTGCAAACCAGGCCCTACTCAACCACAGGCCTGCCGCGAAGGCCGCCACGATGACGGTGTGGGTGTTGGGGAAGCTGAACCCAGTCGGCCTCGCGGTGAGCACCACGACGTGCGGCAGGGCCACGAAAGGTCGAGCCCGCGCGACCAGGTGCACCACCGGCAGCGATACAGCGAAGGCCAGCACCGTGGCGATGGCCGCCCAGGCGAGGGCGGCGGTCTGGTCGAGGTCGGATCCGCCGAAACCACCCAACCTGGCGCGGACCAGGCAGATGAGAAGCAGGGCGACGATAATCAACAGCGCTTGAGGGCGGGCGAAGAAACCCGCCACGGAGTGTGCCCACGTGCTCTGCGCGACGAGGCGATTGACATCGAGAAACAAGCGTCTGTCCACTTAAGAGGCTCCCCAAGCCCGACCTGAACGCCCGCCCCGGCGGCGAGATACCGAGAGCTACAGGGTATCCATCAGACTCGCACTATGGCGGGTGACTTCGGTAAGCTCTGGCCCAGGCAACCCGTGGGGGGTCGCTCCGGCGTTTCGAGAAGCCGGGATGGGGCCCTTAGGGTGCTAAGAGTCGCGGTCGCAGGACCGGTATCGCTACGTCAATGCTCCAAATGGGCGACCTAACGGCCCGGGATCGACAAGGAGAAGGAAGACCGATGAGAATTCTCGTACTCGGTGGCGACGGTTACCTCGGCTGGCCGACTGCGCTTCACCTGTCCGCACGCAATCACGACGTCGGCATTGTCGACAGCTTTGCCCGTCGGATGTACGACGCCGAAATGGGCGTCGAGAGCCTCGTGCCGATCAGGCAGCTGCAACGCCGTGTCACGACCTGGAACCAAGTCTCGGGCAACACCATCCAACCGTTCATCGGTGACCTCACGGACCACGTGTTCGTCGAGCAGACCATTCGAGGCTTCGCCCCGGACGCGGTGGTCCACTTCGCCGAGCAGCGGTCAGCGCCCTATTCGATGATCGACCGTAAGCACGCCGTCTACACCCAGGTGAACAATGTCGTCGGCACCCTGAACCTGCTCTACGCCATCGCCGAGATCAACCCCAAGATCCACCTGGTCAAGCTGGGCACGATGGGCGAGTACGGAACTCCGAACATCGACATCGAAGAGGGGTTCATCGAGATCACCCATAAGGGCCGCACGGACATCTTGCCGTACCCGAAGCAGCCGGGGTCCTTCTACCACTTGTCGAAAGTCCACGACAGCCACAACATCCAGTTCGCCTGCCGGATATGGGGACTCCGGTCGACGGATCTGAATCAAGGCATCGTCTACGGTCAAGAGACCCCGGAGACGACACTCCATGCGGATCTGCACACCCGGTTCGACTACGACGGCGTGTTCGGCACCGTGCTCAATCGCTTCGCGGTCCAAGCGGCCGTCGGCTATCCCCTTACCGTCTACGGGAAGGGTGGTCAGACAAGGGCCATGCTGGACATCCGCGACACCCTCGCCTGCGTCGAGCTGGCCTGCCTCAACCCGGCGGACGAGGGCGAGTACCGGGTGTTCAACCAGTTCACTGAGTCGTTCTCGGTGAACGAGCTCGCCGAGTGGACGGCGAAGGTGGCAAGGACCGAGGTCACCATCGAGAGCGTTCCGGACCCGCGCGTGGAGAAAGAGGAGCATTACTTCCACGCCGTGACGACGAAACTGCCGTCACTAGGGCTCAAGCCGCACCTCCTCGAGGACGCCACAGTCGAGTTGCTCGTCGAGATTGCCAGGCGCCACAAGGACCGCGTCGTGCCCGACGCCATCCGGCCGACGGTCAACTGGCGCTCCACGAAGAGTGACGTGAGCGTCGCCAAGGGCGC
Organism: Acidimicrobiales bacterium; assembly: GCA_050015475.1. GTDB lineage: Bacteria > Actinomycetota > Acidimicrobiia > Acidimicrobiales > Bog-793 > Fen-455. The sequence goes on along the minus strand of JBEKBI010000018.1, from coordinate 21,710 downwards.
AAACGGGGAGTAGTCGACCCCCGAGTCACGGGCGGCGACCCGGGCCGCGGTAACTGAGCTCACAAAGACTGTCGGGCGGCGTGTGCCGTTCCGGGCCTCGAGCGGACTGATGCTCGTGGCCCCGCGCTAGATAAGGGCTAGCTTCTTCGGCGATGACCGTAGGTTGGCGACGTGGCAGCCTCCCGCCCACGCGCCGCTCCACCAAACGCACGGTGGGCATGGTCGCCGGGGTCCTCGTCCTTGCTCTCGTGATCGGCGAGGTGGCTGCCGACGTAGTGAACTCGGGGAGCCGGGCTGGTCGCGTAGCCGCGCAGAGTTACGTGGCCGAGGTCATGCCGGTCATCGCCGAGTCGACGGCGCTCGCCGCGACCATGCACATGGTCCACGACAGTGCCGCGTCTCTCGGGCGGACGAGCCTCGAATCGGCGCTCGGGAGGCTTGTCGCCGGCACGTCGGAGGATTCGGCCCAGCTTGCATCGCTCGACGTTCCCGCGCCGACAGCCCGGTCCGCTCAGCTTCTCGAGGCAACGCTGTCGGAACGGGCTGAAGCTTGCCGGACACTGACCGGCGCCATGGCGCTCGCGACGGGGCCCGCCGCCTTTTCCTCGAGCTCCGCCGCCACTGCGAACGGAACCGCGGTTCTTTCCGCCTCGGTCACCGAGGCGCGTGCTCGTGCGACGACACTCATCGTGCAGGCCGGAAGCGAACTCATGGCGGGCGACCGCGATTACCGATCCTTCGAGCGGTCCTTGCCCTCCTACTCAGGCCGGGGCCGGCTTCCGGAATCGACCTGGGTGATCGACCCGTCGTCCTGGGACTCGACGTCGGCGGCGGTTTGGGTGGCCGAGTTGGCGAGCGCTCCGAAGCTTCAGATTCGCGACGAGCTCGTGATCGTCGCCGTCACCGTCGAGCCGCCGGTGGTCCGGATCGCCGGGCTGCCGACAACGACGACAACCGTGGCGACCACGACGACGACGTCGTCGACCACCACATCGACGACCACTTCCACCACGATCCCGGGCGAGACGTCGACGTCCACCACAACCTCCACGACGACGTCGACAACAACCTCGACGACGTCGACGACGCTCCAACTTCCGCCTCTCGGGTCAACCTCGATCCTGCCGCCGACGAGCCAGCTGTCTGTCGTCCTGGTTGTGGCCAACTCGGGCAATACCGCGCTTTCGGACATCTGGGCCGGGGCCTCGGTCGTACCCGAGTCGTCGACGACTCGGGACTCGGGTTCAAAGGGGCGGACTCACTCGAGCTCGGTGCGAATAGGTCGCCTGGCTCCCGGGCAGTCGGTCGTAGTCACGCTGCCGGAGCTGGCCGTGGTGAGTGGCGGGGCATACACGCTCTGGGTCTCCGTCGGTGTTGGCGAACTCCCGAAGGGGCCCGTTGTCGGCCCTTCGAGCGGCGTTGGTCAGACCGAGAGGGTGAGGATCAAGGTCGCATCGGGGTGATAGGCCCACCCGGTCCGGGGTCGGGCCGCGCTGACTCCGGTGTGTCGGTCTGCTGGCGCCAAGCCGCTTCGGCGCGGGCTGCAACTTCGCGCAACGGGCGGCCGATCTGCCCGGCGACGCGCGCCGCATCGGCATGCTCGGCCTTCACGCGCCCAGGGCTCACCTTGACCCGTACCGGATACCCGTCGATCTCGACTTCGAGCAATTCGCGCCGGGCGGCCCAGCGCTGAACGGTGTGGGCTCTCACTCCCAACGTGCCTGTCTCTTCCTCAACGCGGTGGCGCAAATCTCCGACGAGCACCGGATCGCAAAGCACATTGAGCACATGACCCGGTCTGCCCTTTTTCATCAGCACCGGTGCCACCCAAGCGTCAAGCGCCCCGTCGTCCAAGAGCGCGCCCACCGTGTGCGCGAGGGTCTCGCCCGTTACGTCGTCGAGATTCGCTTCCAGCTGGACCAGGGGCTGGCTTTCCCCGAACGACGACGAGCGGATGGATTCGGCCGGTATTCCGACAACGACCTGAGTGCAGTTGGGCAAGTCGTCGAGTTCCCGCGAGCCGGCCCCGAACCCTGTCGCCTCGATAGTCATCGCAGGCATGGGGCCGAACACCGAGCCCCAGGCAGCCAGGATCGCTGCGCCCGTCGGAGTGGTGAGTTCGACGCTGACGTCGCGTCCCTCGGTCGGGATGCCCTCGAGCAACGCGACGACCGCCGGGGCGGGATTGGGCAGCAGCCCGTGGGCGCTCCGGACCATCCCGATGCCGGTCGCAACCGGGCTCGCGGCGACCGTTGCCACCCCGAGCAGCTCGAGGGCCGTGGCCGTGCCGACTATGTCCACGATCGTGTCGTGACCGCCTAGCTCATGGAAGTGCACTTGTGAGGTCGGGCGCCGATGGAGGCGCCCCTCGACAGAGGCGAGCAGCGAGAACGCTGCCGCCGCGCGGTCGCGCACTCTCTCGGGCAACCGAGCCTCGTCAAGGATGCCCATGACATGAGGGAATGTCCTGATGACGGCGTTGTCGCCAACCTTCACGATCGCCTGGGTAGCCGAGATGCCATTTCGCAGCGCGGGCTCGAAGGTGAGGGACCATCCGTCGATAGGAAGCCTGCGAAGCATGTGTTCGAGCTCTGTGGGGTCGGCTCCGGCGTCGACGAGGCTTCCAAGCGCCATGTCGCCCGCTATGCCCGAGAAGCAGTGGAACCACGCCACGCGTCCGCCGGGCTCACCGTCGGGTCGTGGTGCCGGGCCGCTCTCGGCATCTTCGGGCTTGGCCTTCTCATCTTTGCTGGTCATCGGAGCCACCTTGCCACGGCGCAAGCCGCGCCGAAACCGTTATCTATCCCCACGACCGTGATACCAGCCGCGCACGAGGCGTGCATGGCGAGCAGTGCAGTCACCCCCTCGAGGGAGGCGCCGTAGCCGACGCTCGTCGGTATTGCGATGACCGGCGCCGGGGTGAGCCCGGCCACAAGGCTCGCCAGCGCCCCTTCCATCCCGGCCACGACCACGACGACGCTTGCCGCCGCGATCTGATCGAGGGAAGCGAACAGCCGGTGCACTCCGGCCACTCCGCAGTCCGCGAGGAGCTCGGGGCGGAAGCCGAACGCGGACAGGACCGCCACGCACTCCTCGGCCACCGGCAGGTCGCCGGTTCCGGCCGTACAGACGAGGATGCGGTCGGCTCGGCTCGGCTGCTCGCGCCAGGCGACGGTTGTGAGCTGTCCGCTTCGAGGCTCGAGCGGCGTCCGGCGCCCGCCCGGCGAGGCCTCGAGCGAGGCCACGGCCTGGGCTTCGTCCGCCCGAGTCAAGAGCACCGGCCCCGCATCTCCACCCGCGAGCAGCTCGGCGACGATGGCCGCACACTGCCCTGGAGTCTTGCCGGGTCCGTAGACGGCCTCGGGCAACCCCTGGCGGAGTGCCCTGTGGTGATCGACCTTGGCAAAGCCGAGCTCGGCAAACGGCAGCCGCCTCAGTTGCCTTACGGCGTCGTCCGGTGAGCAGGCGCCCGACTTCAGATCGTCGATCAGTCTCCGGATTTCGGGCTCGTCCATGGGTATCACTATCCTGCCCCCATGGCGACGCCGGCGCAGGACTGGAAGAGGATTGCATTTCTCGGGCCAGAGGGCACCTTCAGCCAGGAGGCGCTCCTTTCGGTCCCCGCCCTTCTCGGCGCGGAAACCGTGGCGATGTCGACGATCGCCGACGCGCTCGACGCGGCCGCGAATCGCGAAGTTGACGCGGCGTTTGTGCCGATCGAGAACTCGATCGAAGGCACAGTAAGCGCGACGGTAGATCACCTCGTTTTCGAGGTGGACCTGTTCATCCAGCTGGAGCAGGTGCTCGACATCCACCTCGACCTTCTCGCGCCTCCGGGGACGGACCTTGCCCAGATTCACCGGGTTGTCTCGATCCCGATCGTGCATGCACAATGTCGTCGCTTCCTGCACGAGCGCCTTCACGAGGCGGAACTGGTGCACGCCACTTCGACAGCCGAAGCCGCCAGGATCGTCGGGGAAGCGGCACCCGACGGGACCGCCGCGCTTGCGCCGGCTCTGGCGGGTCGGCTCTACGGGCTCGAGACGATCGTGCCGGACGTGGAGGACCATGCGGGCAACCAGACCCGATTCGTGCTCGCGGCCAAGGGCGTCATGCCGGCGCCGACCGGCCATGATCGCACCAGCCTGGTCTGCTTTCAACAGGCCGACCGGCCCGGCAGCCTTCACGAGATTCTCGGCCAGTTCGCGGCTCGAAGCCTGAACCTCACCAAGCTCGAGTCCCGACCGACCAAGTTGGGCCTGGGCGATTACTGCTTCGTCGTCGAGCTCGAAGGGCACCTGAACGACGAAGTCGTGGGTGACTGCCTGAAGGAGCTGCACAGCAACCTCGCCTCGGTGAAGTTCCTCGGTTCGTATCCCGCCTATGGGCCCCGGGGGCCGGAGCGGCGCGAGCAAGTGGCAGCTGCGAGAGCCGAGGCGAACGCGTGGTTGCGAACTTTGCGGTCCCGGGTGCGACCCGAAACAGAGTCGTAGGGGTGCTCGCTGTGGCTCAGAGACCGGCGCGGTCGTCGAGCGAGTTGTCGGGAACCAGGGCATAAACAAGCTTGCAGCCGACGGCAGCTCCCACCTCCGCCAGTTTCGCCAGCGAGATCGTGCCGGCGACTTCGCTGTGTTCGAGTTTGTCTACCGCGACCTGCGAAATCCCGAGGCGTTCCGCGAGCGCCCTTTGGTTGAGCCCGAGGGAGGTCCTGACGGCTCGAATCCAACCGGGGTAGGGCCGGGCACGAATATCGGCGACGAGTCCACTCCGGTATTTTCGCTCCAGGCCTTCTCTCGTCCGGCTCGCCACTTGGGCCTTTGTCATACCTGTAGGTTATCAAAGTGCGGAATGTAGATAATGGGAGGGTTATTAAAACGCGCCGATGGTGGCGCGGGGCTCCAGGCCTTCCGCCAAGCGGGTGACCTACGGCGCTGTGGCGCTTTCCAACCGCAGCCGGGCCCGAGTGCTTGCGCGGCGTCCCCGACTCCGCGGTCCTGGCTCGCGTATCCTGGGCGCGGCGAGCTGCCAAGTGCGGTTCTTCGTGGATCACAAGGCGAGGTTGGCATCGAATAGCGAGATTTCAACGGGGAGGGATGGCAGAGCGGACGATTGCGACGGTCTTGAAAACCGTTGGGTGATGAGCCCCGGGGGTTCGAATCCCTCTCCCTCCGCTCGACGTTCGTTCTCGCCCGCCTCGGAGTCGGATCTGCAGGTCCCGAGGACGGGTCCGGTGTTCGGTGCAGCGACTGGGCCGCGCCGGACCAGTCGGGCGCGTTTTCGTCCCATCCACCGAAGTGAGCCGAGAGCTTGAGATAGGAGGCCCTGGTCGTGCTGATCCATAGTGGTTTGGTTGTAGATGTGGACGGCGAGCGACAGGCCGATGTGCGAACCGGCGACGGCGGGCGCATCGTTGAGGTTGCGGCAGCACTCGAGCCACTTCCCGGAGAGACGGTCCACGATGCAACCGGGAAACTCGTCATCCCCGGGGGGATCGACGTCCACACTCACCTTCACATGCCGGTTGGGGCGGTGCGAGTGTCGGACGACTTCGCGACCGGGACCCGGGCGGCGGCGATGGGCGGCACTACCACGATCATCGATTACGTCACTGTCCCCCGGGGCGACGATCCGATGGCCACGGTCGCCACCTGGCGGTCCTGGGCCGAGCCGTCCGCAGTCGACTGGGGCCTTCACCTCACCTTCACCGAACCCGTGGCCGAATCGGTAGTGGCCGCCGGGGTCGAGGCGGGGATCACGTCGTTCAAGCTCTATCTCGCGTATCCAGACCGCCTGCAGGTCGACGACGGCACCATCGTGCAGCTCATGCGGGCGGCCCGCCGGTGCGGCGCCTTGGTCACACTGCACTGCGAGAACGGGGGCGCCATCGAGGAGCTGCGAAGAGAGGCGCTGGCTGCCGGTCGGACCGGTGTCATCGAGCACGCGCGAACCCGCCCAGCCATTCTCGAGGGTGAGGCCGTCGGGCGAGCTGCCGCCCTGGCTGAGATCACGGGTGCCTCGATCTACATAGTCCATGTTTCCTCGGCCCCGGCGCTCGCCGCCGTGCGGCTCGCGCAGGAGCGAGGCGTGGATGTCAAGGCCGAGACGTGTCCCCAGTACCTGTACCTCGACGCGGGCCGGCTGGAGGGGTCGGACGCGATCGACTTCGTGTGCACGCCACCCTTGCGGGAGCCATGGCACGCCGAGGAGCTCTGGGAAGGGCTGGCACGCGGGTACATCCACACGGTAGCGACCGACCACTGCCCGTTCCGGCGTGCCGACCGTCGTGCCGGAGTGGCCGGACGACCGGGCGGAGTCTCAGATTTCACGGACATTCCCGGCGGCCTTCCCGGCATTGAGACCCGCCTGGCCCTCGTCTGGCAGGGCGTCAGGGTCGGCCGTATCACCACCGCTGACTGGGTGCGCCTTTGTTCCGAAGCGCCCGCCCGCACGTTCGGGCTGTGGCCGGCGAAGGGCTCGTTGTGCCCCGGTGCCGATGCCGACGTCGTCGTCTGGGACCCCCAGCGCCTGCACTCTCTCGAGGCGGCCGACCTCGATATGGCCGTCGACCACTCGCCCTACGAGGGAATGGTGTCCGTGGGCTGGCCCGAGCTCGTGCTGAGCCGCGGTCGGACTGTGGCCGAAGACGGCGCTTTCACGGGAGAGCCGGGTTGGGGACGCTTCGTAGCGAGGGCGCCGCTTCGTCACTAGGGCGGATCGCCTGCGGGACCAACCGCAAGCCCCACTTCATGACTCGGGCCGGGAGGCTACAACCGCTTCCCCGGGTTGAGGTTTCGACTGGACTAGTCCGCCTTTGCCACGGCGTGGGCGATGGACGCGCCGAGGTGCCGGGCGATGATGGCCATCCGCATCGGAATCATGTTGAACATCTGTCCGACATCGGCGGCTCTTGGGTCGCTGTCGATGTCCGGGTTCAGCTCGTTACGCCGCGGCCTCGGGTGCATAACGATGCTGTCCGGGCGCATCTTTTGGATCCGCTCATAGTCGACGGACCATTCCCTGAAGTCCTCTGCGAGCTGCGCGCCACGCTGTTTTTCGACCGGGTCGTCCCCTTCGTACTCATCGGGGTTGCGGCCGACGTAGAGCACGTCTGCCTCTGCCATCGCCCCGTCGAGGTCGCGCGTGACCTCGAGGTTGCCTCCCGCCTCGTCTACCAGTCGCCGAGGCACGGGTGCCGCGACGGACTCGACCGCGACCACGTGCATTCCCATCGTGACGGCGCCGATGAGCAGAGAGTGAAACGCCCGGTAGCGCTCCTGGTCGCCGACCATGACCAGGTTCAAGCCGTCGAGCGTCTTGAATCTCTTGTGAATGGTGAACAGGTCCCCTAGCGCCTGCGTGGGATGCTCGTTCTTGCCGTCGCCCAGGTTGATCACCGGGACCAAGCGCGGCAGGCCACCGTCGCTGACCGCCTTGGCAATGGCAAGGGCGGCGATCTTCGGGCCCTCGTCCTCGGCCGTTCGGATTCCCAATATGTCAGCCTGAGTGGCGAAGGCCACCCAGGAGTCCGTGATCGACTCTCCTTTCGCTTCCGACGAGCCGCTCATACCGCTTATGAGGTCAGCGGATCCGCCGAGCTTTTGCATCGCAGTCGTGCAGCTTCCGCCGGTGCGTGTGGACGGCTGCCGCATCACCGCCTTCATGACGGCGTGTTGCAGCAACGGGATCCCTCGCCGTTCCGAGTCCCTCAGGGCCTCGGCAGCGTAGGCCTCTCGCATGTAGTCGGCGACGTCGCTGGACGTGAGCTGTCGCATCGAGAGCAGATGCTTCCCTGCAGCTTCGCCGTTGATCGGCTCAAGCACGTCGGCGGAGGGGACTCCGGATCCCTTAGGTGTGGGTGCGTGCGTGTTCGCCATGGTTCCCTCCATATCGTTCGACATCAAGACAGATCGGCGTGCTCAAGAGTCGAGGTATCGGCAAGGGATGTTAGCGGTCCCGGCAAGCTGCGCCCTTGACCCCGCGACCAGGTCCAGTTGGTGGGCCCGAGTGGGCCATGGAGAGACTCTTTCGGCAGTAGGCCCTCCCAGCGTGCGGTCTAACTCAGGGCGCAACCGACTCGAGGCGCAGGCAAGCGCCGGAACCAAGTGCATGCGGCGAGACCCGGGCCGGGACTTCCAGATTGCCCGACGAAGCGCGATCTCACGGCCGACGATCCGTATCGGGCGTCGCGCGCGGTGGAGCCAGATGTTGGGCCGGGGACGGCCGAGGTGGCCCGTGTATATTACAAAGGACCAGGGACTGGGCGGTGAGAAGGGAACCATATGGCCGGACTGCTAGCCCGCGACCGAATCATCTTGGCTGTGGACGTCAGCGTGGAAGAAGACGCGGAGCGGCTCGTGGCTATTGCGCGACAGGCCGGGGCGCGGTTCGTCAAGTTCGGGCTGGAAATGTCCAGTGCTTTCAGTTGGAGGTATTGCGCGAAGCTGGCTGCTTCCAACGGGCTTGATTGGATTGCAGATGCCAAGCTCGACGACATCCCACGCACGGTCGCCGCTGCGGTAGCCAATATCAGGCGGTTGGATCATCCGCCGTTCGGTATCACCATGCATACGACGTCGGGCGCGGAGGCTATGCGCCTCGCCCAGCACGAGGCCGGCGACATCAAGATGCTCGGCGTCACCGTCCTCACTTCCATCGGGGGCACGGCCAGTGAGAGCGACGGCTTGAGCGAGGGTGAACGGCTCTTCCACGTCCCAGTGCGGCAAGAGGTGATGGAACTGGCTCGCGAAGCAGTCAGGGCAGGCATGGCGGGCGTTGTGTGTTCCCCTCTAGAGGTCGGGATGGTGAAGGCGGACCCGGAGACGAGAGGGCTGTTCGCCATGATCCCCGGTTCTCGGTCAGCGCACGTCGACGCTGGGGATCAGGCCCGGGTCGGCACGCCGGCCACGGCCATTCGGGAAGGCGCGGACCTTCTTGTAATAGGGAGGCAAATCACTCAGTCCGAAGACCCTCTCCGCGCTTATGAGGACCTGGTGTCCGAGATCGAGGATGCTCTTTAGCGTTTTCGCGGACCGCCGCCGGACTGGGGTGCGAGATTGGCTCAAGTCGCGGTCGCACGGATGGAATACTGGGCGGCACGAAGTGAGAAGCCGAGGCCGCGGTTGAGGGCATCGGCACTGTCGTTAGGTCGGCGGACCTGGGGCGGGTAGGAGCACTCCCTTGAGGTTCGCCGCAGGAGGAGGGCATAGGTGACCTCGAAAGGCAACATCGGGCGCACGGCAATCCTGGTGGTCATCGCCATTGCTTGTGGGATCGTCTCGGGGCTGTTGATGGTGGTCGCGATGACCCCAGCTGGGTGGTGGCCACTGATCTTCGTGGGACTCGTCCCCATGGTTTTCGCCCAGTACCGGCTTTTGCCGAGAGTTTGGTGCTGGATCCCAGTGTCTGTGACCGCCCTTGTGTATGTCGGGGGCGGCTACTCCTACCAGTTCGTCGACTCGGCGCGCCCGTACTTCTTTCTGGCGCCGATCGTCGTCGCGATCATCTTCGCTCCTCTGGCAGTTATGGACAGGGCGTTGTCGGAGCGATCGAGTTTCAAGCTGTTCGTGCTGCAGATGCCGGTCATGTGGACCGGACTCGACGCGCTCCGCCAGAACCTGTCGCTGAGCGGCACGACCGGAGACATCGTCTACTCGCTCACTCGCGAGGCGCGACTCATCGAGCCCGTGAGCGTCTTCGGCATCTTTGGGCTGGAACTTCTGATCCTTGCGATCAACTACGGGCTCGCACTCCTAGTGCTGCATGCCGTGAGCTGGGACAAGCTGGGCGGCTTGGTGCCGCTCCGCAAAGTGGTCGCCTGGTCGGTTTCGGTCGTGGTCGTGGCAGCAGTCGCTTGGGGAGTGTCGGGGGCGGCGCTCTACAACTCGGTGCAGGCTTCGTCCGGCACGACGATCCGGGTCGCAGCCGTGCAGCCGGGAAGCGCATACGCCAATGACAACGCGGACACCCTGCCGACGGCGGTGCAAGAGGCCGGATTCGAGGCCCAGCTGTCGTTGATGACCGAGCGTGCCGCACGACTGGGCGCCAAGCTCGTGGTCTGGCCTGAGGAGTACTTGCCGTTCAATCCCGCGACGGGACCGGCGGCCGACCGCGCCTGGCTGACGGGGCTGGTGGAGAAGACGCACGTGTACGTCGTCACAGGATTCGTCGGTCCGTTGTCGAGCCAGGCAGAAGACTGGGTGCCTTACTCCTACCGGAACCAGGCGGCCCTCATCGGCCCGAATGGGACCGTGCTCGGGATCTACACCAAGCAGCATCAAGCGCCCTTCGACGACGACCTGTTCGCTACAGGCTCGGCTTCTCCGAGCTATCCGACCTCGATCGGCACGATCGGCGTGGAGATCTGTTACGACTTCGCCTTCCAGGGCCCCACGAGAGTCGAGGCGCTCGGTGGCGCCAACATACTGGCGATTCCGTCATGGCAAGGCAGCTCGGATGTGAACATCCCGAACTGGGACCGCCTGGTGTTCGACGCGGTGGAGAATCGCGTGCCGGCAGTCAACGCCGACCAGGCCTGGATGTCGATCATCGTCAAGGCGAACGGCCAGATCGTGTCCTTCGTCGACGATCCAAGTTCGTCAGGCAGGACCGCTCTGCTCGTGGGCGACGTCCAGCTCGGGCCTCGGAACTCGCCATTCCTGACGCTCGGCAACTGGATCGGCGATCTCGCGATTTTCGGGACCGTCGGGCTCGTCGCCTTCGGACTCATCGCCATATTCTCGGACCGTCGTAAAGCACGGCCCCGCGCCACGAGGTACGCGAGCAACGAGGCGTCGTCGGCGACCTAGGCCGAAGAATCCGCCGCTCGCCAGGCACGCCTGATCGCCCGCTCAGCTATGAACGACGGACAGCGAGAGGGGTGCGACGGTCCTGCTTACGAGCTGGCTGAGATCCGGTCGCTGGTGTATTGAGGCGCTCCAGACCCGCTGGCCAGGAGTTGCAGGAAGAAGCTGGTCGCGCCAGCCACGCGTGCCACGCTCGTGGACGCCTCGCCCTGACCGGCCGAGTCGGTCGTGAGTGTGCCGCCGTTGTCCGAGTCTTGTGGGCACGAGCCTGGGACCTGCTGCAAAAGGACCGCGTAAGTCGTATCTGGAGTGCCCTTTTGCAGCTGGATCTCGGCCTGGAACGAGGTGGCCGTGACGTTCAGCACGACATAACCCACAGCGCCGGCGGCCTCGCTGGTGGTGGTAGTGCAGTCTCCCTGCGAGGGATTGTTGACGCCCAGCGCCACTTTCTGGCCAGTGACCGGGACCAACGTGGTCGTAGTCGTGGACGTTGACGTGGACGTGGACGTGGACGTGGACGTGGAGACGGAGGTGGACGTGGACGTGGAGCTGCTGGAGCAGCCCGACGCGAAGGCCAGTGTGGCCACCAGTACGACTGAAGCCACGGCCATGGATCGACGGGGCAATGAGGGTCGCATGAGCGCCATGCTATGCAGCGCCCTCGAAGCAAACCAGGGATCTTCGTGACCTGCGGCCCGAGTGACTGAGTCTTGAGCTGGTCACAAGTGACTCACGCCACGGCCGCTGTGGATCCCGGAAACTAGCTCGAAAAAGGCGGTGTTCACCCAGCGATTGAGCTGTCGGACGATGCCACACGGCGAATCCGCACCGGCGCTCCTCGCTGCGAACCGCTAGGACGCCTCTCCGACTATCTCCTGGACGTTTTCGTGTCCGCTGGTCGAGAGATAGTCCAGGATCCCCTGGTTGATGTCACGCGCGATCCTGGCCTTGCGTTGGCGAATGCCCGTCACAACCTGGACCGCCTGCGCGCCGGCCTGAAGCCGCTCTATGGCGGAGGCCGCGCTGTTGATCGCACCCACGCCGATGCGCTGCAGCTCGGTGCCCTTTGTCAGCCGGAATATCACCTTCATGCGCTCGTTGGCCCGTTGCCGGAACTCACCGACGTCACCGCTGAGCCCTCCCTCTTCGCCTTGCCAGCCGTAGAGCGACTTGAGATCGTCGTCGACCGTTGAGTTCGAGTCGACGATGCCGGTGACGCCGTTTTCGAGACAAACCTTGATCACGGCCTCGAGATCCTGAAGGGACAAGTCAACCGTGGTCTTGACGAATAGGGGCTTTGCTCCCTTGGCGCAAAGAGCCTCCTTTACCGCGAGCACGATGTCCGTGAGAGGGCCGGGCTTGAGAAGGTTGCGCAGCCCGGGCGTGTTGGGCGAGGCGACGTTTACGACGAAGTAATCGGCGTAGTCGTACAGCCCCCTGGCTACGGCCGCATGCGCCCACGGTGCCTGGTCATCGGGCGTGAGCTTGTTCTTCCCGATGCTCACGCCGACGATGCCTGGCCTTTCCTGGGCGGAGAGGCACTTGGCGACCTGCTCCATGCCGGGGCTGTTGAAGCCCAAACGGTTGAGCGCAGCGCCTCGGCGGTACCACATGCGGGGGCGTGGGTTGCCCTCCTGGGGGTGGGCCAGCACGGAGCCGACCTCGGTTCCCGCAAAGCCGAGTGCGTAGAGGCCGTCGACCGCCCAGCCCTTCTTGTCCCAGCCCGCACCCACCAGTACTGGGTTCTCGAGCGACATTCCCGCCAGCTCAGTGTGAAGCCGTGGACTCATCACTCGCTCACCCCCGCTCGCGAGGGTGATCAGGCGGCGGCCAACGGGACATCCTCCGAGCACGTGAAGCCCGAGCCCGGCGATCTCCTTCAGCTGTTCGCTCTCGAAGGTCTCCCAGGCGGCGCGCAAACCTTGTTCGGACAGGAGGGCGTTCATATTTCTGATCCTCTGTTAGTCACCACGTTAGGAGCCCTATCGACGAGCACGCCGTCCTTGATGAGGGGCTTTCCCTGCACGAGGACCTCGCCTGGGATGCCGAGTGCGAGCCGGCCTAGGTACGGCGTCCACGAGCATTGCGAGTGGACGTTCTCCTCGCCAACGCGGAATTCCCGCATCTCCCAAGAGGCGAACGTGTTCGCGCTCACGCTCAACCCCATGATGCGGGCGGGTCGAGTGGACAACGCGTCTACGAGTCGTTCCATCGTGATGTAACCCCGCCTGGCTTGGTAGAACAGGAGCGGCGCAGCGAGCTCGATGCAAGGCAGGCCAAAACAGGTCACATGGTCAGCGGTGTGGAGGCCCTCGACGTTGTCGGACTCGGCTCGAAGCTTGCTTTCTTTCGAGTGCGGCGCGTGATCCGTCTCGACAATGTCGATAGTTCCGTCCGAAAGGCAACGCATCAGCTCTTCGGCCTCGGCCTCGCCGACGAGTGGTGGCTGCACTCTCGCGAACCAACCCTCTGAGCGGACGTCGTGCGCTGTCTTCAGCAGGTGATGGGGAGTGACACCGCAAGTCACTGGAAGGTCACGCCGCTTGGCGGTGTGGATAAGCCGCAGTTCATGATTCGTGCTGACGTGATGGATATGGAGCGGGTGCCGCAAGCTGCCGGCCACCACAGCGATGAAGTCCTCCAGGTTGTCCCTGCCAGCGTGCAGTCCTATGGGTTTGTCAGGTGCCACTCGGTGCCACTCGGCGACGATGTCACGGAAGTCAGCTGCCGCGTAATCGTTGGCGTTTCCGGTGGTCGGGGCCCCGTAGAGCTTCAGCCACAGGGATAGGCGGGACATGGCGTGGAGCTCGCCGACATTGTCTGACTCAGGTTGCGCGCCGGAATGGAACGTGGTGGGGATGTGAGCGCCGTCACGGGCGAGAGCGTGTTTTTCGAGTAGCCGGTCCTTCGTCCAGGTCGGGTGGCCCGGCGTATTGGGCATGTCGCCTATGAGGACATAGCCGCCGAACAGCGCCGCCTTGGTCCCACTCGCGATCGTCTCGGAGTGGTTGGAGCCCGGCTCCCGCAAATGAACATGAGGATCAACGAGTCCTGGCAAGACCAGCGTGCCTGTCAGCCCAGACATTTGAGTCCCCGAATGGTTCGAAGGCTAACGGGTGGCCGCGAGAAGTGGCAAGCGCGAGCGCGAGCCGACCCCAAAACGTCAAGCATCAGGCGGACTAACACAGCGAACTCGAGCCCGAGGTTGGACTCAAACTCGCCACCTGCGCATTACGAAGGCTTTCAATAGCGTCTCCTTGGGTTCCGCCGGACCCAGCCGTAGGGACACGAAGAGGTGACGCCGAGGTCTTCGGCTGTCTTGGGCACGGACTGGCCTGCTCGGACGAGCTCAACGGCACGCCGGCGGTACTCGTCGGGACACATCGCTGGCATGGGATCAGCCTTTCATCAAGGCCTGATCTCAATAGGAAATGTGGAAACCAATCGTGGTGCAGTTCATTTAGCTTCTGGAGTCGTGACTCCACATTCTGCCCAGAAGGTGGAGCCTTGGAGGGAAGACATTCCTCGCCACGGCCCGCGGTCATGGCGTCCGCCGCCGACGGCTCAATGTCCACGTCGAAGGAGCCGGCCGTTTTCACAGATGTCCTAAGGCGGTGCGTCTCGGCGCGAAGTGCGGCGCTGAGATGCGGGAGCTCATCGGGGTCTAGTTGTCAAGCATCAACGGCTTGATCCCTTCGGACACTGGACGCCACCGAGACGGTCGATCCCTACGAGATTGTCGTGGAGCGTCACCACTCGGCGACCTCGACGCGCACCTTGGCGAGAGACGCGGTTGAGTTGAGTGGTTGACGGTCATGGCAGACCCGCTCCTCGCGCAGTACGCCGCCGCCCGTCCCAAGAGTGCCGCCTGGGAGCTCGTGAGACGGTCGACGGGACCGCAGGATGGCCCCACATTTCTGCCACCGGCCTGGTCCCCGAAGACTGGCAAGGGACAGCCGGTCCCCGGGGCCATCGTCGCACTGGACCGGCTGGTCCAGCTAGAGCTCCTGAACTGGAGGAACAGGAGCGGCGTCATGGAGTTGCCCAAGGGGGGAGGAATGCCATTTGGGTGGCGGTCGAACGGGCAGCTCGACCGCCAGACCACACTGGCCGCAGACGTCCAGAGCGGTGACATGAGTTCTCGGAGCAATTCTGTGGTTGTGGTTGACAGCGGAATGCCGCCGGATTAAGACAGCGTGGGTGCCCGAAGGGGCGCTATGGGGGTGGTCCGGAGATGACTTTCGTAGCAGGCGAATCCAGTCGCGTCGCAAGCAGTCGTTACGGAAAGCGCCAGCTTCGGAGCTATTTAGGCACCGTGCGGCGGGCTATGTCTGGAAAGCGCAGCCGAGGGATCGCGTCTGTCGGGTTCTGTGTCGCCATGGCCGCGATCTGGTTGGTAGCGATACCTCTTTCGACGACCCCGCCGGCGGCAGCCCAGTCAGCGGGAACGGTTCTCATCCTCTCGACAAGCGTGAACGGAGGTTCGTCGAGCCCCGAGGCCCTGGCGGCCACGGCAGACGGCTACACCGTCACGGTCGACACTCCCGCGACCTGGGATGACCTCACCAAGGCCCAGTTCGCCTCGTACTCGGCCATCGTCATAGGCGATCCGAGCAGTGGTGGCACGTGTGCGACGACTGTTCCTTCCGACGCCTTAAGCACCGTCGCGACCTGGAGCGCCGCCGTCGCTGGCAACGTCGCCGTGGTCGGCACGGCCCCCGCCTTGGCCGGTTCGAGCGGGACGACTCTCATCGCAGATTCCATCGCCTACGCCGCCTCGGGGAGCGGCACCGGGCTCTACGTCTCGCTCAACTGCTATTACTCAGGCGCGAGTTCCGACACGGCAGTGCCGCTCCTCGCGGACATCGACGGGGGCGGTTTTACCGTCCAGGGCCAGTCGACTTGCACCTCCGGCACGGTCGACAGCCTTGTCGCAACTGAGGACTCCCAGCTCGCCGACCTCCAGTCGAGCTCGCTCGGGCCGTGGACGTCGCCGGCCTGTTCGATCGAGGAGACCTTCAATGCCTGGCCGAGTGAGTTTTCGGCTCTTGGCTACGACGCCGGAGCGACGCCGACTGACTTCACCTCGTCAGACGGCCTGGCTGGCCAGCCCTACATCCTCACAGGCTCGGCCACGCCTCCAAGCGTCTCGACTCTGGCCCTTTCGCCTTCGACGGGAGGTGAGGTTCCCGCCGGGGCGTCTTACGGCGCCTCTAACCCGGCCTCTGCCGGGTATTCGCAGAACCGCGCCCTCGTCGCCGACCCGGTCGACCCGGCGACGGGCGACTTCACCGAGTCGAACACGGATCTCTCGATCCCGACCTACGGCCCCTCCCTCAACTTCTCCCGCAGCTACGACGCCCAGGTGGCCGAGCAGGAGACCAAGACCGCGACCCCTGGTGCCCTCGGTTACGGCTGGACTGACAACTGGGCGAGTTCACTCAGTTTCAGCTCCATGGTGCCAGGCGACATCGCCTCCCTCGGCGGCCTCAGGGACGACAACGGCGACGGCGGCCCGGCGACATCGGCCGTACTCGACACACCGGGCGGACTCAACCCGCCTTCCAATGCCAACACCTATATCGCCGACACCGCCGGCAACAGGATCCAGATGGTCGCCAACACCTCGGGCACCTACTGGGGCATATCCATGACCGCGGGCGACGTCTACACGATCGCCGGCAGCGCCGCTGGGGTTTCGGGGATCTCGAGCAACGGCGCCTCGGCTACGTCTGCCTGTCTTTGGAGTCCCGCGGGAGTCGCCCTCGACTCGAATGGCAACCTCTACATCGCGGACTCGGGCAACAACCGCATCGAGGAGATCCCGGCGACCTCGGGCACCTACTGGGGCATCTCGATGACGGCGGGCGATATCTACACCGTCGCCGGCTTCGCGACCGGCGGATCCGGCCACACCGGCCAGGGCAACGTGGCCACCAACGCCTATCTCGACGACCCGACGAGTGTCGCCATCGACTCCTCGGGGGACCTTTTCATCGCGGACTCGGGCAACAACCGCATCGAAGAGGTCCCCACTACCACCGGCACCTACTGGGGCACCGCCATGACCGCCGATCACCTCTACACCGCGGCCGGCAACCTGTCCGGTACGGCAGGGATCTCGGGCGACGGCGGGGCTGCCAAGTCGTCGTACCTAGACGGCGCGCGCGACGTCACGGTCGACTCGGCGGGGGACCTCTACATCGCCGACACAGCTAACAGCCGCATCCAAGAGGCCCTGAACAACTCCTCGGGCACCTACTGGGGCATCTCCATGACCAAGGGCGATATCTACACCATCGCCGGCAGCGCGACGGGGAGCACCGGTACCTCGGGTGACGGTGGCAAGGCCACCTCGGCGTTGCTCGACGAGCCGGACACCGCCGTTCTCGCCAACGGTGGCCAGCTCTACATAGCCGACACGGGTAACAACCGCATCCAGGAAGTCGCCTACACCAAGCACACCGAGTGGAACATCTCGATGACGGCGAACGACGTCTACACCATCGCCGGGAGTTCCGCCGGTACCCCGGGCAACCAGGGCTTCGGGGGTCTCGCCACTTCGGCGCTCTTGAACGCGCCGGACGGCATCTCGCTCGATGCCAGCGACAACCTCTACATTTCGGCCTCTACCTGGGACTACGTCGACGAGGTCAGTGCCTCGACGTGGGACATCTCCGTCTACGCCGGCAACGGCCTCACGATTCCGACCCAGGGGAACGGCGACCCGGCATACACCGCCGGTCTCCAGGGCCCACAGGGCATGGCGACGGACCCGAGCGGCAACGCCTACGTGATCGACACCGCCAACAACCGCATCCAAGAGATCGCGGCCTCCAACCACACCCAGTGGGGTATCGCCATGACCGCCGGCGACGTCTACACGGTCGCGGGAGAGTTCAGGGGGCAACCCGGGCACTCCGGAGAGGGCAACATCGCCACCAACGCCCAGCTCTGGGATCCGACCAGCATCGCCATCGACTCGTCGGGGAACCTCTACATCGCCGACACGGCCAACAACCGCGTCGAGGAGATCCCATGGGCTAGCGGCACCTACTTCGGCATCGCCATGACCGCCGGGCACATGTACACCATCGCGGGGAGCTCGACGGGATCCGAAGGTTGCTCGACGACCGTCGAGGTGGCCACCTCGGCCCTGCTCGACCAACCGGAGGCCGTCGGCGTCGACGCCCACGGGAATATCTACATCGCCGACACTTTCAACAACCGGATCGAGATGGTGGCCAACCAGACCTCGAGCAGGTTGGTGTCCGGGACGCTGACCGTAGGTGACATCTACACCGTCGCCGGCAACGCGAACGGCACCAGTGGGTACATCAACGACGCCCACCCGGCCACGTCGGCCTACCTCAACATGCCCGCCGGTCTCGTCGTCGACAGCGCCGGGGATCTCTACATCGCGGACTCGAACAACAACCGCATCCAGGAGGTGCCCAGCTCCACGGGTCGCCAATGGCAGAGGTCGATGACACAGGCCTACGTCTACACCGTGGCCGGCATTGCCTCGACCACGAGGGGCAACTCGGGCGACCAGGGCCCGGCCACCTCGGCGGAGCTCAACGACCCGTCCGGCCTCGTGCTCGACGCCGCCGGTGACATCTACATAGCCGATACCAACAACAACCAAATACGCGAGGTCGCGAGCGAGAACGGCGTCCAGTGGTCGACCGACATGGTGTCGGGTTACATCTACACCGTCGCCGGCAGCGCCTCGGGCACCGCGGGCAGCTCGGGAGACGGAGGTGCCGCCATCTCGGCGCTGCTCGACTTGCCGTCAGGGCTACCAGTGCAGTCAGTGGGGGTCGCCGTCGACCCCTCCGGGAACGTCTACATCACCGACGCGGTCAACAACCGCGTCCGCGAAGTGGTCGCCACGGCGACGACTCCCTACACGCTCTGGCCCGCGAGCGGCACGGTGACCGTCAACGAGTCGACCGGTGCCCAAGTCACCTTCCTCCCCCAGGTATCGGGCGCTTGCCCCACGCCGTATGAAGTGGCAGGCAGCTACTGCGTGCTTCCTGAGGACGTGCCCTCGACTTTGACTGTGAACTCGGGCACTTACAGCTTCTCCACGGACCCGAGCGAAAGCTACAACTACAACTCTTCGGGCATGCTCATATCCGAGAACGACGCCGACGGGGACGCGCTCACGATCTCCTACGGGAGCCCGTCACCGGGCTCGGGGAACTGCCCGTCGACGGCCACGTCGTGCAACACGATTACCTCGGCGAGTGGTCGCGCCCTTGTGATAGGGCTCAACTCCTCCGGCTTCGTCTCGTCTGTGACCGACCCGCTCGGGCGGAGCTGGGCGTATGCCTACAACGCCTCAGGGGACCTCGTCTCGGCGACCGACCCCATGGGGCGTGAGACCACCTACACCTACGGCAATGGCACCACCGGCAACCCGGCGCTCGCGAACGACATGGTCACGATCACCAAGCCGAACGCGCAACCGGGCGGACCCGACGCCGGTGACGACACACAGAACGTCTATAGCGCCCTCGGGCAGGTGACATCCCAGACCGACCCCATGGGCAACGTCACGACTTTCAACTACTCGGGCCTTGACGCCTCGACTGGCAACGGGACCGTGATGTCGACCGACCCCGATGGGAACACGACCGTCTACGCGTACCAGTCCGGCGTCCTCGTTTCCCAGTCGGTGTGGGCGGGCGCGGTCGGGTCGAGTCTCCTCACGAACGCGAATTACGGGCCGAACCTGTCCGACTCGGGAACCTCGGGCGGTACATTGCTCGATGCCTGGACCACCAACGGCGACGTGAACCCGAGCACCGGTGCCCCGGAGGAAACGAGCTACAGCTACGACTCGAAGGGGAACGTGACCTCGGAGGTCGACCCGCTCGGCGACACCACCACCAATTGGTCGACATCGCTCGACCAGCCAAGCTGCGACGGGTCGGCCACGGCGACGAGTAACTGTTCTGCCAGTCAAGAGGGCCCCACGCCGGTCTCGCCCGGAGCCACGATCACGCCTCCGACCTCCGCTCCTCCCGAAGGCGTCAGCTACACCTTGTACGACACTTACGGGAACGCCCTTTACACGACGACCGGCGTCTACGATCCGGGCAGCAATACGGCCGCCTATTCGCAGACGACCTACACGCTTTACAAGGGGAACAGCGTGACCTTGAGCGGCACGAACATTTCGTGTTCGGCGACCCCGCCCTCGCCGTCGCTTCCTTGCGCCACAATCAACGCGGACGGCGTCGTCACCCAGCTCGCCTACGACAGCGCAGGTGATTTGCTCTCGTCGTCTACGCCCGACGGGAACGGTTCGCAGGTGGCCGAGACCACCTACTCATACGACGGAGACGGCGAGCAGACGAGCACCGTTGCCCCCGACGGAAACGTTTCGGGCGCGAACGTCGGGAACTACACGACAGTGACCGCGTATAACGCGGACGGCGAGGTCACCTCGGCCACCAAGGCGGGGGGTTCGGGCGCGACAGCTGCGCCACGGACCACCTACGACTACTACGACGCCGACGGCAACTTGACCTCCACGAAGGACCCGCGGGGTTACACCACCACCAACAACTACAACGCGGACGACGAAGAGACCCTTGTCACGAACCCCGACGGGGACGCGACGCTTACCTGTTACGACGGGGACGGTCACGTAACCGAGACCGTGCCGCCCGTCGGTGTGGCGGCCAACTCGCTTACGCCGGCTTCGTGCCCCACTAGTTATCCGTCCGGATACGGCGACCGACTGGCCTCGGATGCGACGACGTATACCTACGATGCCAACGGCAACAAGACGTCCATGACGACTCCGGCGCCAGCTGGCCAGAGCGGCTACGAGACGACGAGCTACGCCTACGACGCGGCCGGACAGCTGATCGAGACCGTGGCCCCGCCGACGAGCAACGCCTCGGGTGCTCCGAACGACGACACGGTCGACACCTACAACGCGGACGGAGAAGTTGCCTCGGCTACCACCGGATACGGCACGTCGGCGGCGTCCACTACGAGCTACTGCTACGACCCGAACGGTAACGAAACTGCCGTCGTAGCACCTGACGGCAATACGGGTGCGGTGATTACGATCTCCGATGGGACTGCGACCGCGACAGGTCTCGCGACCTGCGAGACTGCCTATCCCTGGGTCGTCAGTTCGGGTTCGTGGCCGACGCAGGCCGCCTTCCAGACGACTTACAGCTTCGACTCGGCAGGCGAACTCGTGTCGATGACGTTGCCGGCGACTTCGGCCGCGCCGGACGGGATCACGACGAGCTACACCTACGACCCGCAGGGCAACAAGTTGACGAGCACCGACGAGTCGGGCGTCGTTACGACCTACACCTACACCCCGACCAATCTCGAGGCTTCCGCCAGCTACTCAGGTTCCTCGGCCCACTCGGTCGCGTACACATATGACGCCAACGG
Organism: Acidimicrobiales bacterium; assembly: GCA_050015475.1. Taxonomy (GTDB): domain Bacteria; phylum Actinomycetota; class Acidimicrobiia; order Acidimicrobiales; family Bog-793; genus Fen-455. The sequence goes on along the minus strand of JBEKBI010000018.1, from coordinate 477 downwards.
CAACAAGACGGCGATGACGGACGCCACCGGGTCGTCGAGCCTCGTCTACGACCCCTTCGGCGAGCTCACATCGTCCGAGAACGGAGCTGGCCAGACCGTCGGGTACGGCTACGACGCCGATGGGGATGTGACCGGGATCACCTATCCGTTGCCGAGCACCGCCGCCTGGGCCGCAACCGACACCGTTGGCTACGGGTACGACCACGCGGACGAGCTCACCTCGGTAACTGACTTCAACAACAAGTCGATCTCGATCACGAACACCTCGGACGGCCTCCCATACTCCGAGGCGCTCGGCACCTCGGGAGACTCGATCGCAACGACCTACGATCCCACCGACTCTCCCTCGGCGATGGACCTCGAGAACGGGTCGACGACTTTGCTCGGCTTCTCGTACTCCGACGCGCCGTCCGGAGCGATCCTCGCCGAGACGGATACTCCGACGTCGTCGAAATCACCAGCCGACTACAGCTACAG
>JBEKBI010000017.1:0-53930 GCA_050015475.1 Acidimicrobiales bacterium | reverse complement strand
GTGACGTGCGTCCTTTCTCGTCGGCGCGGAACTTGCCTTCACTTCAACACCGACTACATCCAGGTTGCCCAGCTCTACCAATAGGTCGATCTCCCGCCGTCCGTCCTCTGCTCGAAGGTGGTGGAGGCGCGCCACAAAACCGTTCTGGAGACACCTATTGCGTTGCCTCCAGCACGGTGGACAGCCATCTTGTCGTCTGCTGACACTCAGTCGAAGGGCCCGGACGCTCCACGTTCTGCTGGGAAATCTGATCTCCGAAAGACGGGAGCCGAACCATCGTCGGCCAGGTGTGCTCGGGCACCGGGCCGTCGTCGGTCCACACGCCGCGGGACGTGCTCGGAAGACTTCTAAGGCCGCAGCTCGACGAGCTCGTCCAGCATCCGATCAATCGCGCCGAGGCTGATCGAGACATGACCCTCACCCTGTTCGAGGTGGACCGACGCCTGAGGAAGCTGGGCAGCGAGGTACTGGCCATGGCTGAACGGAACCATCAGGTCCGCGCTCCCTTGCCAGATCATGGTCGGAATCGATACCTCACTCAGATCGAAGCCCCAAGGCTTGGCAAAAGCCAGATCGTCGTCAAGCCACCCGTCCACTCCGACTCGAAGTGCCTCGTGGAACGAAGAGGCCATGTCCTCCCCGAACTCGTCGGTCAAGACCTCCTGGTCCACCTCGGGCAGGATCGACACGAGCGACTCCACGATGACCGCCGCCTCGGCGTTACGCAGATGCTCCCTTATGGCCACGAGATACGGCCGCAGCTGCGCCTCGCCTTTGACTGCAGCCCCGAACTCGATCAGGTTCTCCTCGCCCATCCCAGCCATCCAGTCGAAGCTCTCGACGTCGTATGGGGCGACGCTGGCAATCAGCAAGACCGCCGCCGCCTCGTCAAGCCTGGCCGCGCAAGCGAGAGCGTGCGGTCCCCCACCGGACCACCCGCAGATCACACATCGCTCGGCTCCTATCGCGGCAAGAACGGCCTTGGTGTCCTCCACGACATCGACGACACTGCGACCGGCTTGACGGGTCGAGCTCCCGTACCCAGGTCTCGAAGCTGTGACGAGCCGTAGCCCTCGCTCATGCACGGCCCTCTCCATGGCGTGGAACGGGCTGGCGGCGCCAGGGGTTCCGTGATGGAACACGAAGGGCATGCCGCCCGCTGGGCCGCTCACGCGAACTTCGAGGTACCGCCCGTCGGGTAGCTCAATGAAATCGGCCGGTTCCACATCACCATCTTGTCATGCGGACATGGTTTCCCGGCAGTGCCGGACGCCATTCGCCCGCCGTCATGAAGCCGGTCGTAGTGCGGGTGCTGACAACGACGTTTGTGCCAGGTGCCTCGCCACGCCCCCACAGGTTGAGGTTGTCCTAGAGGGCGTCGAAATGCTGCCGTGAGATGCCGCCGACAACACGACGCTTAACGAGCCGAGCCTGGGCGCGTTTGGGACCGACCCGCGAGAGGGACGCACTTTTCAGTCGCGCGGGATCCCCAAGGTTCCTGCTCGTCCTCGGCGGTCCGCTCCCTCGCTCGGTCGGCTCGGGGGCCTAGCGCCAAGTTGTCGAGGCCGCCGAGTGCCCTTACCAGACCGTGATGTCGCTACTGGGCGCGAACGGCCCTACGACGGGCATGTTCCTCAGGCTGCCCCGGAAGATCGCTTCCGAACGAAGCCGGAGCAGCTCGCTTTCGATCTCCCGGTGCTGCGAGGTGATGATGACCAGCCCGAACTTCCCGAGGAACCAGTCATCGCCGTACCTTGGGCCGGCGCGGTCTTCTCGGATGGGGTGGGAGTATCCGGCCGGTGCCTGGAGCCAGCCGGTGACGGGAATACCGAAGTCGGGCCCAACGACGTCGTGCACGACGGCGAGGACGCCCGTTCCGTCCCCGGCATTCATGTTCTGTTGGAGAATGTCGATCGTCCCGTCGCCACCGACCACACGCGTCGCCGTCACGACCGCCGTGTGACCCTCACCCCAGGCTGATCCCATCGCCAGCACAGCACCGGGCTGCGGCACGCTCGAGCCGTCGTTGGACACCTGGCGAAGATCGCCGCCGTATGCGGGTGAGTAATTGGACACGATCCCCGAGCCGTCGGCTGGGTAAGGTCGCACTCCGTACTCGAGGTACATCCAGCGCATTGACAGCTCGACACACTCCCACTCGAGCACTCCGAACGCACCGGGGTAGAACTCGACCGCCAGGTCGTAGCCGCCCCTGTTGGGGCCCGGGCCACACGCCGTGAGACCATCCCAGCTCGACAGGGGGAACGAACCCGGATAATCGTTGTCGTCGCACGTCCCGCTCCACCAGGGCGGAAACTCGACCCGAGGCGGACGAAGAGCCTTCACCGTTCGCACGATCCGGCGGGCGACGGGCGATGCCGGCGTCAGCGCTGTCAACAGCTTTCGCGGTGCGACGGTCGAGACGGGGACGACGCGGGCTGGGCGAGCTTTGGCTGTGGTGACCCTCGGCGCGGTCGGGGTGCGAACGGAGGCCCCCGCGAGGGTCGCCGTACAAACGCTCACGAGCACAAGGCCCGCGACGAGCGTCTCCACTTTCCAGGCTGTTCGCTCGCGACGCAGAAGGGTCCCCCGATCGTGGCGGCACAAGGATGGGATGGGTCCGCACAAGTATTGCCCGTGAGGGAATCCCTTCGCCAGAGGAACGCGCGACCTAGGCATGCTCGAACCGGCGCCGCGGGCGCTTATCGGTCCCCGAGGTCCGGGCGCCCCAGGTGTGAACCGTGGCCAGTTGACCGTAGGCTGGGCCGCCTATGGCCCGCGAGAACGCCCTTGGCGGCGACCAGAAACACGTAAATCAAGCGACGAAAACGTACCGGCAGATCCAGTTTGAGGCGCCGAGTGGATCGACCGAGGTGCTACTCGTACGCCACGGCGAATCGGAGGCTGCTGACCTAACGCGGCCGGTACCGCTCGTGGATGGGAGAGGTGACTTCGCACTCGCCGAGATCGGACGGGAACAGGCGGTGCTCATCGCCGACTATCTCGAAGGCACCCGCATCGACGCCATCTACGTCACGAACCTGCGCCGAACGGCCGAGACCGCCGCGCCCCTTGCCGCCCGGCTCGGTCTAGAGCCCCAAGTCGAGCCCGCTCTCGCCGAAGTGCATATGGGCGAGTGGGACGCGGGCGTTTACCGCGAGCGCGTGGCCGCGGGCGACCCCCGCGCCCCTCGTATCTTCGAGGAGGAGCGTTGGGACGTGATCCCGGGTGCCGAGTCGAATGCAGCCATCGCGGCGCGCGTGGGGCCGGCGATGAAGCGAATCGCAGGGCGGCACGCGGATGAGCGCGTGGTTTGCTTCGCACATGGCGGCACGATCGGCGCGGTCCTCGCGATAGCGACGGGTTCCCGACCGTTCGCGTTCGTCGGGTCCGACAACGGCGCGATCTCGACCCTTGTCGTGGCGGGCGACCGGTGGATCCTGCGCGGTTTCAACGATCGATCACATCTCGAGCACCACAGCTCCCGCCTACGCTCGTAGCCATGACGTGGATCGAGGGTCCGCTGGTCGGGTTCGATCTCGAGACGACGGGGGTCAATCCGTGCTCGGACCTGCCGGTCCAAGTCGCCCTCGTCCGCTGCGAGCGCGACGGGAGCGTCGACCGCAAGGTATTCATCGTCGACCCTGGACGCGACATACCCGCCGGAGCGCAGGCGATCCACGGAATCTCTACGGAGAGGGCTCAGCGCGAGGGCTGCTCGCTCAAGCAAGCCGCTGAGATCACACATCGCGTCCTCGAAGAGTCTCAGGCCGACCAGGTGCCGGTCGTGGCGATGAACGCGAGCTTTGACATCACGATCGCGGCAACGCTGTTCCGGCACTTCGGGCTGGCACCGTTCCCGTGGGTGGCGCTGGTCGATCCCTTGGTCATCGACCGCAGGCTCGACCCGTACCGACCGGGCAAGCGCCGCCTCGATGACCTCTGCAAGTTCTATGGAGTCGAGTGTGGCGGCTTCCACGACGCCGGGAATGATGCCGATGCGACGCTCGAGCTCACGCGGGCGATCGCGCAGCGCTATCCCGAGATCGCCGAGCACGACATCGGCGACCTGACGAAGCTCCAAGCCGACTGGCACCGGATCTGGGCCGTCGGATACGACTCATGGTGCCGCGACCAGGGCAGGTTGGGTCTCGGAAAGGACGAGTTCTGCTGGCCCGTGCGCGAGGTTCCCGCTCAATAGGTCGCGTTCCACAGGCCGCGTCATCTGCCCAAGGCGCCGTCTCGAAGCCGCGAGCCGCCTCAGCAGGGTTTGGGGTCGTACGGCTGGGAGCTGTTGTTGTAGATCGGCGTCTCCCCGGAAGGAGGCGGCGCGACCGTCGTGACCGTCGGGAGCGAAGTCGTTGTGGTTGTCGTGCTTGTCGCCTGGGACGTCGCCGTCGCTTTCTTGACGGGCATGCCGAAGTCCAAGAAATGCTGGATCACGACTTCGTCGGCGGCCGCGGCGGGCAACAGGACCTCGGCACCCCCTGAGGTGATGTACGGACCGACCGTCGGCATTGTGACCGCCTGAAGCGAGCCGGGCGGGAAATTGTGGAACTCGAGCGCCAGGCTCTTCAGTCTTCCCTCGCTCATTGTCTGGTCAATGACCAGATTGTGGACGGCGTCCCCGATGAAGGCGTTCAGGGCGAACGGATTCGTGATCTGAGAGTTCAGCTGGTGAATGACAGCCCGGAAGAAGGCCTGCTGATTGCGGATCCTCGTGAAGTCGCTGCCGTAGTCGTCGTACCAGACTCCGTCGACCTCGTATTCGAGGTGGCGGCTGCGCACCAAGGCGAGAGCCTGCACACCGTGGACCAGCTGGCAACCGGCTGTGGGGATGCGCAGGCCCGACACGAGGTCCTTGACCGGGTACTTGAAGTCGAGGTGGATGCCCCCGATCGCATTCACCATGTTCTCCAGCCCGGGGAAGTTGACCTCGACGAAGTAGTTGATCGGGATGTGAAAGTCCTGTTCGATCGTCTGCACAAGCAGCGACGGACCGTCGTTGAAGGCGGCATTGATTCGGTTCTGGCCGGAGATGTATTCGACGTTGCCTGGGATCGTCACCCAGGTGTCCCGCGGTATGGACAACATCTCGATCTTGTGGAGGGCCGGCACCACATGAACGAGGATGATGACGTCGCTGCGCTGTCCGCCTGTCTCCGATCCACACCCGAACGATTGGCACTGGCTCGTGGTGCTGACGAAAGTCCGCGAGTCCGAGCCGGCCACAAGGACCGTGAACGGCGCCCCCGGCTTCGCGGAGACCGCCTTCAGGTGGTCGACATGCACCTTCTTGATCTGGCCAAAGCGGTAGTTGACGTACACGTCGGCACTGACGCCGAGCGCGATGACCAGCACCACGACAACCCCGACCGTGATCAACGCGCGCTTGGTCCATCGTCGCGTCGCTGTCGGCCGCGCTCGATGTCTAGGTCCCTTGGCTGTCGCGGCCTCACGACCGTTGCCTTTCAGGAGGTCGCTCCCGCCACCCGCGATCGCTCCCTCCCCTTCGGGTCCGCGAGCGATGGGGTCGGGCTGCGGATCCCCAGGCACCGATGGGTTCGGACCGCGCAGGCCGTCGTCAGGAGGAACGTCGGGCATGGCAGATCAGGTTACAGCCTCTATTCACGAATTTTGGTTCGCGCCCGGACGACGGCGAACGGGTAAAGCCAGCTCAGACCCTGGCCAAATCGCCGAACTTTGCGTAGTTCGCGATGAAGGCGAGATGCGCAGAACCGGTGGGACCGTTCCTGTGCTTGGCTACGAGCACCTCGGCAGTGCCTCGGTCGGCGGAGTCGGGATTGTAAACCTCGTCGCGGTAGATGAACATCACGACGTCGGCGTCCTGCTCGATGGCGCCGCTCTCCCGGAGATCCGCGAGCATCGGGCGCTTGTCCGCCCGCGCTTCGAGGCCTCGGGACAGCTGGCTGAGGGCCACGACGGGAAGTTGCAACTCACGAGCAAGAATCTTGAGCCCACGGGAGATCTCAGAGATCTCGACCTGGCGGTTCTCAGCAGACGTCCGGCCTGTCATGAGCTGGAGGTAGTCGATGACCACGAGGCCGATGCCGTCGGACGAGCGCATCCGGCGCGCCTTGGCCCGGATGTCCATGATGGTCACATTCGGGTTGTCGTCTATGAACAGCGGTGCCGTGTCGATGCGGCCGATCGCACTTGAGATGCGCGGCCAGTCACTGTCGAGGAGCCGGCCGTTGCGAAGCTTGCTGACGTCGAGACGGGCTTCCGCCGCCAGCACGCGCTGGGCGATCTCCAAGTGGCTCATCTCGAGTGAGAAGAACAACACCGGGACCCCATGGGTCGAGGCAGCGTGGGCAGCCAGCCCGAGGGCGAAGGCGGTCTTCCCCATCGACGGCCGCGAGCCGACCACGATGAGGTTGGACGGTTGGAGTCCTGAAAGCAGATTGTCGAGCTCGCCGTACCCTGTCGGCACGCCGGTGATCGTCTCGCCCCTCTCGTAGAGGTGGTCAAGCCGCTCGAGACTCTCGGTCAACAGGTCCTTAAGCGACCGGACCGTGTCGGAGGCACGTCGCTGGGCCACGTCGAACACCAGGGCTTCGACCTGGTCAAGCGCTGCGGTGATGTCAGTTGGGACCTCGTAGCCGATCTCGGCGATCTCGTGCGCGGCAGCGATGAGCCGACGGAGCAGGGCGTGCTCCTGGACGATGCGCGCGTACCGACCGGCGCTCGAGATCGCCGGAGTGTTCGCCTGCAACGCGATGAGGGCTGCCGCCCCTCCGGACGCGTCCAGCACGCCGACGCGACGGAGTTCCTCAGGGACCGTCACATAATCGGCGGGCTCGCCCCTGGCGTAGAGCGAGGTGATGGCCTCGAAGATGTGGGCGTGCGAAGGCTTGTAGAAGTCCTCCGCGCTCACCTGTTCAACCACGACGGCTATGGCGTCGCGGGAGAGCAGCATCGCCCCCAACACAGACTCTTCCGCATCGAAGTTATGCGGCGGCACCCGCGCACCGCTGGCGGTCCCGACCGTGGCGGAGGGGCCTGGCCCACGCCGGCCCCGCGATATGTCCGGGACCGGGTGCAGAACAGTCATCACGACAACAATGACCGAACGGGCCCGGGGATCGCTAGGCCCGGATCTTGTGGATTACCCGCAAAACATCTGGGAAATCCTGTGCACGGAGCGTGGACAAGCTCACCATCGCCGCCGCGAGCTGCAACCCAGGCGGGAGCAGACAACAGTGGACGGTCAGGCGACGGTCCCCGGTGCGCAGGCACGGCCACATCCTGACATCAGGGTGTGTCACTCTCCGGGTGCCGAGGGCACTCAGCTCGAGGTCACGACCTCCAGGGTGAGGCGGAATTCGACCTCCGGATGAAGGCGCACGCCTACTTCGTGAGCTCCCAGTGTCTTGATGGCGTCGTCGAAGGTGAGCCGCCGCCGGTCGAGCTCGATCCCGGACTGCTTGCGCACGGCTTCAATAACGTCAGACGCTGTCACGGAACCGAACAGGCGGCCCTCGGTGCCCGATCGCGCCTCAATGCGGAACACGATCGGGACGAGAGTGCGGGCGATCGCCTCCGCTCCCTCCCGGTCACGTGCATCCTTGAGGTCGCGTGAACGACGCATCTGGGCGGCTTGGCCAGCAATTCCCGCGCTGGCGAGAATCGCCCGACCCTGCGGCACGAGGAAATTCCTCGCAAAGCCGTCGGACACCTCCGCGATGTCCCCCCGCTTGCCCACGCCTTGGACGTCAGTACGCAAGACGACTTTCACTGGTCACCCGCCTCGTCCTCGACGACGACTGCAACCAGGGTCTCATCCTCGGAGGCCTCGAGCTCGTCCTCGACATCAACGTCGACGTCGACTTCCGCGAGGAGTGCCTCGGGCAACAGCTCGTCCGCCGACTCCGCGCGAGGGGCTCCGCGCCCGCCGCCGGCGCCGCGGCCCGCACCCCGTCCGCCCGTGCGCTCACTCGTCGTCCGCTGGGTAAAGGGAAGCAGCGCGAGCTCCCTGGCGCTCTTTATAGCCAGCGCGACCTCGCGCTGGTGCTGGGCACAGTTGCCAGACACGCGTCGGGCACGGATCTTGCCCCGATCGGACATGAACTTGCGGAGCAGGTTCACGTCCTTGTAATCGACCCAGGTCGCGTGCTCCTTGCAAAAGATGCAGATCTTCTTCTTGGTCCGCCGACCGGTTTCCTTCGGCGCCCTGCGGGTGCCGCGGTCTCTGTCGTTGTTCCTAGCCATCTAGAAGGGCTCCTCGTCGTAGGACGCGAACGCCTCACCCGCAGCTTGCGCACCGGATTCGGCCGCTGGACGCGGCGCGGCGCTCCGGCCACCGCCACCTCCCGGGCCACCCTCAGATGGTCCGCGCTTCTCGTTCTTGACCACTTGCGCCGTCGCCCATCGCAGGCTCGGCCCGAGCTCGTCTGCCACGATCTCGACCTTCGACCGCTTGTCTCCTTCGGCGGTTTCCCAGCTGCGCTGCTCGAGACGACCCGTGACGATCACCCGCGCTCCGCGGGTCAAAGTCTCACTCACGTTCTCCGCCATCTCACGCCAACACACGACGTCGAAGAAGGAGGTTGCCTCCTCCCACTCCTGGGTCTGGCGGTTCTGCCAGCGGCGGTTCACCGCCAGGCCGAAGCTCGCTGTCGCCTGCCCGTTGGGGGTAAAGCGCAGTTCGGGGTCACGCGTGACGTTGCCCACCAACGTGACAGAGTTCCCATTCGCCATTTCATTCGCTCCAGTTCACTCAGCTCGCCGCTTTGGCGCGGGCAGCCTTGCGAACGGCGGTCTCCCGTCGTTTCGCCTCGGCTCGCAGGGCACGCCCGCTCTGCCGGTCTGGCTGCCGCAGCACCTTGTGGCGAAGCACGATGTCTTCAAGAGTCAGCATCCGGTCAAGCTCACCCACAAGGGTTGGCTCGGCGGTGAACTCGATAAGGACGTAGTAGCCCTCGCTGCGGTGGTTGAGCTCGTACGCGAACGTCCGGCGACCCCAGCGCTCCACGCGGCCAGGACTGCCTCCTCGGTCGCGCAGCAGCGTTGTGATGCGATCAAGACCGGCGTTGATGTCGCCATCCTCAAGGCCGACATCGAAGATAACCATGACTTCGTAGGGCCGCACGGCGGCCTCACCTCCTCCGGACCCGACGCTCTAGGCGCTCGGGGCCCCGTTTCTGACGGGGCAGGGGTATAGGGACTGCATCATGGTAGCCGAGGTCAGGAGCAGCCGGCTCAGGCGGCGATTCACGCCTCGAGCGTCGCAGGCGGGTGTGACGCCCGGCCCCCGCCCTGTCAGGACGCCGGCCCGAGCGCCTCGCGCAGCTCCGCCGACGCGTGGTACGACTCCTCCTCGGACGGGAACCGCCCGGTCCTGACATCGGCCGCCCAGTGTTTCACCGCCTCGGTAGCGGCACTGCCGAGCTCGGCATAGCGCCGCACGAACCTCGGCGTGGCTTCCCCCGAGAGTCCGAGCAGGTCGTGGACGACGAGGACTTGGCCGTCGCAATCGGGGCCGGCCCCGATGCCGATCGTGGGTATGTCGATCTCCGCCGTCACGCGCGCGGCCACAGCATCGGGCACGCCCTCGAGGACGACCGCGAAACACCCCGCCTCCGCCAGCGCCTCCGCGTCCCTGCGGAGCTCACTGGCAGCAGCCGCCTCCCGGGCTTGGACCTTGTAGCCGCCCATGACATGTAGCGACTGCGGGGTGAGCCCGAGGTGGCCCATCACTGGTATCTCGGCATCGACGATTGCCTTCACCGCCGGCACGCGGCGCTGCCCTCCCTCGAGCTTGACGGCGTGAGCCCCGGCTCGGATCAAGGTGGCCGCGTTCTGGACCGTGTCACTCGCGTCGAGGTGATAGGTGAGCCAGGGCATGTCACCCACTAACAGCGCCCGCGGCTTGGCCTTGGCGACTGCCCTGACGTGATGAGCGATGTCCCCGATTCCCACGTGCAAGGTGTCTTCCTGGCCCAGCACCACCTCGGCGACGGAGTCTCCGACGAGGATGATGTCGACTCCGGCCGCGTCCACGATGCGAGCCAGCGGCGCGTCGTAGGCGGTGATCATGACGATTGGTGGTGCGCCCCGGCTGCGCTTGCGGGCGCGAATCTCCGGCGCCGTCACTTGTTCTGCCATTTCAGGACCTCCTCCCGTCCGGCGCACTCGGCTGCCGGCGGTTTATCAGCGGTCGGTACCTCCCGAGGCAAAGACGCTCAGGAGATGGTTCCACGCACATCCGGTACAAACCTCGACCACGTAGCAAGCTACGTCGGCATTCCCCCTGGCCGCACTTCGCGCTAGATCGCGACGGCTCTCGAGCGGCATCCCGCCGGGGGGTAGGCCTGGCCCGAAAGCGAATGTGACGTGGACCAGTCGCTCGCTTTCGCAGATGGGGCACTCGGTCTCGGTTGCCCGCCCAAGGTTCTTGGCCACCCTGAGCAGCTCGGGCTGGGCGTCACAAACATCCAGCCGGCCTACCCGGCCACGCCGGTAGTCCTTGAGTATCGACTCCCGCATGAGCCGGTACTCGATGCGGCCCGGGCGCGGGAGTCTTCCGATCCCCCAGCTCGACTGCGATCCGCTCCGGACACTCGACATCACGGCCAGGCTACCGTGCCCGCCGATCAGGGCCCCAAGCTGAGGTGTCGGGAGTCCGGGTCAGGCGGTTACGCCACATGAGCCAGAACACGAAGGTCGCGACAGAAAGCACTATCACCTCCAGCCCCAGCACCGACCGGAGATCGGGAAGGTAAGCGATCGTCGCGTCCCAAAGGGCGTGGACCACGATGAAGGGCCACAGTCGCCTATAGCGCCGATAGACGATCACGCTCATCAAGGCCCAGGCGAGAATCGGCAGAACTCCCCATCCGTAGTACACGTGGTAGGAGATCCGCACGAGCACCGCGAGCACAACGACCGCCGTAGGCCTGAGACCGAGCTGCTCCAGACGGCGGACGAGAAAGCCCAGCACGACGATTTCTTCCACGATCCCTGCCTGGAGCGAATCCGCGATCGTGAGGATCGCGAAGTACCCCGGCAAGTGCTGGGCCGCTGGAGTCACCTTGGCCACATGGGCCGCGTTGAGCAGGAAACCGACGCCCAGCTGAGGTATGAGGAAACACAAGAGAAATACTGGAAGCCAGAGAGCGAGATCCTTCCTGGGGTCAGAGCTGTCGAGGCCGATCGCGCGACCACCACCTTCACCGGAGATCCGGAGCAGGTAGATGACGAGAGCAGCCGCGGCCAGCGGCTCGAGGATGAGCGGCAGGTCGACCAGAAACGAGAGGCCGAGATGACCCGTGATGGGCAGCGGGATCCGGCCCGATTCGCTGCCTGTGACAATTGCCTGGATGAGCGCCGCGACCGCGTTCAGGACGTAGGGCAACGGGAAGATCGCGAGCACGATCACGACCTCGACCAGGAGCCGCCGGCGTTGCGATCGTTCCAAACTCGGCGCGGCCGGTTGAGGTGCCGTCACCGCCGCGGGCGACTTCTCAGCGACAGTTTCGGCCGACCCGAACGTCCTCGAGCCGGCTCGAGCCGGACCGCTCGGGTCGCGTGCAGCAGGAGTGCCTTGGCCACCCGCCGTGAAAGTCGTCCAGATCCGCCCGTCCCACCAGCGCAGCGGTGCGAGTCCCCAGGGGTCCCGGTACCAAGCAGCAGGAGGCTCTTCGGACGCGCCCCGGCCGGTGACGTCGCTCACGCCCCGGGAGCGTAGTTGTCAGTTAGGTTCCGCCTCTGGCTTCGCCGGAAGGTGCAGGCCGACATATCGGGGCGATATGTCGGCCTGATATGCTTCGCCGGTGCTCGAACTGGCGATCCTGGGGCTGCTCAAGGAGCACCCGATGCACGGCTACGACCTCAGGAAGCGCCTGCGCGGAGATTTCGGACTCCTTTCAAGCCTTTCCTTCGGATCGCTCTACCCCGCCCTCGCACGTCTTGAGGCTTCGGGTGCCGTCCACGAGGTGTCGGCCGACCGCCGACCGTCGGACTCAGCTGTGGCGAACACGATCCCTTCGTCCGGTTCCATAGCCGGCGAGAAGGCCGCCTTCCGGGCGCGCCTCGCGTCCCGGCGGGCGGCTTCGGCCCGATCCGGAAACGGCACACGGGGACGGCGCGTGTACGAGCTCACAGCCCGGGGGGACGAATTGTTTCACCGGCTGCTCGCCACTGAGGAGCCAAAGCCCGAAGGTGGGCGGGGATTCGCTCTCAGATGGGCTTTTGCCCGTTACCTGACGTCGGAGGACCGTCTTATGCTGCTGCAGCGAAGACGCGCCCAGCTTCTCGCGACCCAAGCGGGCTCCCGCCTGGCAGCCGAGGCGCCGTGGCGACCACTTGACCGCTATCAGCGCTCGCTCGTGGACCACGCCAACGAGGCGACAGACCACGACCTCAAGTGGATCGACCGACTCATCGCAGCCGAGCAAGCCGCCCAGGCGCCCACCTCGGTTCCCGCCGTGCTACCGAAGCCGGACGGATCGGCTGCCAGTTCCTCTCTCGTAGTGACTGCGTCACCCGCCCAAGCGCGACCGGCGCTCAACATCCCAGCCAGTGAAAGGAGCGAGCCTTGACTCGAACGGCCCGCAACATCAACGTCGCCATCGCGGGAGTGGGGAACTGCGCCTGCGCGCTTGTGCAGGGCATCGAGTACTACCGCGACGCTGATCCGACTGATCGCGTCCCTGGACTCATGCACGTCGTGCTCGGCGGCTATCACGTCGCCGACACCCGCTTCGTGGCTGCCTTCGACGTGGACGCGGCAAAAGTGGGCCTTGACCTGTCGAAAGCGGTCTTCGCCTCGAACAACAACACGATCCGGTTCGCGGAGGTCCCAGAGCTCGGGGTGACCGTTGAGCGCGGACCGACACTCGACGGGCTCGGCATCTACTACCGAAAAGCCATCGACGAGTCGCCGGCCCCGGCGGTGGACGTAGCCGACGTGCTGCGGCGGACGGAAGCGGACGTCCTCATCTCCTACCTCCCGGTGGGGTCGGAGCAAGCACAGAAGCACTACGCCACGGCCGCCCTCGAGGCCGGCGTCGCCTTCGTCAACGCCATCCCGGTGTTCATCGCCAGCGACCCCGAATGGGCGGACCGCTTCACCGCCGCAGGTGTCCCGCTGCTCGGTGACGACATCAAGAGCCAGGTCGGGTCCACGATCATCCATCGGATCCTGACCAGATTGTTCGAGGACCGGGGCACGGTGTTGGACCGCACCTACCAACTCAACGTCGGCGGAAACATGGACTTCCAGAACATGCTGGAACGTGACCGGCTCGAGTCGAAGAAGATCTCGAAGACCCAGGCCGTCACAAGCCAGATCGACCGCGCGCTTCCTTCGGATTCCGTCCACATCGGGCCTTCGGACTACGTGCCCTGGCTCGACGACCGGAAATGGGCCTACATCCGGATGGAGGGTCGCAACTTCGGAGATGTCCCGCTCAACGTGGAACTCAAGCTCGAGGTTTGGGACTCGCCGAATTCGGCTGGCGTCATCATCGACGCGTTGCGCTGCGCCAAGATCGGGCTCGACCGAGGCCTCGGTGGCCCGTTGATCGGACCTTCGGCGTACTTCATGAAGTCGCCGCCCGTCCAGTTCCACGACGACATCGCCTACTCGATGGTCGAGGATTTCGCGGGCAACTCCTGACGGCCCGGTCCCCGCTCGCGGCCAAATAGCGTCTACAAAGACTCAGACGGACCGCGTCCGCTCTGCCCACCAGGCGTCGAGACGTCGCAGTATCTCTTTCTCGCCCAACAATCCCTCGTCGAGGCGGATCTGTAACAAGAAGTCGAGCGCCGCGCCGACGTCACGGCCAGGAGCAATGCCCAGATGTTTCATCACCGCGATGCCGTCCAGCTCCGGTCTGATGGATTCCAACTCCTCCCGCTCGCGAAGCTCCACGAGACGGCGCTCGAGCTGGTCAATCCGCATGGCTAGATCTCTCGCCTTGGCCTCGTTGCGCGTCGTGCAATCACACCTTGTCAACTCGTTCAGACGGCTGAGCAAAGGACCGGCGTCGTGCGCGTAACGCCGGGCCGCCGCATCGGTCCAGCCCATCTCGTAGGTGTGGAAACGTAGGTGCAGCGCCACGAGCTTCTCGACGTCGTCGATGACTTCGGTCGGGTAGCGCAGTTCCTGCATGCGCTTTCGCGCCATCCTCGCCCCGACGATGTCGTGATGATGGAAGTGGACACCGCCCGGGCCGATGGTCCTCGTGGCGGGCTTCCCGACATCGTGGAACAGAGCAGCCAGGCGCAGAACCCGGTCCGGGCTCGCCTTCTCGACCACCGCAATCGTGTGCGCGAGAACATCCTTGTGTCTCTGGACCGGATCCTGCTCGAGGGCGAGCGCCGGCAGCTCGGGCAGGAACTGCCCGGCCAGTCCGGTGGTCACCAGGAACCAGAGGCCATCGGTCGGGTTGGGCAACAGAAGTAGTTTGTCCAGCTCATCCCTGATCCTCTCCCTGGAGACGATCTCGAGACGGGATCCCATGGCTTTCACGGCCGCCACGACGCCGGGCACTGGGCTGAGGCCGTAGCCAGCGATGAAGCGAGCGGCTCTCAGCATGCGCAACGGGTCATCCGAGAACGACACCTCGGGATCTAGCGGGGTCCGCAGTCGTCTCGCCGCGAGGTCCCCGATGCCATCGAACGGGTCCACCAACACCAGCTCCGGCAAGCTGAGCGCCATCGCGTTGACTGTGAAATCCCTGCGCGACAAATCGGTCTCTATGTCGCTGCCGAAACGGACTTCGGGCTTTCTGGAATCGGGCACGTACGCTTCTGCCCTGTGCGTCGTGATCTCGAAACGGCGTCCCTTGTGCTTGAACCCAATCGTCCCGAACTTCTTGCCTTGGGTCCACACGGCGTCGCTGAGGTCCGCGACCAGACTCTCGATCTCATCAGGGGTCGCGTCCGTAGTTAGGTCGATGTCAACGTCCGAGTCCGGGGCAACGCCACCGGGCCGACCGGCGATCCCGTCGCGCACGGGGCCGCCTACCAGAAACAGCCTCTTTCCGGCATCTTGAAAACGCTCGGCGACTGTCTTTGTGACCTCGATGACCGGGCGCAGTCGTTCGGGGACAGTCGGCGGAGCAGGTGGCTTCGACTTCATCGGGCGACCGTTGCCATCTCGTTGAGGGCGCTCGCATGCGCCTCGCCGACACGTCCGGTGCCGACCCACGCGAACGGGTCGTTACCGCCTCGCCTGAGTCTCGAACCGCAAGTGGCGAGGGCGTCGAACCCCCTGCGACGCCCGATCGGCACTACCATTCCACGACCGTACCGCCCCGGTGCCCGGCGTGTAACTGGAATTCCATGATCATTCCCGTGCCAGAACATCGCTCGCTCTCGCCGTTGAGAGAATGAGCACTGTGCGCCCATATAGGCTCGCTGTGTCTCGCCTGTCCGATCGGAGGACAAGACCGCTGTTGCCGTCCGCGCCATGGGTCAGCGATACCAGCAAAGTTCCGACGCCAACCGGTCGCGCCGTTCGTGCCGGGTGCGTGCTCGTGGCTCTAATTCTTTGCACCGCAGCCCTCGGTCTCTCAGGGCCTGCCGGAGCCCAGCTGCGCGGGACCGGCGTCATCTCCCTCGCCTTTCAAGACGCTTGGGTGCAAACATCCAAGACCCCGGTCCGTCTCGGGCTCAAGGTGCACTCGACACTCCCCGCCTCGGACCTCACGATCAGCATGGCGCTGTACACCGAACCAGACGGATCGGCGCTCGCCAGTCGGGACGAGTTCGACGCAACGCTCGGGAACGAGCTCGCCGGGCTTTCCCAGCTCTCGCTCTCGACCTTCCCGGTCGGGTTGAACAGCCGCGGCGGCCGAACCGTGGATCTGTATTTGGAGGGCTCCGGCATCCCGGAGAGCATCCCGTCGAACGTGCCGGCCGACGAGGTCTTCCAACTGCCTTGTCCCAGAGACTACGGCGGCTGCGACGGCGTCTACCCGCTCCAGGTATCTCTCGTCGACACCGTGACGGGCCAACCGGTGGACTCGTTCATCACCTACCTGGTCGTGGTTCCACCGATGGTCGCGTCGCAGGCTCGTCTCCGTTTCTCCCTCATACTGCCAGTGGGAGCGTCGGTGGCCTTCGCCGCGAACGGAAAACCGAGCCTTCCAGCTGGGACACGGTCCCGGCTGGAAACCATCACGACCTTGGAAGCCGCTTGGCCTGGTGTGCCGCTCACGATCGACCTCTACGGGCAAGCGCTCTTGGCCATCTCGGAGACCCGGCAGGACTCGGGTTTGTTGAGCAATCTCGACTCCGCTTCTCCCGACTCGATAGTCAGCGGTCCGTTCAGCGCTGTAGATCCGACCCAGCTCGTCCGGGCTCACCTCATGACTGAGCTCGCCGCCCAGTTCCGGCGCAGCGAGCAGGTCTTCTCGACCTCGCTCCGAGTGGTTTCGAGCCCAGGGCTGTACGTCGCGACGGCGACGATAGGCACGCGTGGCCTCGCTGCCTTGGCGGCAGACGGGATTACCCAAATAGTGGTGCCTGAGAGCAACCTCGCCTCCCTGCCTGGCAGTGGTCCGGCGTCGGTTGAGTGGCCCTCCACGATATCGGCTCCATTTCGCATCGGAGGGTTCGAAGTCGAGGGCCTGCAGGCAGACTCAGGCCTCGCCGCACACCTGACCGGCTCCGGCAGTCCGGCGCTGCGAGCCCAGCAATTGCTCGCCGACCTAGCCGAGATCTATTTCGACTCACCCGATTTCCCGCAATCGAGAGGGGTCGCCCTGGTCGCCCCGGAATCTTGGGACCCGCAGGTCGAATTCCTCAACGCAGTGCTGAGCGGGCTCGGGACAAGTCCCATCGTCATGTCCCTTCCCGTCGCCCAACTGTTCCAAAGCGTTCGCCACGGAACCTGCCAGACGCCGCCCAGCTTCGTCACGGGCTGCTCACCTGCTGTTCGGGCGCTGGTGAGCCCCTCGACAACCAGCCCAGGCGGACCTATCACAGCCGTAGGAGTGCAAGCAGCTCGCGACCGCCTTGCGGAGCTGTCCTCGATGATCCCGACCGCCGCGGGGACTCTTCACGTCCTCGAAGACTCGATCCTCTTGGCTGCGACCGCCGGTCTCTCCGCCAGTGCCAGGTCGACCTATCTGTCGGCTCCGCTGACTGCGATGGCCCAGCTCAGGTCGAAGCTCGCATTGCCGACTCGCCGCATCGTGACGGCGACCTCCTCTTCGGCAAAGTTCCCCGTCGCCATCGCGTCAGCCTCGAAGACTCCCGTCCATGCCGTGCTGACTGTGTCGGGTGCCAACCTGGCGGCCTCGGTCCGCGTTCCGGTCGTGCTCGCGCGAGGCACGACGACAGTCATCGTCCGGGTGCGGACGCGCACACTTGGCGATTCGAGCCTCCAGCTTGAGCTCGTGTCGCCTGTAGGCCATCTCGGTCTTGCGAATGGCGAGTTCACACTTAGGTGCACCGCATTCTCCGACGTGGCCATCGCCCTTACAGCCGGAGCTGGAGCTTTCCTCGTGTTCTGGTGGGTGCAGTCAGCATCCCGTCGCCGGCGGCGGCGTCTGGTCCGGTCCGGTGGGGACGCGCCGGCGGGTTCGTCGCCGGACTCAGCTGCGGAACCGGCACAGTGATCCACCGGCGGCGGCGCTCGCACGTCCGCAGGGCTCACCGGACGGTCTATCGAGGGCGCCTCCCTCGGACGCTGCCGGGGATCAGCTCCCCGATCACTTCGAAGCCCCCTGCCCCCACAACTCCTGGTCCTCTTAGTTCGGAGCCATCGGCGGAGCCGAGCGACACTCGTGCCGGCTCGTCGCGACCCGTTCGCGGCGCGGCCACCGCGTATGTGGCGGCAGGGACCCTCATCTCTCGTGTCACCGGTCTCGTGCGGATTCTGGTGGCGATTTACGCCCTCGGATACTCCACTCTCTCCGACTCGTTCAACCTGGCCAACAACACGCCCAACCTGGTGCACGACCTCGTGCTGGGCGGGATCCTCACGGCCACCTTCGTGCCGGTATTCGTTTCTCGCCTCGCCACCCGCTCCGAGGATGAAGCGATCGAGTCGATCTCCGCGGTTCTGACTCTCGCTGGCTGCTTGCTCGTCGCCGCGACGGTCGCCTTCTTCTTCCTCGCCCCTTGGATAATCGACCTTTACACCGTCGGCGCCCACCAGTCGGGGATCGCGATCGAGCGCCAGACGGCAACCTCACTACTGAGGCTGTTCTCACCCCAACTGCTCGCGTACGGGGCGATCAGCCTCATGACGTCGGTGTTGAGCACCTCTCGGCGCTTCTCCGCGCCCGCATTCGCGCCTGTGCTCAACAACGTCATCGCCATAGGCATCCTCTTGGCCTTCGCAGTGACGGCGCACACCCACAGCCTCGTCGCGGTTCACAACGACCACCGTCTGCTCCTCCTGCTGGGTGTCGGCACGACGATGGGCGTCGTCGTCCAGGCCCTCGCTTTGGTCCCGAGCGTCATGCGATGCGGCTTGCGGATACACCCCGTGTGGCGGCCCAGAGACTCGGCCGTCCGTGAGATCGTCAAGCTCTCGGGCTGGACCTTCGGGTTCGTGCTCGCGAACCAGGTGGCGGCGTTCGTCGTTTCGGCGATAGCGGTGAACATCGGCGCGGCGACGCTCACCGCCTACACGTACGCGTCGATCTTCTTCCAGCTTCCCTTTGGGATAGTCGCGGTCTCCGTCATGACGACGATGGCGCCAGTGTTGGCCTCGCGCTTCACGAAAGGGGACAAAGCCGGATTCGCCGAGCAATTCGGACTCGGGCTCCGGCGCACCATGGCGGGTGTCATCCCGGCTGTCGTCGGGTACCTGCTCCTGGCGCAACCGGCAATATCGCTCATCTCCTTGGGGGCCGGGAGCGTCCACCACTCGGGTGGGGCGCACCTCACGGCGACGATGCTGGAACTCCTAGCGCTGGGTTTGCCCGGATTCTGCGTATACCTGCTTGCCATTCTCGCCTTCCAGGCCATGCGCGACACACGCACACCGTTCTTCCTCTACCTGTTGGAAAACGGGCTCAACATCCTCCTCGCGTTCGCGTTTCGCAGCTCGCTAGGAGGAAAAGGGCTTGCCCTGTCATTCGCCATCGCCTACACGGTCGCGGCCCTGGCAGCTCTCATCGTTCTTCGGGCCCGAATAGGAAGCCTTGGTGGTCGAAGTGTCGGCCGCTACGTGACCCGCACCGTCATCTGTTCGGTGGCGATGGCCTTCGTGGTTGCCCTTGTCGTCGCGGGAGTCGGTTCAGGTCAAGGAGTCGGCCTCCTCGTACGCGTTTCAGCGGCCGTCGTAGCGGGCATTGTCGCCTACGCACTGGCGGCGGGACTCGCCGGGACCCTTGCGGGCTGGCAGAATTCGAAGCGAGGTTACGGGACCGCCGGGAGGAACGATCATGGCCGGGATCAGAGTCGTCATCGATAGCGCGGCGGACCTTCCCCGGGACATCGCCGAGGAACTGGACATCCGGGTTATTCCACTCGACGTCCGTTTAGGTTCATGGGGCCCAGACGAAATGCGAGAAATCGATCCCGCCGAGTTCTGGCGCAGATGTGCCATGACGAGCGTTCTGCCGGAGACTTCGGCACCGTCTCCTGGCGCGTTCGCTGAGTGCTTTTCGCAAGCGGCTGACGAAGGGTGCGCCGGCGTGGTGTGCCTGACGATCTCGTCTGAGCTGTCCTCCACGTACCAAGCCGCCTGCGCGGGTGCCGAGGCGACACGGGAACGAATCGACGTTCGGGTCGTGGACACTCTCAGCCTGACTCTGGGCCAGGCGATGGTCGCCCTGGAAGCTGTGCGGGCCGCGAACTCGACAAACAGCCTGGATGCCGCCGAGTCTGCCGCCCGGAAGGCCATCCCGACCATCCACGTCCTGGCGGCACTCGACACCCTGGAGAACGCCAGAAAAGGTGGCCGTGTCGGAACTGCAAAGACCCTTATGAGCTCGCTCCTGCAGATCAAGCCCATCATCGACTTCAGGCGTGGCCTCGCCGTGGTCGAGTCGCGTCAGCGCACCCGCGCGGGGTCGCTGCAGTACCTCGTCGATCAATTGAAGGACGCCGGCAAGTTGAAGGCGCTCGGGGTGGTCCACGCTGCGGCACCGGACTTAGAGATGTTCCTGGACACGCTCGCTGACATATACCCCCGGGACCAGATCCTCACCAGCTACATCGGTCCGGTCACCGGGGCGCACGCGGGCCCAAGGTGCATCGCCGTCTGTTATCAGCTCGCGGAAACCGCGGGCGGCTAGGTTAGACACATGGCCCCCGAGACGACGCCCCGCGACGACTGGGCTGCCCAGCTCACCGAGAAGGTTGGGCAGCTGGTCGGGATCCTTCGTGACCACACCGTTCGCCCGGTGCAGAGGCTTGTCCGCGCGGTCATCTTCGGCGCCTTGGCGTTCGCGGTCATCGTCTTCGTGGTCGTGGCGTTGGTAATCGGCGTTATCCGCCTTTTGAACAATGAGGCCTTCGATCAGCGTGTTTGGGCGAGCTACCTGTTGATCGGTGGAATCTTCGTGGTCGCAGGAGCGTTGATCTCAAGGATGCGCCACAGCCGGAGCTAGCCGGTTCGGCACGAAGGGAACCAACAAAGATGGACTCCGGCTCGACACGCGACGTGGTGATCCTCGGCTCTGGGCCTGCGGGCCTGACCGCGGCCATTTACTCCGCGCGGGCCAACTTCAACCCCCTGGTCCTCGAGGGCGAGCCGTCGTCCACGAGCGACCAACCGGGCGGCCAGCTCATGCTGACAACGGAGGTCGAGAACTTCCCTGGCTTCGTCAGCGGGGTGCAGGGTCCTGAGCTCATGTCGTCGATGCGGGCCCAGGCTGAGCGGTTCGGCGCGGAAATCCTGACCGAGCGTGCCTCGCGGGTGGATCTCGGCACTGTACCGATCGGCATCTGGATTGGAGACGCGAGCACGCCCGAACCGACTGTGAGAACGAGGGCACTCATCATCGCCACGGGTGCGCGGTCGCTCATGCTCGGGATCGAGAATGAGGCCCGGCTGCTTGGCTACGGAGTCTCCACGTGTGCCACCTGCGACGGGTTCTTCTTCCGGGAAAAGAAGATCGTGGTCGTCGGCGGCGGGGACTCGGCACTCGAAGAGGCGCTCTTCCTCACGAAATTCGGTGAGTCGGTCACCGTCGTCCACCGCCGCAAGGAGCTGAGAGCGTCCAAGATTATGCAGGACAGGGCGTTCCGGAACGAGAAGCTCTCATTTCGTTGGGACTCTGTCGTCGTCGACGTGCTCGGTGACGAGCGCGTGACAGGACTGCGGGTGAAGGACGTCAACACCGGCGAGGAGTCCGAGATCACCGCCGACGGCGTGTTTGTCGCCATAGGGCATGCCCCGAGCACGGGGCTGTTCAACGGGCAGCTCGAGACCGACGAGGCGGGCTATCTCGTGACCGGCGAAGGTACCAAGACCAACGTCCCGGGCGTGTTCGCATGTGGCGATGTCCGCGATCACGTCTACCGACAGGCCATCACAGCAGCCGGTTCAGGCTGCATGGCCGCCATCGACGCGGAGCGGTATCTCGCTTCGCTCCCATAGACCTAGATGCAAGGAGAATCCAATGAGTGAAATCATCACCCTGAGTGACAATACGTTTGACGAAGTGGTCAATGGCTCCGACGTCCCGGTAGTCGTTGACTTCTGGGCTGAGTGGTGCGGCCCATGCAGGACCGTCGCTCCGATAGTTGACGAAATTGCCAGCGATACTGTCGGTAAGCTCAAGGTCGCGAAGGTCAACGTGGACGACAATCCCGAGACCGCGCAACGCTTCCAAGTGATGAGCATTCCGACTTTGCTGGTGTTCAAGAACGGCGAACAGCAAAGCCGCATGGTGGGTGCGAAGAGCAAGTCACAGATCCTGGCGGAATTGGCACCTCTTCTCTGAGTTGTACGGGTGACCCAGGGCGCTCCGACCTGGGCCGCGTTACCGACCTTTGCCCTTCATCTCGTACCATGTCGGAGATGAGCGACGCCCCGCAGAGCTGCTGTCCATGAGCGGAGCGCGCGTGATACCTGCCTCGGAGGACCTCCTGCCGTTGCGCGAGGGCGACTCGAGTGGTGCCGTCGCTGAGGTGCAGGAGCGGCTGGAGCGGCTCGGCTACGACCGTTGCACAGACGAGCTCGGCACCTACGGTGCGGGTACCTCAGCGGCCGTGCGAGCGTTCCAGTCCGAACGTGGCCTCCGCGTAGACGGAATCTGTGGGCAACAGACGTGGTCGAGCCTCGTTGAGGCCGGGTTTCGCCTGGGTGACCGCCTCCTTTACCGCCGCAGCCCGATGTTGCAGGGAGACGACGTCGCCGAGGTGCAGCGCCGGCTGAGCGGGCTTGGGTTCGATCCGGGCGGAGTCGATGGAATCTTCGGTGACGGCACTCACGTCGCTCTCGTCGAGTTTCAGCGCAACGTGGGTCTCGTGCGGGACGGCATCTGTGGGCCGGAAACACTGACCGAACTGGTCCGAGTGGCTCCAGTCCGGGGAGGTGCGGACCTCGTATCGCCCTTGCGGGAGCAACTCAAAGTCACCGCGACGCCAGCGAATCTCAGCTCGAAGACCATCGCCGTAGGGGAGGAAGGTGGCTTCCCGACCGGTGTGGCGGCCATCCACCGCTCGCTCTTAAGAGCCGGGGCGCAATCCCTCGAGTTGCACGATCCTGACCCCGTATCACAGGCAGCGGCCGCAAACACGGCCAACGCCGACTGTTATATAGGCCTTCGACTGGATCCGACCCACGAATCGGCAGTTACCTACTACTACAGGGGTTTCCGCTACGAGTCGGCCGCGAGCCGGTCGCTGGCCGAGCTGCTCGTGGCCAACGCCGCCGACCGTCTTGACCTGCTCGACGGGGGCGCGATCGGCATGGCCGACGTGATACTCAGGCGCACGGCGATGCCGGCCGTCGTCCTCGAGCTCGGAGCACCTCATCGCGTTGCAATGAGAACCGCAGGACTCGGTGAGGCAGTCCAGGAGTCTCTCGCGCGCTGGCTAACGCTCAGCGGGGAGTGACTTGATCCACAACCTCATGCACAGGTTGTGGATCACCGTGTACCAACAGTAGAGGTCAAAACGGTAACGCCTTGGTAAACTGCGGATGCCATATCACGGTAAAAGTGGCCCTTGAACAGGTATTATCCAGCAGTCTGCGAAGTTGGGCCCGCTTGTGATTGAGTTCACATCCTGTGGATAACCACTGAGTGGCGCTAGCGAAACCCGAGGTGTATCGACCTCAGGTGGAGGTCTCCCCGACAATTACGCGGTAAATCCGCTCGAGATCGTCCAGCGTGGCAAATTCGATCACCAATTTGCCTCGCTTCCCGCCCATGTCGACCTTGACCCGGGTGTTAAGACGCGTTTCCAGCAGTTCTTCCAGGTCATGCACCCCTGGTGGTCGAAGCGTCCGCGCGGACTTGGGCACTGCCTGCCGCGGCTGGGCCGCTCCGCCTTCGTCGGAGCCGCCTGCGCCTTCGGGGCCGGCACCGGCACTTTCCAGCTCAGCTTCTTCATCCTGCTCTTCACGCATCTCGGCGCGAACAAGTTCCTCCAGCGCTCGAACCGAGAGTCCGTTGTGGATCGCTTCGCCGGCCAGTCGTTCTTGCAGGGCCCGATCGGGTGTGCCGAGCAGGCATCTCGCGTGCCCTGCGGTGAGCTGGCCGTCCCGTACGTGCCGCTGCACGGTTGGGGGTAGCTGGAACAGTCGCAAGGCATTGGTGACCGCGGCTCGGGAACGACCGACTTTGCGGGCCACCTCTTCGTGAGTGAGGTTGAACTCCTCGATCAACTGCTGATACGCGCCCGCCTCGTCCAGAGGGTTGAGATCCTCACGGTGCAGGTTCTCGACCAAGGCCTCTTCAAGGCTCATGGCTTCATCAGCCTGGTGGACGAGCGCCGGCATGGTCTGAAGACCGGCGCGGCGAGCGGCGCGGAAGCGACGCTCTCCGGCGATCAATTCGTACTCATCCGGGCCTACCTCCCGCACCAGCACCGGCTGCAGAATCCCAACCGCCTTGATCGAGTCGACTAACGCGGAGAGCCCCTGCTCTCCGAACTGATTGCGAGGCTGATATGGGTTCGGCCGAATGCGGGCGAGTGGGACCTCGCGCAACATGGAACCCGTTGCCGTCCCGGGGGTCGGCGGGATGAGCGCTCCCAGCCCCTTCCCTAAACCACTACGCCGGACCACCGCTTACCTCCTTGGCGAGCTCTCGATACGCAATGGCACCTCGCGATGCCGGCGAATGGACGGTGATCGGCTCACCGAATGACGGCGACTCCGAAATCCGGACCGTCCTGGGTATGACGTTCTTGCAGACCGCCTTGCCGAAGTGAGTGCGAACTTCTTCCGCGACGTGGTCTGCCAACCTCGTCCGTGAGTCGTACATGGTCAAGACCATGGCTGACACCTCTAACTCCGGGTTGAGGTTTCCTCGCACAAGCTCGACATTTCTGAGCAACTGCCCCACCCCCTCCAGCGCGTAGTACTCGCACTGGATTGGCACGAGAACCTCGCCCGCTGCCGCGAGGGCGTTCACCGTGATGAGCCCGAGGGAGGGCGGACAGTCGATCAGTATGTAGCCGAAGTCATCCCTGATCGGGGCGAGCACTCGCTTGAGACGGAGCTCTCTGCTGAAAGTCGAGACGAGCTCGATCTCCGCCCCGGCCAAGTCGATGGTTGCCGGGGCCAAGAACAAATTCTTGATGCTGGTTGGCTCGACACAGTCCTCCAGGGCGACGTCGTGGAGAAGGACGTCGTACATCGAGTAGTCGAAGTTCCGCGCCTCAATCCCGAGCCCCGTCGAGGCGTTTCCCTGCGGGTCAAGGTCGATGATCAAGACTCGATAACCGAGATCGGCAAGGGAAGCGCCCAGGTTCACGGTGGTCGTCGTCTTCCCGACGCCCCCCTTTTGATTAGCCACTGCGATCACCCGGGGTAGCGCCCGTACCGGGCCTACGGCGAGCTCCTCTCCGTCCTCTTGCTCTTTCATCGCACCTTCGGTTCGGGGGACTTTGTTCCACGTGAAACATCTGGGAACCAGGCGACTGGGAGACCGTCGCGCTGGCCAGGCAGGAAGGATTCTCCGGGAGCATAACGCGCGGGCCTTAGCCAGACGTGGCGAAAATCAGCCAAATTGCCCCCTGCCCACACGGCGCCCTACACCTCGCCGAGCAGCTGCTCAAGTCGAGCTGCAACCGCGCGGTACAAGGAAACGGGAATCAGGTGCACACCTTCGAAGGCCTTCGAGTCGCGAATCGCGAGCACCAGCTCACAGGCAGCCTCGACACCTGCTCGCGGGTCTTTGTCCAGTCGATCGATCAGACCGTCGGGGATGTCCATGTCCGGGATGGTCCGCCGCAGGCTTCGAGCCATGGTCGCGCTCGGCAAAACCATGACGCCGGCATACACAGCCATCTCCGGCTTGACCTCGTCTCGCCAACGCAACAAGGCGTCCATGGAGAAGCCGACCTGCACACAGAGGAAGTCTGCTTCTCGTTTCCAATCCGGCAGTTCGCCCAAACTGGCGACTGCGCCGAGCCGTAGTTTCCGTTCTCCCGACAGTTCTTTGGCACCGTCGAAGGCCCGGGCCTCAGCCAGCATTGTCTGGACCGTGAGCTGACTGGTGCGGCCACCGACTCGCGGCTCGTCGCCTCGAACGAGCAAGAACTGGTCGACTCCGTAAGCCGCAGCCGTCAGCAGGTCCCGCTGGAAGCCGAGCAGGTTACGATCTCTTGCGTTCAAGCAGGCAATGGATCGCCCGCCCATTGCTTCCACCTCGTGCGCGACGGCGACGCTGGAGACCGTCGCCCGGCCGATGTGGTTGTCCGGTATGAGGAAGGCTCCAGAGACTGAGCTGAGGACGCCAATCTGGTGCCTGACGTGCTTCAAGTCCGGAC
The DNA here is from genome assembly GCA_050015475.1 of Acidimicrobiales bacterium. Classification (GTDB taxonomy): domain Bacteria; phylum Actinomycetota; class Acidimicrobiia; order Acidimicrobiales; family Bog-793; genus Fen-455. The sequence continues at coordinate 28,049 of JBEKBI010000017.1, read as the reverse complement.
GTGTCGGAGGTTCGATCTCGCACACGAGTTCGAAGCCGGGCGTCTTCATCCGGCTCACACTATCGAGACTCGCGACCGGACGGCAGCCATCAAGGAAACAACGGCCTCTTTGACGGGATACCTGGACGCCGAGGGAAGCGGTCTGGACAGGGTGACGCCTGGCGGAGGATGGCGAACCCGAACTCCTCCCTCAAGCCAGGTTCGGGGACGAGCCCGAGCTTCGCGCAACCCTCAATCGGCCATCGCTCTCCCGTCCGCGACGCGTCGGATGCGTCCTCGGTTGCTAGGGCCTTGTGACCCGGGGGCTCGGACACGATAAGTCGCCCTCCGACTCTCAACAATGGCGCCGCGCACTCGGCCGTCACCCCAGGGGGGCCGAAGCTCCTCGCTATCACAGCCGCGAATCTTCCCCGCCATCTCTCGTCCCTGCCAAGGTCTTCAGCACGAGCGTCGACGATCTCCACCCGATCTGGAAGCTCAAGCTCCTCGATCGCCCAAAGCAGGAACCGGATCGACCGGCGAGCTGAATCGACAAGAACAAGTTTGAGCTTTGGATCCTCTGTGGCGAGGACGAGACCGGGCAACCCTCCGCCTGCCCCGAGCTCGACAACCGGGCCATCAAAATTTTCGAGCGAGAGTGCCCGCAAGAACTCCTCAGAGTGCGCCCTCTGCGCCGAAAAGGGCGCTTTGCCGATCAGCGATCGCCGGCGCGCCTCGCTGAGAACTGCTTCAAGTTGCTTCTGGACCCTCGGATCCATCGCCACGCTCCTCCGTCGAGTCGACTTGAGGGTCTTCGGGAGTGGCCGCGCTGGCGGGAAGGATCACGACGTAACGGCGCGGTTCGACTCCTTCGGAGGTCGTCGCCAAGCCCTCGATCTCGTTCACCGTGTCGTGGACCAGCTTGCGGTCGGAGGCGGACATTGGCTCAAGTGACGCGGGCACGCCCGTGGTCAGGGTCTCGGTCGCCACTTCCGTCACGAACTGGCGCAACGCGGCGGCGCGCCGTTCCCGATAACCGCCGACGTCCACGACGATTCTGCCCGTGTGTTCCTCCGTGTGCCTCTGGACGACCGTCCTCGTCAATTCCTGCAGAGCCTCAACCGTCGCGCCTTTGGGACCGACCAAGAGACCGAGGTTGTCCCCGTCGACACTGATGTAGATGCCATCGTCCTCACTCCGGCGGGCGGTGGTCACAGCGTCGAGCCCGAACCGGGCGACGACTTCTCTGACGAAGCTAGTGGCGAGCTCCTGCTGGGTCTCGATACTCATTTGGTCCTCCTTAGGCGATCTGGTTCCGCGACCGGTAGAAGAGTTCTCGGTCGTACGATCTGGGCCAACTCCCGACCTTCCTCTCCCGCCGCGTCCCCGGGATCGTGGGCGGGGCTTGTCATCGGGCTCCGGTTCACCAGTGGCGTCTGCGCCATCGGCAGGCGAACGCGTACTGCCGCGTTCGATTCCAGCGCGCGGCTTTCGCGAGGTCTTTCGGGTTGCGTCTTGGCTTTTCCCGCTTCGTCCGAGGGTCGCGTCCGGGACAGGCTTGGCGCTGTCTTCCTCACCCCCCTCGGGGGTGTCCTGCTTGCGAGCCCGGGAGCCGGGTCGCCCGCCCTGCCTCCGGTGGTCTCCTTCGCCTCCCGAGCTGGCGGTTCTCGGCCTGCGCGAAGGCCTCTTCGCCCTGAGCTGCACCGGTCTCACTCGGGCGCGAACCCGTGCGGTTCCTCGACGCAGGCCGAACACTCCCGATTTCGGCTCTTCCACAATCACGATCTCGGCGTCTGTCTCGGCCACGCCGAGTTGGTCCAAGGCCAACTCGACGGCGTCTTCGACCGTCTTTCCGATCGTCTCAACCCATTCCACGGACTATCGACCCCTTCTCGGTCGCTTGGCCCTCGAGCGAGGTTGCGACTTCGACCCACTGCTTGGGCGCGCAGACCCGGCCGCACGCTGTGGATTTGGCCTCTTCGCCCCGGACCCACTCCCGGACCTATTTTGGTTGCCCGAAGTACTCGGGCGATTTGTCCCGCTCCTCGCGGAACCGTTCGAAACTGCGGGCTGTCCAGCCCCTTCTGCGTCCGGCTCCTTCGGGCTGCCGACTCCAGTCGCTTCACGCATCCGCTGCATAAAGCTCTTCCCGCCGCCGCCTGCTCGAGACCTCGCGCCCGATTTGGCCTGGTCATCGCTCGCGACCCCCGCCGCTTCATCTGAGCGCTTGCGCTTGGTGAGCTCGTCGATGGCGGCAACGATCGTCTTGTCGTGCTTGTACATCCACTCCTGCTGCCCAACTCTGAACAAGCTCGAAACTATGAAGTACAGCCCCACCCCTGCCGGCAGCGCTATGTAAATGAAAAGGAAGATCAGTGGCATGTACTTCTGCATGGACTGCATCTGCGGATTGGCCTGGCTGGCAGCTGGATTCCGCGTCGTCACCTGCCAGATCGACACGTACTGCAGCCCCACGGCCACCAGCACCAGCAACGCGTAAGGAATGACGTCGACAAGAGACGGCTGGTGACTGCGGACCGAGTCCGCAAGATTGATCCCGAGAACGTGCATCTGCCCGTGGGCCAAAATGAGGTCGTGGTACATCCTGCTTGACGTCGGGATGTTCTGCGGCGTCGGCTTCGTCTGAAGGACGCCCTTCACGTAGGTCTTCTGCCCCTTGGCGTTGAGAAGGTCGGCCTGCTTTGCGAGGCCCCTGACGACGTCGTAAAGGACGATCATGACCGGGAACTGGAGGAACATTGGCAGACAACCACCAGTCGGGTTCACCCCGTTCTCCCGGTAGAGCGCCATCACCTCCTCGTTCATCTTCTGCCGGAGTTCGGTCCGCTCTTGGGCCGTCATCCCGGCCTTCGCCTTGTAGCGGTTCTGGATCTTCTTCATCTCCGGCGCCAACAACTGCATCCGCATCATCGAGCGCGAGCTGGCGCGCGTGAGGGGGAAGACGAGAATCATCACGGCGACCGTGAGGAGCGCTATGGCCACCGCGTAGTTCGGGATCAGGCCGTAGAAGAAGGCGAGGGTGTCGCCAACGGCAATGAAGATCGGGTGCAGGGCCGTTCCGATGAAGGAACTGCCTGCCTTCGCGACGTGAGTGGTAGCGGCGAACATGCCGGGCCTCAGGTCGGGACCGGGTCGAAGCCCCGGCTACCGAACGGGCGACAGCGGGCGACCCGCTTGATGGCCAACCAACTGCCTCTCATCGCCCCGTGCAGGGTAATTGCCTCCACGGCATAGGCCGAACAGGAGGGAAAGTGCCGGCACGGCGACGGCCGACCGGCGCGAAGCGCCTGGTAGGCCCTCAAGCAGAAGAGAAGCGTCTTGGCTGATGCGCTTGGCTGGGGGCGAGCCTTGGTCATCCGCCCTCTCCCTTGCCGGCCCGCTGCATCGCTTCAATCACCGCTGTCCTCAACTTCTGGAACGTAAGCTCGCGAACCCCCTGGTCAATGGCCACGAGGTACGCCCCGGCCGGGACAAAGGCCACAATCTCGGCTACTGCTGCCCGCAACCGCCGCCGACAACGATTGCGCTCGACCGCAGTTCCCACTTTGCGGGGTACCGCAAACGCGATTCGGCGGGCCTCATCGGCCTCCTGTGCTGACACGAACTGTACCCGGACCGGTCCCGTCCGAGACCGTCGCTTTGAGTGGCGCAACTCGTCGAACGTCCGACGCCCACGCACCGTGTCTGGGCGCAGCACGGGTGGCTTTCCTGCAAGAACTGGCAACGCGGTGCCGATTGTCACTGGTGCCCGAGACGGCGTGACGGCGTCGCTCAAGCCGACAGCCGGACCCGGCCGCGACGACGGCGGGCTTGAAGAACCGCGCGACCAGCGCGGGTGGCCATGCGATGCCGGAAGCCGTGTCTTCTTGCTCTCCTGCGGGTGTTTGGTTGGAACGTCCGCTTCATCTCATTCCTCGTTTCATGGTTCCGGTGCCTCGGGTTGGGGAGCGTCTCCCCACACGGCGACGGGCTGGTGGAACAGGTGCGTTCGCCCCGCCGAGGTGGACGTACTGTTTGGCGCGCGAAAACACAGGTCCACCAGATAGAGGGACCGGCCAGGGCAATTTAGCGCACGTTCCGTCCTCGGCCAAGCGGGAGACCCTGAGGCGGGCGCGCCGGTGGCGTTGTACGATTCCTGCACACCCTGCGTGTGCTCGCCCCGCCGTCCACACCTGTGGATGCTGGTGTGGAGAACTTCTCGACCGGAGGGCCTCGAGCTAGTGACAGAAGCACAGCAATTGTGGAATGACTGTTCAGGCCCCCTGCGTTCGCAGGTTTCTGAGGCGACTTGGCGCGCCTGGTTCTCCGGCATCAAGCCTGTGGCCGTCGCCAATGGGACGTTGGTACTGGCCGTCCCGAGCGGTGTCGTGCGTGACCGCCTCGAAGGCCGTTTCCACAGCCTCGTCCACGATGCGCTCCTGGACAGTTCCGGCAAGGAGATCCCCTTCCGCTTCGACGTGCAAGTCGATGAGCCAAAGCCGGAGGACTCGCTGCCGGCCAAGGATGGAGCGCTCTTCGATCCTTCTGAGCCGGTGAGCTCTGGCAACGAATCTCGCCTCAGAAGGGCGACCCCAGCTCGCGCGAAAGACGCGGCGAGCGCAGACGACGTCCCTTTGAACCCCAAGTACACGTTCGAGACCTTTGTGACCGGTCCGTCGAACCGCTTCGCGCACGCAGCCGCCTTGTCGGTGGCTGAAGCGCCCGCCCGGTCATACAACCCTTTGTTCGTATACGGCGCGGCAGGGCTTGGCAAAACGCACTTATTGCAAGCCGTCGGCAACTACGTGCATGAAAACTTCCCGCGGATGAGGGTCCGGTACGTGTCGACGGAGACTTTCATGAACGAGTTCGTGGAGACGCTCCGGGCGAAGGATGACATGGGGGTCTTCCGAAGGCGATACCGGGAATGCGACCTGTTGCTCATTGACGACGTGCAATTCATGGACAAGAAGGAGTCCCTGCAAGAGGAGCTATTCCACACGTTCAACTCCTTGTACGGGTCGTCAAAACAGATCGTCCTCACGTCTGATCGTGCACCTAGGGCCATCGCCACTTTGGAGGATCGTCTCCGAAGCAGACTTTTGTCCGGCTTGACGACCGACATTCAACCGCCGGAGCTCGAGACTCGAATAGCGATACTTAGGACCAAGGCCGAACACGAGCACGCCGTTGTCGGTGACGAGGTACTCGACTTCATCGCCACCAAGGTCAAAGAAAACATCCGAGAGCTAGAAGGAGCCCTCATCAGAGTGGCCGCTTACGCCAGTCTGAACCACCAATCACTGACTCGGGAACTCGCAGAATCTGTCCTTGCCGACTTCGTTGGCTCAAACCAGCCGCGCCAGATCACAGCACAACAGATCATCGAGATCAGCGCTCGTTATTTCGGATTCAGCGTGGAAGAGCTGATAGGTCCCAGTCGTCGTCGGCCCCTTGTGATCGCTCGTCAAATCGCGATGTACCTGTTCCGAGAACTCACAGACTTCAGCTACCCCGCGATAGGCCGGGAGTTCGGTGACCGTGATCACACGACCGTGATCCATGCCGTCGAGAAGATCTCTGGGCTGATGAAAGAACGGCGCCAGGTGTACGACCAGGTGACGGAACTAAGTGTCCAAATTAAGAACGGTTTATAATCTGTGGATAAGACGCATGTAACAGTGGATGATCTGCCTGCTTTTCCCCAGGCAATGCTGCTCCTGACTGCCGAATTGTGCACTCAGGGGATAACCCAGCTGAAGTCACGAGCCCTCCCAACAGGACGAAGCCTGGGATGTCCACAATCCCCAGCTCCTACTACTCCTGTTGTCTTTTCTCTCTAATTCGAAAGGAGTAGAGCATTCTGTGAAGTTTCGTGCCGATCGTGACACGTTCCTCGAGACCCTCGTTACTGCATCGAGGGCTACGAACACTCGTTCCGGACCTGGTTTCAGTGTTGCCGGGCTACGCCTTGGCTTGCGAGGGAACGAGTTGAACGCATGTGGTTCTGATCCGGATCTCGTCATAGAGGCGAGTTGCGAGGTGGTTGGCGAAGTCGATGGTTCGGTGCTCGTCCCCTCACGCCAGGCGGTCGACTTTGTGCGCTCGTTTGAACCAGGAGCCGTGAGTGTGGAGGCGACCGATGAGGACGTCCGCTTTTCCTCAGGGCGGGCCGAGTTTCTCGTAAGAGTTGCTGCCGGCGCTGAAATCACACGATTGGGCGTCCCTGAGAATGAAGGGATCAAGCTTCCCGGAGGCGTTTTCGCCGATGGTTTGCGGCAAGTCGTCCACGCGGCGCTTGTTGATGATTCCCGTGCCCCTCAGCTGACTGGGGTGCTCATGGTCGCTACGGAAGCTGGTCTACGGCTCATCGCGACCGACTCGTACCGGCTGGCGTTTCGTGACTTCGACGGGATGACCGTGCTTGAGCCTGGTAGCCAGGTGCTCGTGCCGGCAAGAGCGCTGGCGGAAGTCCAACGCCTTGTCGCAGGCGGGAAAGTCGACGCCGAGGAGGCGATCACCTTCCGCTACAGCGAGCTCGACGCGGTCTTCGATCTTGACGATGTGAGGATCACCACGCGACTTCTGAAGGGCCAGTTCCCAGAGGTGGAAAGACTGATCCCTCCCTCCTACTCGTACCATTTGCGAGTCGCGCGCGAAGACCTTGAGGCAGCGTTGCGAAGAGTGCGCCTAGTCACGAGGGACACAAAGGACTCAACGACGCCCGTCCGGCTGGCGTTGCACGCGGGCGGGGTTGAGCTGACGGTGCTGACGCCTGAAAGCGGGAGGGCGGAAGAGAGTGTCGAGGGCGACTTCCAGGGGGATGACCTGACGGTCGCCTTCAACCCGAACTACCTGTTGGACGGCGTAGAAGCTGTTCACGCGGACACCTTGGTCCTTGAAGTGAACGACCCAGGCAAACCAGCACTCGTGCGGGGTGAAGGTGAGGACGAATACCGGTACCTGCTCATGCCAGTGAAGGTGTCCTGACCCAGACTGGAAGTCCGCATGGATGAGACGGTGATCCTGCGCCTTTTGCTGCGCGACTTCCGCAACTTTGGGGACGTGGACTTTTCCCCGTCACCAAGCGGACTCACTGTGATCCAAGGCGAGAACGGGGCTGGCAAGTCGAGCCTTCTTGAGGCTGTGGTGTACGCGTCCACCTTGCAATCGTTCCGAGGCGCGCCCCGCGAGGCCATTGTTCGCAGGCAGGCAGTAGAGGCGAACGTGCGCTGTGACGTACTTGCGGGCAAACGAAGGGTGGAAGTCGAGATCGCGATCACGCCCGGTCGGCGCGATCGTGCTTGGCACAACGCACAAAGGGTGCCCGGCACGCGCGGGTTGCTCGAGGTCCTCCGCACGACTTTGTTCACCCCGGACGACCTCATGCTCGTGAAGGGTGCCCCGAGCGGGCGCCGGGACTTTCTCGACGATGTGCTTGCAAAGGCGCACCCGCGCCTCGGAGCTGACCGTGCGGGCTTGGATCGCGTGCTCCGACACCGCAACGCCCTACTGCGTCAGCTGGGAGGGCGTCTCGATTCAGAAGCCGCCACGACTCTCGACATCTGGGACGAACGGCTGGCTCAGGTCGGGGAGCGGCTGGCTTGTTCACGTGCCCAGTTGGTGGAGCAGCTATCTCCTTACGCGGCAGAAGCGTTCTCTGTTCTCGCAGCTCAAGCCGGGTCCTTCGAGATGCGCTACGTACGTTCCTGGGATGGGACCTTGAGCGACGCGCTAGCCACGGCACGTCGCGAGGACCTCCGACGGGCCACGACCACTGTGGGCCCTCAGCGTGACGAGCTCGAGATCGACGCCGGCGGGCTCGACGCACGTACTCGTTTGTCCCAAGGGCGACAAAGATGTGTTGCCTTGGCGTTGCGACTCGCCAGCCACCGTCTCATGAGCGCCGTCACCGACACCGCGCCGGTGCTGTTGCTGGACGACGCGTTCTCCGAGCTTGACGAGGGCACCGCGAGGGCGCTCGTGAGCCAATTGCCAGACGGACAAGCGCTTTTGACGACAGCGGGAGAGCTGCCGCCGGGCGCCACACCCAAGCTGGTGGTCCGACTTGCTGACGGTAGGCTCGAGTTGTGAGCCGTCGATGGACGGAACCTCCCGACAGGCCTAAGGCCAGAAACTCGGCGGATCAATCCGCCGACGAGGCGGGCGCCGGGCCGACCGTGCAACTCGGAGCCGCCCTTGATCAACTCCTGCGGCAAAGGGGCATGGAAGACGCGCTCGTGCTCGGACGAGTGACCGCGTGCTGGGAGGCGGTGGTGGGGCCCGAGGTAGCGCGACAGGTGCGCCCGCAGGTCGTCCGGGACGGGGAGCTCGTCGTCTCGGTCGACCATCCGGCTTGGGCGACCGAACTCGAACTAGCAGGGCAAACGGTGCTGCAGCGGCTTGCCGAAGAGCTCGGAGAAGCGGCTCCGCGGCGTCTCAGGGTTCGTGTGGGACCGGCCTCGCGCAGGTAGACTGTAAGCATCGTCGGGAGCCGCACCCGCATCCGTTAAGGGTCCTTCTCCGGCCTGGTTCGTCCGCCCTCGTTGGAAGGTCGCGCCTATGGGCTTGGACAACAGTAGAGACCAGGACACAGACCGGAATGACGAGGCGGATTACAACAAGGAGATCGACAACGTGGTTGCAAAGCCAGTGACGCCCGCTTCGTACGAGGCGGAGGACATCACTGTGCTCGAGGGTTTGGAGCCTGTTCGCCTGCGCCCGGGCATGTTCATCGGTTCGACGGGGCCGACCGGACTCCACCATCTGATCTGGGAAGTCGTGGACAACTCGGTCGACGAGGCCATGGCCGGGTACTGCAGCCGTATTGACGTGACCCTGCTCGAAAACGGCGGCTGCCGGGTGAGCGACAACGGCCGCGGCATCCCCGTCGAGCCGATCCCGGGCTATCCGGACAAGACTGCGGCAGAGGTGGTCCTCACCGTCCTTCATGCAGGAGGCAAATTCGGCGGCTCCGGGTACAAGGTCTCCGGCGGACTCCATGGTGTCGGCGTCTCGGTCGTCAACGCCTTGTCGACGAAGCTCGTTCTCGAGATCGACCGCGGCGGCAGCCGGTACCAAATGGAGTTCGCAAACGGCGGGGAACCGACCGGGCCGCTCAAGGCCGTTGGGGCTTCCCCTCGCGGCCGGACGGGAACGATGGTCACGTTCTGGCCGGATCCGACGATCTTCGAAGAGACTGAGTTCAGGGCCCAAACCGTGCTCGAGCGGCTGCAAGTCATGGCGTTTCTCAATCAGAACCTGGAGATCCGGTTCAGGGACGAACGCTCAGGTCGCCAAGCGGAGGAGACGTACCGCTACACGGGCGGGATCGTCGACTACGTGAAGCATCTCAACATCTCCAAGGAGCCACTCTGCCGGAAGGTGGCCTCGTTCGCCCAGGCCGAGACCGACCAAGAGGTCGAAGTCGCCTTGCAGTGGAACACGGGCTATTACGAGAGCATCTACTCCTACGCGAACGGTATTGCGACCGGCGAAGGCGGCATGCACGAGGAGGGGTTCAAGAAGGGCCTCACCAACGTCGTCAACAAGTACGCACGCCAGCACAACCTGGTGAAGGAGTCGGCCGACAACTTCACCGGCGAGGACATCCGCGAAGGCCTCACGGCCATCGTGTCAGTGAAGATGACGAATCCACAGTTCGAAGGGCAGACCAAGGCCAAGTTGGGCAACGTGTCCATCAGGTCGCTCGTCGAGAAGGCCACGAACGACAAGCTCGCCGAATGGATGGAAGAGAATCCGAAGGAAGCGGGACAAATCGTTCAGAAAGCGGTGCTGGCCCAACGCGCCCGCCTGGCGGCCCGCCAAGCCCGGGATCTCACGCGGCGCAAGAATGCCTTGGACGGAGCAGGGCTCCCGGGCAAACTCGTCGACTGCTCGTCGCGGGACCCGAGCGAGTCCGAGCTCTTCATCGTCGAAGGCCTTTCAGCTCTCGGAACCGCCCAGGACGCAAGGAACCCGCGGACGCAGGCGATCCTGCCGATCAGGGGCAAGATCCTGAACGTCGAGAAGGCGCGGGCCGACAAGATGTTGCGCAACGCGGAGATTCAAGCATTGATATTGGCGGTGGGGGCCGGGATCGCGGAGGACTTCGACTTGACGAAGATCCGTTATCACAAGGTGATCCTGCTCGCCGACGCCGATGTCGACGGGTCACACATCCGGACGCTGCTGCTGACGTTCTTCATGCGACAGATGAAGGCCTTGATCGAGGCCGGCCACGTGTACGTGGCGCAGCCGCCTCTGTACTCCACCTTGGTCGGAAACTCGAAGGTCTACCTGAAGGACGATATCGAGCGAGCACGCTTCGTCGCGGAGCACCCGAACCACACGAAGGAGTTCCAACGCCTAAAGGGCCTCGGCGAGATGGACTTCACGGAGCTGAGGGATACGACGATCGATCCGGCTCTGAGGTCGCTTCTGCAGGTGACTATGGAACAGGCGTCGATCGCGGACGACATTTGCTCGATCCTTATGGGAGAGGACGTCGACGTGCGCCGCATTTACATCCAAACCCATGCGAAGGACGTTCGTTTCCTGGACATTTGATCTTTCGGTGCCCGAGACCGGTCCTGGTCGGTGGGCACGGCATTTTCGATACGAGTAGTGGAGGCAGTCGGGTTCATGGCACGAGGCAACGGGAACAACCCGGACAAGTCTGGGGCTCGCGCGCGGACCGACGACGGCGGTGCCGCGGTCGTAGGCGAGATCGAGCCGATCGAGATCCAGGAGGAGATGGAGAGGTCTTTCCTGGAATACTCGATGTCGGTCATCGTCTCGAGAGCGCTTCCCGACGTTCGCGACGGTCTGAAGCCCGTTCACCGGCGCATCCTTTACGGGATGTCGGACACAGGGTTGAGGCCCGACAGGCCGCACGCCAAGTGCGCCAAAGTCGTGGGCGATGTCATGGGTCGCTTTCACCCTCACGGCGACATGGCCATTTACGACGCCCTTGCGCGGATGGCCCAGGATTTCAGCCTGCGCCATCCACTTATCGACGGTCACGGCAATTTCGGGGCTCCTGGTCCCGAGGCGGGCCCTGCGGCAATGCGGTACACGGAGTGCAGACTGGCTCCGCTCGCGCTCGCCATGCTCGACGGAATCGACGAGGGAACGGTCGATTTCATCCCGAACTATGACGGGAACGAGGTCCAGCCCGTCGTTCTGCCCTCTCGCTTCCCCAACCTGCTGGTCAACGGATCTCAGGGGATCGCCGTTGGCATGGCGACGAACATCCCGCCGCACAATCTGGGCGAGATCATTGATGCGACGCTGCATGTGCTTGCCCATCCGGAGGCGACGCCGGACGATCTCATGCACTTCGTCAAAGGCCCGGACTTCCCGACAGGCGCCCTGATACTTGGTCGCGCGGGCCTGATAGACGCATACCGAACCGGCCGAGGCTCGGTGAAGCTGCGCGCCGTGGCGGAGATCACCGAATCCAGATCCGGAGCGGAGCAGATAATCGTCACCGAGATCCCGTACCAGACCTCGGTTGCCGGCATCGAGCTCAAGATCGCAGAGGCCATCGATTCCGGCGACCTCACTGGCATCAGCAATGTGCAAAACGACTCGGCCGGTCGTGTCTCCCGCCTCGTCATCACGTTGAAACGCGACGCGAACGCCAACGTGGTTCTCAACAACCTGTACAAGCACACACCCCTGCAAACGAGCTTCGGCGTGCACGTGCTGGCCCTGGTTGACGGAGTGCCCCGCCTGCTCAATCTCGCTCAGGCGATCAAGGCTTATGTCGCGCACCAGGTGGAGGTCGTGACGCGGCGGTCGGAGTTCCGTCTTCGCAAGGCACTCGCCAGGGCTCACATCCTCGAGGGGCTGCTTCGCGCGATCGACATGCTCGATGCCGTGATCCAGACGATCCGCGCCTCGGATGACCGTTCGGACGCCCGGTCCAACCTCATGGCGGAGCCGTTCAGCTTCAGCGAGGAGCAGGCGAACCACATCCTCGACATGACACTCGGGCGTTTGACGCGGCTCGGACGCAGCGAGCTCGAAACCGAGATGGCCCAGTTGAAGGAAACGATCCTGGAACTCGAGACAATTCTCGCCGACCCGGACAAGCTGCGGGCGGTGATAGCGACCGAGCTCGAGGCCATCAAGCAACAGCACGCCGAAGCGCGACGGACGCGCGTCGTCCACGACCCCGGTGAGCTGTTCGTCGAGGACCTAATCGAGGACGAGGAGCTTGTCGTCACCCTTACGCGGGCGGGATACATCAAGGCGGTCCAGGCTGACGCGTTCCGCGCCCAGGCCCGAGGCGGCCGGGGAGTGCAGGGGACCAAGCTCAAGGAGGAGGACCTTATCGACCAGGTCCTTCACACGACGGCGCACTCCCACCTGCTCCTGTTCTCCAACAGGGGCAAGGTCTACCGCTTGAGGGCGCATGAGGTACCCGTCAAGGAGCGCAATACCCGGGGAACGCCGATCGTCAACCTGCTTCCCTTGGAGGCAGGGGAGAACATCCAGGCGATGGTGGAGACCCGGACCTTCGACCCAGACCAGTACCTGCTCTTTGCGACCAAGACCGGGCAGGTGAAGAAGACCGCCTTTTCCGAGTACGACAAGTCGCGCCGGGAGGGTTTCATCGCCATCAATCTCAACGCGGGGGACGAGCTCGTCCGCGTCATCCGCACCGGTGGGGACGACGACTTGTTGATGGTGAGCAAGCACGGCACAGCCATCCGATTTGGAGAGTCCCAAGTCCGCCCGATGGGCCGCAGCACGGCCGGAGTCCGGGGAATGCGCCTCCGGGCGGGGGACGAGGTCGTCTCGTGCGATGTCGCACGCGAAGGCGTCGACCTGCTCATTGTCACCGACGCCGGGTACGGCAAGCGCACGAAGCTGGATCATTTCAACGGTCAGACCCGGGGCGGACAGGGCGTGCGCGGTATCAAGCTCACTCAGCGCCGTGGCGCGGTTGTGTCTGCGTTAATGGCCTCGCTCGAGGACGAGATCATCGTTGTCTCGTCGGCCGGGGTGATGATCCGCACGTCGGTGAGGGAGATCGCGGCCCAGGGACGCGACGCAACCGGCGTCAGAGTGATGAACCTCGACGAGGGACAGACCGTGGCCGCCGTGACGAAAGTCCCCCAGGACTCCGAGGTCGCCGATACCCAAGCGAGGTTGCCGATCCCCTGATCGGCAGGGCTTGCCGCCTTAGGAGGCAGGGATGCGGTTGGTGTAGCGTGACCGTTTCGCCGGGGCTATAGCTCAGCTGGTTAGAGCGCAGCACTGATAATGCTGAGGTCGCTGGTTCGAGTCCAGCTAGCCCCACTGAAATGGCTCTTCTTGCCGCGGACCGTCCTCACCGTTCTTAAGCGAGTGGCTCCTCGATCGGAAACACGGTTTCCAGCACACCGCGGTAGACGCCGGCACCGTCCCGTAACGCGGTGTGAATGATGCGCTGAGCTCCATTGCTTCCATGCTCGACCTGGTCGACCTGGTCCTTCACCCCCGATTTCAGCTCGCTGAGCAGCGATCTCACGCCGGCGTGCGCTTGCGCGGGATGACTCGCGTACAGGTCGAGCCCGATCAGCTCGGGGCTGCAGTCCGTGAAAGCGGCGCCAGCCCAGAAGCGAACGACGTCGGCTTCGTCAGCGAGGCAGAAGCTCACGGGCATGTGCGCGAACAGAAGCTCTGCCTGCTGCTGCGTGAGCTCCCCAGCCTGATTCATCGTGGTGTCTCCTCGTTTGGGATTGGCTGTGCTTCGCAGACAACCGCGGACTGCAGTGTCTAACGTATAATATAGTGTACCGTACAAAATAATATGATGAACTGGGGGCAACAGAAGCGCACCTGCCGCCTTGCCAGTTCGGGACGGACTCATCCATGCCCAGCCCGGATGCCATAGCCGATGCCCTCGCGAGCAATCTAAGGCGATTGCGCGGCGCGCGCGGCCTGACACTGGAAGGTCTTGCGAAGCGTGCAGGTGTCAGCCGCGGCATGCTCATCCAGATCGAGCAGCGACGGGTCAATCCGACGCTCGCGACGTTGGTCAGACTCGGTGAGGCACTCGACATCGGGCTCGCGGAGCTAGTCGAACTCGGCGCTAGGCAGGGCGCCCGTGTGATCTCACGGGACGAGGCCGTGAACCTCTGGTCGTCAGAGAACGGGAGCTCGGGACGATTGCTCGTCGGCAGCGAGCAACTCGAGCACATCGAGCTATGGGACTGGCGCCTCGCTCCTGGCGACAAGAACGTCGCCGAGGCGCACCTGGCGGGGACCAAGGAGATCATCCACGTACTGGCAGGCGACCTTGTCCTCGACGTCGGAGGTGAGTCGTACGACGTAACGGCCGGCGAGAGCATCGTATTCTCGGCCGATGCCGATCACTGCTACGAAAACAAAGGCGATGAGGTCTTGCGCCTCGTAATGGTCGTAGTCACGCCCCCGGCGTCGCGCGCCGCGGACAGGGGCCGGTGATGCGCGGCGCAAGACGCGAGCGGCGATTCACGAAGACGGTCGCGCAGGGCGCGACCCGTCAGATTGGCGATGGGTGTTGGTGATGGGAGACCTGTTGAGACTCAGGGTCAGCGACCATGTACGTCGCCACTTCCCGGATTATCAGGCAATCGTCGTCGTCGCCCGAAGCGTGGAGAGCGGTCCGTCGGACGCAGAGTCCACAGGGATGCTCCGCGAAGCTGAGAGCCGCGCGAGGGAGCGGCTCGGCGAGCAGCTACCGAGCAGTCTGCCGGAGATCGCCGCCTGGCGCGCCACCATGGCTCAGTTCGGTTGCAAGCCGAGCCGCTTCCCCTGCTCGGCGGAGGCGCTCTTGAAGCGAGTTGCCCGTGGCGACGAGCTGCCCTCGATCAACCACTTGGTCGACATCTACAACGCGATCTCGATCACCTTCGCAGTTCCATTGGGAGGAGAGGACATCGACCAGGTGCGCGGCGATGTCGTTTTGCTGCCTGCGAGCGGGGACGAGAGTTTCGACGGCGGTGATCCCCCTAGAGCGGGGGAAATCGTGTGGCGCGATGACCTCGGCGTGACGTGCCGAGCCTGGAACTGGCGGCAAGGCACCCGCACTCGCATCACGGAGGTGTCCAGCAACGTCTATTTCCTGCTGGAGGCCATCGAGGAGCACGGCGCAGTGTCGCTCGAAGTGGCCGCTTCAGACCTCTGCTGTCACCTCAGCGCTGTCGAGATCGAAGCCACGAGATTGGCGTAACAGTCGCCATGCAACTTCGGCCGGAGATAGGCGTGCTCCGGGCGAAAGTCGACGAACGGACTGCGGCGGACGGAGATCGTTATCGGCCACGAAGTGGGAGTCACGGGCCTTTGAGCGTCCACTGTCTGACTTCGTCGGAGCGTGGCCCGCTCCATCACGGCCAGCCCGGGATCGCCTCGGCTGGGTTGTTGCTAGTGGCCAGCCGCCACGGGATCGTTTTTGAGTCCGTGAGTTCGAGGACCCATCTCAAGGCCATCCGCCGTGGCTCCGTCGTATTGCCAGCCACGGGACTGCCGTCAGCTCTCACCGCATAGCGGACAGCCTCGACGTCCAACGCCACCTCGATGCCAGGCGGGTCCCGGGAGAGGTCGAGCCTCGTCGCCTCCCACGACTTCAGGACAACATCGCGCACCACTAGCCGTGCACCAGGGCTCGGTCGGAGTAATGCCGTCCTGGCCTGGACGCTGGCGAGTTCTTCAAGCGGTGCCTCCGACCCGGTCACTGCCCCTTCCCACGCCTCTAGGATGTGAGCGATTTCCGCGGCGATCAGCGGGCCCTCGAAGCGGCTGTCGACGACGGAGATATCCAGCAATGCGAAAGCCGGTGGTTCCTTGGCGCCGACGAGGTCGCTAAGGGCGACGCCATCGCCCACCTCTTGGGCGGTCGCCAGCTCAGCGAGGCTCTCCTCCTGGAGTCGCTCCGTGTCCGCTGACGGAGTGGCGATCAAAGGCGCCGTGAGGAGCGGCCCTGCGAGCGGATCTCCACCCACGGAAAGCAGGGCCCAGCGACCGCCACTGCGCCCAAAGGTCCAGCGTTCGTCGGTGTGCGCGTGGTGCACCTTCAGGCTTCCGACTCCGGGGTGTTTGCAGTGCAGGTGCTGGCGCACCCGGACGACGACGCGATCCTCTGTTTCGTCATCGCGGTTGACCACACTGAGCAGATCGACCGAGGGCTGGCCGACTGCCTCAAGGTCGTCGCCGAGTCTGGATTGCCACGATCGCGCCCAGGTTCGGATGAGCCCTGCATCAGGGCGGCCCGCCAAAGCCCCGGGCGCCCCGGAGCGCCACAATTCGCCTGCGAGCGACACAATCTCAGCTACGGATTTCTCGATCGCTTCGGGTGAGAAGCTCGGGTCGTCCTCGGCCGCCTCCACGGCGGCGTAATGGGCGCGGGTTGCGTGGGCGTGTTCCTTCAGTACCGCGCGCTCATGCTGCGCCGCGCCACGTATTCCGGCCAACCAGTAGGCGCCGAGGCCCCCGAAGACGACAACCCCGACCGCAACCTCCCCCGCCGCTAGTCCCGACACCCTGGTCTCCCCTTTCAGCGGGAACGTCACGCGATTGGCCGTTTGCCGCCGATACATCTTGTCAAAGCCCACATCGCCGGTTGCCGAGGAGTCCTGGCTCCCGAGCCTTCTCTTGCTGACCGTGGGTCGCTCGTCTCGGCCTAGTCGTGGCGAGACCGGCGTAGGGCCCGGCCTCGAGCGAGATACCCCAACCGCTCCTTTCCTTCCGAGGTGGTGTCGTCGAGTGTCCGCTTGACATCAGCGATCACGGGGACATGCGGCGACCCGTTGGGGAGCCGGACGTCGCCCGCCTCGCCCAGAGCGCGCTCCCCGCAGTCCAACGCGAAGCGCGTCGCCACTTGGGTATCCCAGCGGGTTTGAGCGACCAGTCGAGCGGCCGAAGCCTCTGCGGTGCCGTTGTCCGCGACGGCGCGGGAGCAACGCGCATGGCTGAGTGGACGCGTTCGTCGAGCACGTCGACGAGGGCACCCGATCGTCTCAGCAGGAGGAGGCGGCCTGTTTCGGTGGCGCGGGCTACTCCGACACTTGGCAGTTTCCACGCGATGTGACCGCTAGTGGCGTGTTCGACGCCCTTTGCGTCGGTGGGCACGTAAAAGAGCTCGTACACGCTTCCTCCATTCGGCGCGATCCTGGAGGACTACACGGATCGCGGGGAGCGTTTCCCGGCCGTCTGAGCGCCGCTCGCCACCCTACGGCGCCCGCCGGAGGGCTGAGCGAACGAAGCGCGTATTGAGACCACGCATCCAGAGCTCACCTGGAGATGAGCCGCGCTGGACAGCGTCGCCTCAGCCTCTGGCGCTGCGAGGAAACTGAGGTGATCCCGGCAGCGGCTAGGCGACCAAGGTGCAACCGACTACGGGCGACGGCGGTCCAGGTCGCGAGGCCGGGAGAATTGGGGAGGGACCACGAGCCCGGATCGTTGTGATTGTCCCCAGCCAATCGGCTTGCGGCCCAGGAGCATCGCCTCGGCGTCGCCCGCCGGCACGGCGGGCGAGAAGAGGAAGCCCTGCCCGAGCTCGCATTGGAGGTGGCGGAGGTGCTCGTGCTGGACGCGGGTTTCGATGCCCTCTCCGAGCACCGTCATGTCGAGCTTGTGGCCGAGCGAGACGATCGCTTCGAGAAGTGTGTCGTTGTAGGCGCTCTCGTGCACTGTGCTCACGAAGGATCGATCGATCTTGATCGTGCTAGGCCTGAGCAGGGTGAGATAGGCGAGCGACGAGTATCCGGTGCCGAAGTCGTCAAGAGCGACCGCCACGCCGAGATGGTCGAGGTGCTCGATGATGCGCTTGGTTTCGGCGACGTCGCGGAGAGCGGCGCTCTCGGTGATCTCGAGCACCAGACGTCCGGGGTCCAGTCCGCTCGAGTTGAGCGCACCTTCGATCATCGAGACGAGGTCGGGGTCGTGGAATTGGCGCGCGGAGAGGTTGACGGTGACGTAGGGCTTCACTGCTCCCGGGAAATCCCAGGACATCGCGTCGGCGACGGCTTCGCGAAGGGCGAAGGCACCAAGCTCGAAGATCAAGTCGCTCTGCTCCGCGAGAGGGATGAAAACGTCCGGGGGCACGGGTCCCCGTTTCGGGTTCTGCCAGCGCATCAAAGCCTCGAAGCCGACGACGTCGCTGCTGGTGAGGTCGACGATTGGCTGGTAGTGCATGGAGAGCTCACCGGACTGGAGAGAGCGCCCGAGCTCCTGGCTGAGCTCGAAACGGCTGGCGACTTCCTCGTACATCGGCGGTGTGAAAAGTACATGGCGGCCCTTGCCCGCCCGCTTGGCCTCGTGAACCGCGACGTCAGCATCCTGGATGAGCTCGGCGGAGTTCTTGCACGTGTGGTCGAAGACCACGATCCCAAGGCTGGCGCGCTGTTCGCGGTACGTTCCGTCAATGGCTATCGGCTCGGAGAACACTCCGAGCAAACGCCTTGCCATTGCCTCGGCCTGGGAGGGAGACGCGAACCCTTCGGCCAGGTACAAGAACTCGTCGCTGCCAAGGCGGCAGAGCGTGTCCGACGAACGAGTGACCTCCTCGAGGCGACGGGCAATGGCGACCAGCAACTGGTCGCCAACGTGGTGGCCGAGGGCATCGTTCACGGCTTTGAAGTCATCCAGGTCGAGCAACATCACCGCGTTCCATTGGTCCCGCCGGGCCGCCCGGGCGGTCGCCTGGGCGAAGCGGTCCTCGAACAGGGCCCTGTTGGCAAGACCTGTGAGCTGGTCGTGCAGAGCCTGGTGGGAAAGCTGGGCAATGAGAGCCCGTTCTCGTGTGATGTCCCGCACGCAAACGACCAGACAGAGCGCCGCGCCCGCGACGTCACGCGTGATCGACTCCGACACTTCGACGTCGATCACCCACCCGCCCTTTTTCAAGTAGCGCTTCATGTAAGTGACGTGGTCGGCCTCATTGGCGATCAGTCTTCGGCGGGCCTCATCCGTCAGTTCGTGGTCGTCGGGATGCGTGAAGAACTTCGAGTGCTTGCCGACCAGGTCGTTCTTGCTGAGGCCCATCATTTCGCAAAAGGCCTCGTTGACTTCCAGCACCGTGTCCGCGAGATCAACGAAGGCCACGCCCCCCATGCTGTTCTCGAACGCGAGATGAAATCGGCGCTCGCTGATCTCAGCTTGCTCGGCCGCGGTCGTTGTTCGGGACTCGGCCACCCGGCGATCAGCTTGCGTTGCGGACTTTGTTTGTGAGGTGCGGCTCACAGCCCTGACCCACCGGTCGCTACCGAGTTCAGTCGCGGCAGCGTCGCAGAAGACCGCCACGGAGGGGCTACTCGTGGCACCGGCCACCGCCTTTCGTCTTCAGCTCGCGCGGGACAAACCCAGCATCATTAGTTGCTGGGGGTATGTATCGGCCAGTCCAACCGAGCACTTAAGGGGGACGCCTTGCTTCCGCCCCGACCAACCCGGAGCGCCGGATGCACAGATTCGTCGGGCCCCTCTTGTCGGCCAGGCCAACGCCACCGTGACTCTGGGATAGATCCCGGCGGTCACGACGACTCAGGACCGCGCCGTCTGGCAATGGTCAGCGGAGACGCACGGAACCTGGACGCCCAGGAGGCGTCCGCAACGACCGAGTGCTCGAGTGGCAGCGAGAGTAGAACCTTGTCGCAGTTAGTATTACTGGGTAGAGATCTCTCGCGGGACAAGCGACTTTGCGGTTGGGGTCGCCACGAGAAAGAGGGGCCGATGGCGACTAGGACCACGCGTTTCGGGGTGGGGCGGCGTGAGAGCCACGACTCTTCGCCCTTCTACGACCGCGCGCTCAAGACCGTGGAGACGAACTCTGGTCGTCTGCCGTGCGACATCGCCGTTCCGAGTGGCCTGTATGCGAAGTCTTCCGAGAAAATGGCCGAGCTCCCGGACGATTGTGTCGCTCTGATGGTCACGTCCCCGCCTTACCACGTGGGCAAGGAATACGACACCGATCTTTCCTTCGATGACTACCTCGCGCTTCTGCACTCGGTGTTCAAGGAGACCTACCGGGTTCTGGAGCCGGGCGGCAGGGCCGTTGTGAATGTGGCGAACCTCGGCCGACGACCATATGTCTCCCTGACTGACCACGTCACGGCGATCATGGAAGATCTCAAGTTTCTGCCGAGAGGCGAGGTGATCTGGCTAAAGGCCAAGGGAGCCTCGGGATCGTGTGCGTGGGGGAGCTGGATGTCCGCGAGCAATCCCACGTTTCGCGACCTGCACGAGTACTGCCTTTGTTTCAGTAAGGAACGGTGGAGTCGGGCAGTCAAGGGCGTGAGCACGATCACCCGGGATGAGTTCCTGGCAGCGACCCTGTCGGTTTGGGAGATTTCCAGCGAGTCGGCACGGCGGGTGTCGCATCCGGCCCCGTTTCCCGTCGCGCTGCCAAGACGGTTCATAGAGCTGTATACCTTTCTCGGTGATCTCGTCCTTGATCCCTTCATTGGGTCGGGCGCAACCGCCGTGGCTGCGGTGGAGGCTGGGCGGCGTTATGTCGGCTATGACCTCGACGAGTCATATCTCCGTACCGCGGAAGAACGGATACGCGCCGCTCATCCGTACGCTGATACTTTGGATGATCGATGAAACCAACAAGAATATTTTGCGGTGCGACAGTGGTCGTTGCGGCAGCTCTAGCAGCCATTATCGCGACCGGGATATCGGCCGTGGGGACTGGGACGACTGCCGCAGTACCCCGCACGAGTGCTCAAGCGCTTGCGAACGCGGCGAGCGACATCGTCATTCGACCTGGAGCAATTCACGTTGGCAAGGCCCATGCGAACCCGCCGACCACCGCGGAGTGCGAGCAGCAGGAGGGTATCGCCTGCTATGTGCCAGCGCAGGTCCGGCACGCTTACAACCTTTATTCGCTGTACCAACAAGGTATCGACGGCGCCGGGCAGACGATCGTGATCGTCGACTCGTTCGGCTCTCCGACGGTCGGTCGAGACCTGACCATCTTCGACAGGGCATTCGGCTTGCCCGCGCCGCCCTCGCTTAGGATCATCCAACCTGCTGGCGTCGTTCCGCCTTACAACACGTCAAGCGATCGTGTGGGTTGGGCGGGCGAGACGGAGCTCGACGTCGAGTACTCCCACGTCGTGGCGCCTGACGCGAACATCCTGCTCGTCGAGACCCCGACCTCGGAGAACGAGGGGACGAGCGGGTTTCCCCAGATCGAGGACGCCGAGATATACGTCATCAACAATCACCTGGGCGGTGTCATCAGCCAGAGCTTCAGTGCCACCGAGAACTCCTTCTCATCGGCTCAGGCACTGTTCAACTTGCGCCGCGCCTACACAGACGCGGCGAAGAACGGCAACGACGTGACCGTGCTGGCCGCTTCTGGAGACAGCGGCGCGGCTGATGTCGGACCGGACGGCTCGACCTACTACGACTTTCCTGTCACGTCATGGCCGGACAGCGACCCGCTCGTGACGGGAGTCGGCGGCACCCAGCTGCATTTGAACGGTACGGGAGTTCGCATCTCGCCCGACAGCGCCTGGAACGACACCTACAGCGTCGTGACCAACCGCTACATCGAAGGAGACAACGGACCGAACCCCCTTGCCGGGGGTGGCGGAAAGTCCATCATGTTCGAGCGGCCCTCCTATCAAAGTGGAGTGGCACGGGTCGTCGGCCTGCAGCGTGGCGTGCCCGACATCTCGATGAGCGCGGCTTGCAACGGCGCAGTGGACATGTACCAGAGCTTCGCTGGTCAGCCTGCCGGCTGGTACCCGACGTGCGGCACAAGCGAAGCCACGCCCCTGTTCGCAGGCATCGTTGCCCTCGCCGATCAGGTAGCCGGACACCCGCTCGGGCTCATCAACCCGGCTCTCTACGCGATGTCGGCGGCTCGGGCCCCGGGTCTCGTCGATATCACGCGGGGCAACAACACCGTCTCGTTCACTCAGCACGGCAAGTTCACGACAGTCAGGGGTTGGCGTGCTGCGCCTGGCTACGACCTCGCGACTGGACTTGGCACGGTGGATGCCGCCAAGTTCGTTCCTGAGCTGGTGCAATACGTCGAACGCCTAGAGACGTGACCGTCTTGCCGAGCTAGGGGTTCTCACAACTAGGCCGGTCCTCGCGCGACGCGTCACGCGTCGCCGCGGCGACCGGCCCTAGGTGGCTGAACCGCCGGCGGGAACGTCGGGCTTGGTCCCGCGCACGACCGCGGCTTCGTTGACGACTGGCAGCTCCTCAACCGAGATCAGACCTGCCCGTCGGAACATTGCCGCCCACGCGGCCATCGAGACGGGGCGCTCCTGTAGGCGGGCCAAGTAACGTCCGCCGTTCTTGATTATCCGCCACCAGCCCCCCGGGCCCTTGCGGACGAGCAAGGCCAGTTTCGACTCGATGATTTCGCGATCCCGAGCGTCACCGCCGCGGCCGAACATCATGTCGCCGACAACGAGCTTGCCGCCGGGGCGGAGCCACTTGGCTGCGGAACTGACGGCGGCTTGCTTGTCACGATCGCGGAGATGATGCATGGCGTAGTTCGAGACGACGAGGTCCACTGAGCCCTCCGGCAGTCCGAGATGCTCTATGGGCACGGCGCGGCCATTGACATTGGAGAGGCCCTCTTTTCGGGCGTTCTCCAGTAGCAGATCGATCATCTCCTTG
Organism: Acidimicrobiales bacterium; assembly: GCA_050015475.1. Lineage (GTDB taxonomy): Bacteria > Actinomycetota > Acidimicrobiia > Acidimicrobiales > Bog-793 > Fen-455. The sequence goes on along the minus strand of JBEKBI010000017.1, from coordinate 5,456 downwards.
CTCACGTCGACCCCGAGAACGGACCGGCACCGCTTGGCAAGGGCAAGCGTCACCTGGCCAGAGCCACACCCGAGATCGACCGCCGAGCATTCTGGTGATGGGTCCGCCTCCGTCAGTACCCGCTCCACGACCTTGACCAGCCCGGGATTGTGACTCGCGCCGTGGTCCCAGCTTGAGGCACGATTGCCCCAGAAACGCCTTTGTCGCGCGATGTTGCGGTCGGCGCCCGACGCCGGTTGCTGCCCAGTGTTCAAGAGTTGGCCAGCTCGAAGTTGTAGGTCACCGCATAGCGGACCTTGTCGATCGTGCCGACCGTCTTGCCGTTGTAACTGACGGACAGGGACGCTCCTCCGGCGAAAGCCTGGAGCGTCGCAGGCCCGTTCTGGACATTGACGGTCTGCGTGACGTCGGCACCGAGCGTCGAGCTGAACAGCACCGCGCCCGAGGACGATTTCACCAAGACGTCACACCGTTGGGTCGTCTTGATCGCGAGCTCGTAAGGGGCGCCCGGGACCGAATAGGTCGCCGAGGTTGCGGTCTGCGACGTCTCCCTCATCATGCCGGACCCAGACCCGGTCGAGGAGGTTGATGTGCTCCCACCGATGGTGGAAAGGGTGCCAGGAGCGCCGACCACGTGGCGGAACGGATCCATCCACGAAGGATGCACGTGCTCGATAACGAGGCCCGCGCCGCTCATGGCGACGAGAAGAGCGAGCAACCACACGAGCACTCGGAGGACCGTGGGAGCCGGCAGCTTGCGCCTGGATCCCGGGTACCAGACCGAACCGTCCGGCAGCAGGACGCCGTAGGAAGGAGCAACCGGCACGGCTGGAATTTCGGCGGTTATCGCCGTGCCGGTGCGAGTATCGGGCGCCCTTGCGTCCGGCCACTCGGCATTTGGACCCGAAGGGGTGACCGCGGTTCGGCCCGTCGCCGACACAGCGTCTGAGCGCCCTGCCACCACGTGCCTCGCCCTCCTGTCGCGTCTTACTGAAACGCTAGCGCGTCACCTCCAGTTCCAGTGACCAGGAAATCCCTGCCGGTGACGTGTGCGAGGGACAAAACTGAGGCGGCGGAGCCGAAATGTCCCACTAACGTGGTCCTCTGGCGCCCGAGTGGTGAGGAGAATCGGACCGACATGAATGGAGTGGGGGGAGCCCGGCTGGAGCCGTCGCCGGGTGGTGAGATCGTCCGGACCTCACAGCTCACGAAGGTGTACCGGGGCACCGACTTCGCCGCCGTCGATCGGCTGGACTTGCGGGTACATCCCGGTGAGATCTTCGGGTTGCTCGGTCCGAACGGGGCGGGAAAGACCACGACAGCCGGGATGCTCACCACGCGGGTCGTTCCCACGTCGGGAGAGGCACGAGTGGGCGGCGTGGATGTCGTGCGCCATCCCGCTCTCGCCAAGCAGCTCATAGGCGTGGTTTCCCAGCAGAACACCCTCGACCGCTCGCTTACGGTCTGGGAAAACCTCTACTTCCACGGGTTGCTGTTCGGAGTCCCCAAACAAGAGGCCCGACGTGTCTCCGATGAGTTGTTGGAGCAGTTTCATCTGTCGAAATGGGCGAAAGCTTCTGTCTACGCACTGTCTGGCGGCATGGCTCAGCGTTTGATGGTGGCACGCGCGATCTTGCACCGCCCAGCCGTGTTGTTCATGGACGAGCCGACAGCCGGGCTCGACCCTCAGGGCCGCCTGGCACTGTGGGAGATCCTGGGTGATCTGCACCTCGCCGGTCAGACGATCCTGCTGACGACGCACTACATGGAGGAAGCGGACAAGCTGTGCGATCGCATTGCGATCATGGACCACGGCAGGATCCTGGCTCTCGACACTCCGGCTGCGCTCAAGCAGAGCGTGGAAGCCGACGAGCTCGTCACAGTGAGGTCGCCGGGCGATCCGGAGAGGTTGGCCGAGCTGTTGTCAGAGAAGATCGCGGGGGTGGTCCGTGCCCGATTGCTAGACGACGGCGTGGAACTCCAGGTGAAGGGAGCGTCCGGCGGACTCCTACCCGATGTGGTTAACGCCGCCGAGCGGGCCGGGTTCGAGATCAGCGACCTGTCGATATCGGAGACGACCCTTGAGACGGTTTTCATCCAGCTCACCGGCAAGCGACTGCGCGACTGATGACGAGCTACGACAACGCTGGCACGAGGGAAGGTGGCGACGACGCCGGACAAGGTGGCGACGCGGCTACGACCGCCAGGGCTGAGCTCGTCGCTTACCGCAGCGAGATCGGTCTTGGGGCGTCCCGCTCGGCCGTCTCCGCGAGTTGGATGGCGCTCCGGGGCCTCGTCCGGCGTGATCTGACCGTGCTCCGCAAGCACTTGTTCGAATTCACGGCCCGGACGGTGATCCAGCCTTTATTGCTGGTCTTCGTGTTTCTCTACGTGTTCCCGACGATTGGTCAGGGGATTGGCGCCTCCGGGCACGGACCACACGCCGCGATGGCCGAATCGGCGTTCGCGACCGTCCTCGTGCCCGGAGTCGTCGCGATCTCGATCATGTTCCAGGGCGTACAGGCCGTCGCCCTCCAGATGGCGCAGGAATTCGGATACACGCGCGAGATCGAGGACCGGGTACAAGCGCCTTGTCCGATATGGCTGGTGGCGATCGCAAAAGTGCTTTCCGCCGCAGTCCAAGGGCTCATCTCGGCTGTCCTGGTCTTTCCGATAGCGGCAGTTGTGCATGCCAAAGGCGTTGAAGCGCATCTGTCGTTCCACTGGGCTGTGGTGCTGACGCTGATCCCGTTGGCGTGCCTGGCCATGTCCTCGCTCGGCTTGCTGTTGGGCACGACGTTCGAGGCGCGCAACATCGGTCTCATGTTCGGCTTCATCGTGCTGCCCCTCACGTTTTTGGGAGGGACCTACTACCAATGGACCCGCCTCGCGCCGGTGCACGTCGGCGCTTTTCATTGGCTTCAGACCCTTGTGCTCGTGAATCCGCTCATCTACGTGACTGAGGGCATGCGGGCCGGGCTGACGAGCGCGTCGCATATGCACTTGTATGTGATCTACCCAGCGCTAAGCGCATTTTTCGTGGGTTTTCTCGCGCTGGGCTTGCACAACTTCCGTCGCCGAGTCCTTTCCTGAGCACCGTGCCCGGGGGTCGCCCATTCGCGGTCAGTTGCGTGCGCGGGTCTTCTGATACTCGGGCTGAGGCGCCTCGCGCAGTAGCGCGAGGATGACGAGATGGCTGGCGGGCGCGTGGAAATTACCGACGTCGAGTCTAGTGCTGAGTGGTGCCATGTCTCACTCAAGCTGAGGAAGATGCGGCGCCTGGAGGTCGGCCTGGGCGGATTGGCGGTAGTAGTCCTTGCGTGTGTGGCGGGAGCGACACTGTCCGGTGTCGCGGCGAGCATCGCCGCCGGGGCAGGGGCCCTCGTAATCGCGTGGGTGGCTTGGGGGTTTGTCAACCGCCGCTACGAGTCGTGGGGCTACCTCGAGCGGGCCGACGATCTGCTCATTCGACGCGGAGTTCTGATCAAGAGGCTTTCGATCGTCCCATATGGGCGCATGCAGTTCGTCGATGTGACGGCCGGTCTCGCGGAGCGCCTGTTCGGCATCGCCACCGTGCGACTGCACACCGCGGCCGCAGCGACGGACGCCCGCTTGCCTGGCCTCGAGACGTCGGAGGCGGCGCGCTTGCGCGAACAGCTCACTCGCTTGGGTGAGGCTCGTGCCGCTGGGATCTGAAGCCGTAAGGCTGCCGAGGACCTGGCAGCGTCTGCACCCGCTCTCGCCGATAGTGCGAGTCGGCCCTGCGTTCTTTGCGCTCCTCCTCGTCGTCGCGTCGACAACGACGCGTCGCGGCCCCGGAGGCTTGCCGACTTCCGACATTGCTGTGGTCGGCGTGGCCGCATTGGGCGGTGTCGTCTCCTGGTTGGTCACGCGCTGGCGAGTTGATGGAGAGACCTTGCGAGTCGAAACGGGACTAATCCGACGCCAGTCGCTGCAAGTGCCGTTGTCTCGCGCTCAAGCAGTTGATCTGGTCGAACCCTTTCTGGCCCGGATCATGGGACTCGCCGAGGTTCGCGTCCGAACGGGGGGAGCGTCGCGGGGCGACGCCCGACTTTGTTATCTGCGCTCCGAGCAGGCGATCCAAGTTCGCGCAGCCCTGCTTGCGGTTGCCCACGGTCTGCACGAGGCGGTGCCCGCGCCTCCGGAAGAACGCCTGGTGTCTGTCCCGAACGGCAGGCTGATTGCCGCCAGCTTCCTAAGCGGGGCTGTGCCCACCAGCCTGCTTGCCGCCGCCGCCCTCGGCGTCGTTGTATCGCTGGAACCCGCCGCGGTGGCCATCGGCAGCGGCGGAACGGTCGCCGCCGTCATGACGATGGGTCTCGCCGGTTGGCGGAGGATATCGACGGAATGGTCCTTCGCCGTGGCCGACGCCCCAGATGGCCTCCGCATTACCTCGGGCCTGCTGTCTAGAGCGGCCGAGACGGTGCCCAGAGGCCGCATCCAGGCAGTCCACATGGTGGAGCCCCTTTGGTTTCGCCCCTTTGGTTGGTGCCGCCTCGATTTGCACCTCGCAGGTGGAGTCAAACGCGGTGACCACCAGCAGCCGGCGAGCCTTCGTCACGCGCTGCTTCCGGTTGGGTCTCTCGCAGAGGCAAGGTGGCTGCTGTCGAGGGTCTTGCCGGGTCATGAGGCTGTGCTGACCCAACCTCCCCGCCGAGCTGTGATCAGGGCGCCGTTCAGCTATCACTTCCTTCGCGCAGGCGTCGGCGAGAACTGTGCCGTGGCCGTCTTCGGGCGCATCCGCCGAGAGACGGTCTGGATTCCCCTCGCCAAGGTGCAAAGCCTTCGCGCTGCACAAGGGCCGGTCCAACGGTCGCTCGGGCTCGCGTCGGTGCACCTGGACATCGCTGGCCACCACACCGAGGCATCGCTGCGCGATCGTGCAGTGAACGAGGCTGTGTCTTTGCTCGAAGACCTGCCCGGGCAATGTGCAGTGGCCCGGACTCGGACGGGACGGGAGCCCGGGTCTCGAGCAGGGGCAGTCCAACTGGACCTGCCGCCGCAGCCGGACCAGGTCCAACCTGACGCGTAGGCTGAGGCTCAGCGGGGCTGTAGCTCAGTTGGCAGAGCACCTGGTTTGCAACCAGGGGGTCAGGGGTTCAAGTCCCCTCAGCTCCACTCGCTGTTCAGGAGACAACGCTTTCCGTGTCGGCGCACTGATTGTCATCTTCAGTCTCTCTGACAGGTCCGCTTCGTTGTCCAAACCGCTTGCCCGGGCGGCCAGGCACCTACGCCGCCAATACTGCGCTCTGGTGCATACCGAAGATGTCGTCGCGACCCAGCGAACCGAACTGTTGTCTGGGCGGCTCCGACGACGAAGGTGGAGCTCGGCGCCCTCGTTCCTCTACCGCTCGGACCGGCCCGCCTCGATGATCAGAACGGTCCCGAGAGATGGCCAAGTGCGTTGGTGAGCCGCACGTTCTCGGTGTAGTTGA